>NZ_JARVSI010000010.1:0-402169 GCF_030209255.1 Pseudomonas sp. CFBP2511 | reverse complement strand
AAGGCATTCCACTGGAGCTTGAGGAACGATAATCCCAACTATCGTGCGACGCTCTGCGTCCGGTCTTGAGTATCGCGATGCGGCGCAGATCTGTGACGCGGAGCGTCACGCAGGGCACTCCTACGCTGGAGCGTGAGGAACGATAATCCTGACGACAACTATCGTGCGACGCTCCGCGTCGGCATGCCGTTCTGGACGCTCTGCGTCCTGTCTTGAGAGGTGCGCCAAGCGCAAAGCACGGTAAGTATCAGGGAAGGGTGTATAGGAGGGTTGCAAGGCGGGAGGTGTTCATATCAAGGCAGTGTTCATGAACCCGTCTTGCCTGGGCTCATGAACACGCTCGGCTTACGCGGTCAGTGCATTTCCTCGCTCAAATGGTCCAGCCCTGCCAGCATCAATTCATGCCGGCGGATGTCGTCCAGGCTGGCGTAGGAACCCGGTTTTTCGTTGACCGCGTGCCACACCACAAAGTCGCGTCGTACGTCCAGAAACAGGAAGTAGTGATTGAAACGCTCTGACTCCATAAAACGTCGTTGCAGTGCATCACGCAGTTGATCGGGACGCAACGCGCGGCCTTCTATGTGCAAGGCGATCCCCCAATCATGGTGTTCGCGCCGACTGACAAACGCGACGCCATTGGCCACTGGCCATACTGCTGGGCTCTGGGCGGCAACCTGAGCGTAAAATGCCGACTTTTCCGTTACCTCAATCATTTCTAATCCTTTAACTGCACGACAGTGTAATCCCGCTCATGGTCCCGGTCGTCCAGACCTTCGCGCATGTCGGGCGGCCACCAAATGACCAGCTCGCGGTTGTTGGAGTCCGGGCGTTTGCAAGCGTTCCCCGCACAGCCGTGGGTGGCACACCCTGTCAGCGTAGCAAACAGCAAGAGCAAGAGCGTTAGGCTACGAATCATCATGGTTTCGCTCCCCGGAGCAGTGACGGCCTGCTTTCTTTGGCCATTTTAGATATCTGCGGCTGGCGCACAGCGATGTACACCTCACTTTCTTCACCCGGCTGCAGCCATGCATGAGGCCAGGCCGCAACGCCGATTACCCAGCGACCGCCGCATCGGCTTTCGTCGATACGTACCGGCTTGTCCGTGTTGTTACGCGCAACCACCACAGCAACACCCCAGTCTTTTTTGACGAACCACTGCGAGCGCTGCCCATCAAGCGTCAGACCTTCGCCCGGATCACACAGACTATCGGTTTCAAAGGGCAGGGTCTGGCCAGCGCGCAGGCCTTCCGGGGCGGCGCCGTCGATCATTTGGGTAAAGACTTTCTGGATGTCGCCCCGCGTTGGCAGCTCGCCTCCGTCACGTCGCTCCTTGATCTTCTTCATCTGGTCATCGACGTCATGAGGGTTGCCGTTCTGCACATAGCGTGCTGGATTGACCTGATCGCCGATCAGTCGAGGGGTCAGAATGAACAGCCGCTCGCGCTGACTCAGTTCGCGACTGCGGGACTGGAACAGCAGCTTGCCGATATAGGGAATGTCGCCCAACAGCGGGATCTTGTGAATCCTGTCATTGGCTTCCAGACCGTGGAAGCCGCCGATGACCAGCGAGCCGTGCTCGGCAATCACCGCCTGGGTGCTGACATTGCCGCGGCGCACACTGGGCTGGGTGTCATTGATCGTCGACACATCGATCTGGCCATCCTCGATGTCCACGATCATTTGCACCTGAGGCTTGCCATCGTTGTCCAGCGAACGCGGAATCACTTGAAGGCTGGTGCCCGCCGTGATGGGCAGAATGTCAGCGGCCCGCTCGGAAGTGGCCGTCAGGTATTCGGTGCGACTGAGGTCGATCACTGCAGGCTGATTCTCCAGGGTCAGGATCGACGGGTTGCCGATGACTGACGCAGAACCATTGCCTTCAAGCGCATGCAATTCGGCAGAAAACTTGCTGGCGTTCTGCAAGAACAACGTTGAACTGGTGCCTGCATCAAACAGGTTGGCACCACCTCCGACGCTGCCGGCATTGAAATTCCAGCGACTGGACAGTTCAGCCAGTTCATTGCGGTCGATGTCGAGAATGACCGCATCGATTTCGATCAGGTTGCGCGGAACGTCCAGCTCCTTGACCAGTTTCTGGTACATGGCCTTGCGCTCTGGCAGGTCGTAAATCAATACGGAGTTGTTACGCACATCAGCGCTTACGCGGATATTTGCCTTGCCTGAGGCATGACCCTTGGCAGTTTTTTTGCTGTTGAAGTTCAATACGCGGTCAATGCCCTGTTGCAGTGCTCCCGTATCGATACCATTGGAGCCCAGGTTGTAAGGCAGGCCGGCGGCCGCGACACCTGTGCTGTTGGCAACACTGCTGCCCTGCCCCGGCAACAGGTTCACGCTGTCAATGCTTTCGCCACGCGAACGGCTTTCCAGCAGCTCTTGAAGAATACTGGCGACACCGGCCACCACTAACTGCTGGTCACGGTAGCGAATAGTCCGATCAGCCGCGTTGGCGTATTTGAGTGGCAGCACGACAACATCTTGCTTGTCGGCCTTCTCGTCGGGCTTTTCGACTTTCTTGCTGTAGTCGCGCACAAACTCCACGTATTTGGCCGGACCACGAACCAGAACCACGCCTTCGTCAGGCAGCGAGCCCCAGCCAAAACGCTTGTCCAGCAGACCGACATCGGTCAGCGCCGTTTGCAGGTCGTCCACCGCATCCGGCGAGACTTCGATGCGCGCCGAGGTGTGCTCGCTGGAAGGGCTGACATACAGCGTGTCGTTATAGACGAACCACTGGAAGTGGTATTCCTGACTCAGCCGCTCAAGAAACTCTTCAGGGTTCTGAGCACGAATACGGCCGTCGAGCTTGCCCTGGACAGGCGACATGTCGAGCGACATGCCGAACTCCCTGGCAAAGTCAGCCAGGGCAGTAGACAACTCGGTCTGCCGGGCATCATAGGCGTAGGCGGTGTGTTTCCAGGCTTCTGGGGTGACCGCCCACGTGGCAGGGATCACCCCGATCAACAATAAAGGCAACCAAATTAAGGCCTTGCGCATTTCACACTCCCGGTTGCCGGTGATTGAGGATCGAACGCCCGGACAAAGTGGGCGTCGTGTTACGAATAGTGGTTTGCATCAGGCTGAGCATGGCCGCGCGCTGATTGGCCAGGCTTTCCAGGCGATCGAGCAGGTCACCGAGGCTGCAGGGGTTTGCCATCCAGCTGACCAGCACTACGCAGCGGGTCTGCGGATCGATGGCCAGCGCGCCGTCGCAGGCACACGCCAGGCTTGCGCCGCCCTCGCCAAGCAAGGCTTCGAGCCGTTGCGGGTCACCGGCGTCGTACGGGTCGAGCAGTTCGATACTGCAACGCACCCCGTCGCCGACGACCGCCAGCCGAGCATTGGCGTCATCGATCCAGCAGTCCAGCGGCATCGCTGGACGCTGGGTAGACCACTGGCCAACGATCTCGGTGAATTCACTGAATTCCATCGATGACTGCTTTATTGATACCGTGCTTGGCACGCAGGCATTCATTGACGGCAATACCGGCGACATCGACCTGCTGCTGGGCATCGTTGAATGCCTGCAGGTCTTCGACGGTGCCACTCTCGGAGGCTTCCATCGCTGCCTGGTCCATGTTGGTGTGAGCACGGCTCACCGAGTTGTCGAGATGGCGTTGCAAGCTGTTGAAACTGATCATGTCCTGGTGCTCCAGCAGAAGGGTTCAAACCTTGAGTGGAGCAAACCCGCCGAGCGGTTCCATCATGCGATCAAGTGAGTGCAGAGAGTGTGTATCAGGCAGCAGGCTCGACACCCAGCAGCCCCTTGCGCAGGTCTGCCCAAGCGATATCGAACGCGCCATTGGCATCGCTCAGACGCAAGCTGTCCGAGGCGATCGTTGCATCGCGCTTGAGTTGCCAGTGCTCGGAAAAACGGCTGTCTGCCAGCCACTCAGCCACGGCGTCGGCTATTTGGGGGTGAACACTGAGCGTCGCGACCGCTTCATTGAGCTGGCTGGCGGCCAGGTTTCTGGCCAGCGCCCGCGCACGTTCGGCCAGCGTGGTGTCGTCTAACAAGTGCCGCAGGGATTCACTCAACAGTTCTTCTACGGCGGTCATTGCCTGCTCCTGCAACGCCTCGCGCTGCACCTGAAGCTCGCCGAGAAACGCGTTGGCGTTTTCCCAGAACTGCGCCAGCGCCTGCTGCTGAAGGTGCTCGGCTTTCTCTTGCTCAAGGGCCAGTATCTGCGTGGCCTGCTGCCGCGCGTCTGCCAGGATGTCGCGCGCCAGCAGGCTGTCGGCGATGTCTTCGCGGCGCAAGATCGGTTCGCGCAGCAGCGTAGCGGCCGTCAGAGCAATACTGCGTTTGGCGAGCATGGGCGTATTCCTGATGCAGAGAAGCTGGTTCGGATTCAGGCAGCCGTGACGCGCCACATGATGGCCTGCCATAACGCCTGAAGTTTGTTTTCGGGTGCCTTGCCGGGGGTGTCGGGCACTTCATTGGGCGGCCACTCCAGACGCAGTCGCGACCAGTATTGCGGCCCAAGCCAGGCGCCCAGCAGAAGACGCGCGTCCTCATGTTCAAACTCCAGCCAGACACCGGGGCGCAGCGCTTTGGTCAACCCCCAGCACCATTGACCGTCAGGGCCGTCGCTTTCGTTACGGGAGAAGCAGATGCACTGCGCCAGGCTTAGCGCCTGCTCACGCTGCGAGGGCGTCAGCGCCAACCAGCGCAGCACCGGTTCCGCGGGCGCTGGCGGCTGAGCCGGGTCAATGCCCAGACTCTGCAGAAACACGCCATGACGGCTGGCCATGAGCGCATCGCAGTCACTGACCGATAACCCACGAGCGTTGGCGAATCGGTCATGCCACTGCGAATGAGCCCACTGCCAGGGGTTGCACCACCAGTGAATCCAGTGATCCTCGGCAGAAAGGCTCATCATGCACGTGCCGGCAGCGTTGAACGACCGCGACTGCCAAACCCGATCCGTCGCAACAGACTGGCGCGCCAGTCACTGCGCACCAGCAGTGCACCGATCAGCAACACCAACGCAAGACCGACAGGTGCCACCCAGAGCATCAGGTTCCAGAACGGCAGGTTCGTGCTGTCCAGCTTGAAGGGCCCGAAGCTCACCCATTGTGTGGTCTCTTGAAACTCTGCAGCAGGCACAAACACGATGGAAAACTTTTTCGAATCGACAGATTGCGTGGACATGCCGGGAATACTGCTGGCGACCATCTGTTGAATACGTCCGCGCACACTGTCGGGATCAAGCGCAGCAGAGTGCTTGATGAACACCGCAGCAGAAGCCGGTTGAACAGGTTCGCCCGGCGCGATGCGCTCGGGCAGCACCACATGCACTCTGGCCACAATGACTCCGTCGATCTGCGACAGCGTGGCTTCAAGTTCCTGGGACAAGGCGTAGATGTAACGGGCACGCTCTTCAAGCGGCGTCGAAATCACCCCTTCCTTCTTGAAAATCTCCCCCAGCGTGGTGCGCGAGCGCCGAGGCAGACCCGCAGCGTCGAGCACGCGCACGGCGCGGTTCATTTCGCTGGTGGCGACAGTCACGACAACGCCGGTTTTCTCCAGACGTTTACGCGCATCGATATGCTGATCGGCGAGGCGCGCTACGACCTCATTGGAATCCTGCTCGGACAAGCCAGTGAACAAATCAGTCTCATCACTGCAGCCGCCGAGCAGCAGCATGCACAACAGCAGCAGCCCTGCGCTCAGAAAATTCACGGAAACCTCTACTGCAGGTTGGTCAACTTGTCGAGCGCCTGAGCGCTCTTGCTCACGACCTTGGTCGTCAACGCCATTTGCAACGAGCACTGCGACAACGCCCGACTCATCTGCACGATGTCTCCAGGATCTTCGGTGTTCGACACTTTCTTCATCTGGCGTAATGCTTGCTGTGAAAGCTTCTCGGTACTGCCCAGCCGCTCGGACAGCGCACTGGCTATCCGGTCGGACAGGTGCGACGCTGCGGGCCCGCTGTCAGGGCGCATCGCCGCATTGAATAGGTCGACATCCGCCTGAACGGGTTCGGAGCCGAGCCCCTGATGAGCATTCTGCCCAAGCTCCGGCGATACACTTTTCAAATTGCTGAGTTGGGAAATGGTCACACTGGTTCTCCGTCAGGCGGCTGTCAGTCAGGCCACAGCCTGGTTAGTCTGGTTATTGGTGCCTTGCAACAGCGCATTGATCAGCTGAGCTGCCACTTGCGCAGCGCTGGATTGCAGGTCGGCGCCGGTGTTGCCAGCATCCTGAAGCGTCGCTTCCAGCCCGCGTTGCAGCAAGCCGCTCAGCAGTTGACCCAGGTCCTGATTGGACACGTTGCCCGTCGGGTTAGCCGCTGGCGTGCCACCTGCCGGCTGCGTGGAATTGTCGACCGGTGTACCCAGACCGCCACCCGACGAAACCGACTGCAAACCACGGTCGATGAGTTGACCGATCAGTTGACCTACGTCGACGCTGGCATTGCCATTGGCCGCGGGACCTGTGTTGGCATCGATTGCAGGATTACCCAGGGAGGTGTCACTCACGGGCGAACCCAGACCGCCGCCACTGGTAACGCCACTGGCATCACCTTGTTGCTGGCCGAGCTGTTGACCAATGACGTCGAGAGCCGAACGAAACTGAGCGGTTTCCTGTGCATCCAGGCCGTTGTCTTCCTTCAGCTCGTTCATCCACGAGCCGCCGTCCCGAGTAGGGAACTGGGCCTTGTTGTCGTCCATGAACTGGGCGACTTTTTCCAGGGTCGGCATGTCATCACTGGAAAAGGTTGTTCCGCCTTCACCACTCGGTGTCAGCAGATCGTCCAGCACGGCTTTGCCGAGGCCGTTCAGGACCTGGCTCATCAGATCGGATTGCCCGGCACCCGCGTCGCTGCTCAGACCGCCACCGACACCCGAACCAGAACCCGCCCCGCCAATGCCACCGCCACCGCCACCCGCGCCGATGCCGGCAGAGGCACCGAAATTGTCGCCGAGCTTTTCGTGGATCAGCTTGTCGAGCGATGCAGTGATGTCATCGATGCTGTTAGCCGACTTGCCATCCGCAGCCATGGCCTTGGCGAGCATTTTGCCGAGCGGTGAGGTTTCATCGAGCTGCCCACTTTGGGTCAGCGCCTGAACCAGCTGATCGATCACAGCCTTGAGCTCTTTGCTGGAAGTGCTGGTGTTGGCGCTCACATCGCTGTTGAGCGACACGGGGAACAATGATGCAGAGGTTTGCAACGAACTGATGCTGTTAAGTGCTTGCATAAAACGCCCATCCCAAGGTAGCGGCCCCCTCTGATGAGGGGGCAATCAGAAATAATTAGTAACTGATACCTTTAGCGTTCGTCGCTGTGGCACTGATCTTCTTGTTGGTAGAGTCTTCTTTGCCGGCCTGGATGGCGTTGAGCACGTCCATGGTCTGCTTCTTCATGGTTTCCTGGGCCTGCATCGCGATCAGCTTCGCGCCGTTGGCGTCGGACTCTTTACTGGCCTTGGCTTGTGCATCAACCGACAGGCTGTCGCCGGTGCCCGAAAGAATGTTTTTCTGAAGAGTGGCGTTGGAAGCAACCGTGTTGACACCCTGCAATGCGCCGCCGACACCGCCAACGGCGCTGTTACCAAGGTTGGTGAGTTTGGAGGTTAATCCTGCAAATGCGACCATGATTTGATGCCCCTTAAGATTTACCAGCGTGATTGCTTGGTACTCACTAGGTGGCAGCAGCCTGCGAATCGGTTCCAGCGTCTTTGCAAAAAATCAGATCTGCAATTCTTTGATGCGTCGATAGAGCGTACGGCGTGGCACGTCCAGTTCCAGGCTTACCGAATCCACACAATTGTCGTGGCGCTTGAGCGACTCCTGAATCAGGGCTTTTTCGATCACTCGCAATTGCGATTTGAGCCCACAGGCCAAGTGCTCTTCGCCCTGCGGCTCGGCGCCCAGCAAGGGGAAACCCAGCACATGGCGTTTGGCTGCAGCCTTGAGCTCACGGATATTGCCGGGCCAGTCGTGGCCCAGCAGCACTTTGTGCAGCAGTGGGCAAACATCGGGAACGGGAACACCGAGCTCCCTCGCGGCGGCGGCCGTAAAACGTGTGAACAGGGGAACGATGCGATCGGACTGGGTACGTAGCGGAGGAAGCTTGAGTGTCAGGACGTTCAGGCGAAAATACAGATCGCGACGAAACTGCCCCCGCTCGACGGCGTCGTCCAGCGAGCATTGGGCGGAGGCGATCACGCAGATATCCAGCTTGATCGTCGACGTCGAACCCAGCCGTTCAAGCGCTCGGGTTTCCAGCACCCTCAGCAGTTTGGCTTGCAGGCTCAGCGGCATGCTATCGATCTCATCCAGGTACAGCGTGCCGCCCTGCGCCGCTTCGACATAACCGACTCTGGAGCGATCAGCGCCGGTGTAGGCACCGCTGACCACGCCGAATAACTCGCTCTCAGCGAGGGACTCCGGAATGGCCGCGCAATTCATCGCCACCAGGCGCCCTTTGCGGCCTGACATCTCATGAATCCGTCGGGCAATCGTGTCTTTGCCCGTGCCGGTCTCACCCGATAGCAGCACGTCGATACCCAGTTGCGAAATACTTTCGGCAACTATCCCCAGATTCGGAACCCGCTCCTCGTCCAGATCATCCTCAAACCTTTCATCAAGACTCATCCCATGACCCCCAGGACATCAACGTTGCATAACCACACCTGCGTTTCAGACCCCGGCCGTCGCAGCGATCGGCGCTGCAACTCCCAGTTCCTTCATGCGGTGATACAGGGTGCGTCTTGGCAACTCCAACTCCTGAAGCACCGCGTCGAAATTGTGCCTGTGCCGCTTCAAGGCATCCTGGATGAGCATTTTCTCGATGATGCGCATTTGCGTGCGCAGCCCCGTGGCAGGGTCAAGCGCTTCCACAGGGTCGGCGCCCAGCAAGGGGAAGCCGAGTACGAAGCGCTTGGCTGCAGACTTCAATTCGCGGATGTTGCCCGGCCAGTCGTGGCTGAGCAGCAGCTGCACACGCCCGCTGTCCAGCGCAGGAGCGGGACGTCCGAACTCGGCAGCGATACCCTGGGTGAACTGGTCGAACAATGGCAGGATCTGTTCACGACGTTTGCGCAAGGCTGGCAAGTGAAGCGTCAGCACGTTGAGCCGAAAAAACAGGTCGCGACGGAAAAGTCCTTGTTCCACCAGTTCATCCAGTGGCCGCTGGGCCGAGGCAATGATCCGCAGATCCACCGGGATGAATTCGGTCGAGCCCAGACGCTCGATACCTCGACTCTCCAACACACGCAGCAGTTTGGCCTGCAGGCTCAACGGCATGCTGTCGATTTCATCCAGGTACAAGGTGCCACCACTGGAGGCCTCTATGTAGCCCTCGCGAGCCCGGCATACGCCGGTGAATGCACCGTTGACCACACCGAATAACTGGCTCTCTGCCAGCGACTCGGGAATGGCGGCGCAGTTCATGCCCACAAAGGGTCCCGACCTGCTGGACAACTCGTGAATGCGGTTGGCCAGTGTGTCCTTGCCGGTGCCGGTTTCCCCGCACAACAGCAAGTCCATATCCAGAAACGCGCTATTCATTACAATTTGATGACCCGCTGATAATGCAGTTACGCCCCAACACTCTCGGACGTCCTTATCGATGCCTGTACTCATCGTTCACTCTCATGGTGGGTGGCAAGCGGAGTATTAATACCACGTCTTACAAGGCAGAAATATATTAATTTAGTTCCCCGGGAAATGAGAAAAAGATCACAAAGTTGAGAATTACTATCATATTAATATCACCATACCAAGACGACCCTACCGATAGACTCAGGCTCTTGAGATGATTGCTTTAATCTATCGTTACTCCAATGCGAACAAGCGCTTACAGCGTCCATGCGCTGGCTCGCCCCGCAGCCATAGGGCCTCTCCACACCTCAAAGCAGCTGTGATCCGGGACAAGAGCAGGCACCTTTGAGCAGCAAGCGCCCCAAAATCGCGCAATGAAACGCAACTAACTTCTCGTCACTACTCGAGAGAAACATATAAGACTTTTCAAAAACAACTAAAGGGATCACAAGTAAGGAAGCAGAAGAAAACCGAACACACAAAACAAGAAAACCAAACGGTTTTTAGCGGCGAGCTTAAAGAAGCGAACAACAATAACACGAGAAACCAAACAACAGCCTGACACTAACTATTTGCACTTTATAACAGTCGATACGACCAGCTTAGTTCCGCCCCACGAGCAGTCGGATTTCCGAACAACACAGAGGCTTGGATACTGGCAAAGCGGTCATAGCCCCGGTTTTTCGGCACCACTAGTACTGGCATTTAGTCATCATCGCATTCGGCAATCCGAACAAAAGCCCACCTGCTTAGACTATTTCCAGGCACAGCCATCTAAGGATTCGCGGAAAGGATTCAGCGTAGCTTAATACCGGAACCGCAGGTTTAGGTTCTGTGAACCAGGCGGTTAATACGATCGATGATCGCGTGCCATCACCTAGAATGTTTCTAAATGTGTGTAATCTTTCACTTACATTCGGCTAAAAAAGTTCATCAAAATAATCATATGTAGCGCTCTACATCATATGGCTAAGCGCCATCTTTAGGATCCAAAAAACGGGTAACGCTCAATAAAAGAAGTTGTATTGAGGCAGATCAATATTGTCCGACAACGAGAAAAAGCACCAAAAAAGTGCGCTTTTCAGGGGTTTTCAATAGAACAATCGAGTAAAACCGGGGTTATTGGCGTGGATCACTGGCAAAAACCACGACGCGCGGCCCCGTAGGCAGCTCGCGCGGACCGCTGCGATACTCGTCGTCATCACGCTTGCGAGGCGACGAACGGTCATCCCTGATGCGGGGCAACTGTATCCGGTTTGTAAGCGGATCAGGTTCCACAACAGGTGCGGATTGGGCGATCTCTACCGCCGGCGCTGATTCAGTTGCAGGAGCTGGCTGTAACGCCTCAGGCGCGGTGGGCTGCTGAGCCACCGGCAACGGCTGAGCTGTTTTGGGCGAAGGCAGGTTTTCGGCTAACTGAGCCGACTGCACGGGCTTGGGCAGCGGCGGACGCTCTGCAACACGCACTGGACGCTCAGCCACAGGCGAGGGCGCGGGCAGACGCTCAGCCGCCCGTTTCACAATGGCTGAAGGGGTGACCAGCGGGATGCTGGCAGTCACCGGGGACTCACCGGTAATGCGCGCGATGCTGGTCGTGAGCACGCGATTCTGGGTTTTAGGTATCAGCAGACGTCCCGGTCCATCGAAGGTCTTTTTGCGCAGGAATGCCGAGTTCAGCCGCAACAACTGGCCCTCATCCACACCCGCCGTGGCCGCGAGCTGGGTCAGGTCTACGGCATGGTTAAGCTCGACTACGTCAAAATACGGCGTGTTGGCGACCGGGGTCAGTTTCACACCGTAGGCATTGGGGTTGCGCACAACCATTGAGAGCGCCAACAGTCTGGGCACGTAATCCTGGGTTTCCTTGGGTAAATTCAGATTCCAGTAGTCCACAGGCAGACCACGCCGTCGGTTGGCCTCGATCGCCCGACCGACGGTGCCCTCCCCCGCGTTATAGGCGGCCAGCGCCAGCAGCCAGTCATTATTGAACTGATCATGCAAGCGGGTCAGGTAATCCATCGCCGCCTTGCTGGAGGCCACCACGTCACGGCGAGCGTCGTAGGTCGCGCTTTGATGCAGATTGAAGCTGCGCCCCGTGGATGGAATGAATTGCCACAAACCTGCCGCAGCGGCCGGAGAGTTGGCCATGGGGTTATAAGAGCTTTCGATCATCGGCAGCAGTGCCAGCTCCAGCGGCATGTTGCGCTCGTCCAGGCGCTCGACAATAAAATGCAGATAAGGGCTGGCCCGGACACTGGCCCCCGTGATAAATCCGCGATTGCTCAGCAACCAGTCGCGCTGGCGAGCGATACGCTCATTCATGCCTTGGCCATCGACCAGCCTGCAGCGCTGGGCAACCCGCTGCCACACGTCCTCGCCGTTATAAACAGGCAGATCGGAGATTTTGTCTGCAGCCCGCGAACCTTCCTTATCATCTCCCCCCCAATAGACCAGCCCCGACACCAGCCGCGGCGGACGGTCCTGACGCGGCGGCGAATAGTCCACAGACTGGCAGCCCACACACAAGGCGCCCATAGCGAGGACTGCGATTTGAACAGCGCGAGCCAGCAAGCGTGGGCTCGATACGGGGAAGGCGACGGCGGGCATGGGCGGGAATGTCCTGAGCGTGTCCACCCTACGTGGCGCGCTCGCCGTTACGGTTCCCTTTTGAAACCGAGATCGCCGCACACAACGCATCGCTGAATCCTTTCAGCCATAAGTTTTTCCGATGGAACCCGCTGGCATTGCATGCCACTCATCCTGTGAAGGAGTTTTCACGTTTCGTATCAGGCGGCTATAAGCGATAACATGGACAGGGAGATTCACCGTGCAGTCACCATCGATCCACCGGAACACCGGAAGCATCATTCAGCCAACCGTCACCCCTGACGCACGTGCTGCAACTGATCTGCAGCAAAGAGCCGAACAACCCAGGCAACGCTCTTCGCACTCGTTGAGCAGTGTCGGCAAGCGGGCGCTGAAAAGCGTCGGTAAATTGTTCCAGAAATCCAAAGCGCCGCAGCAGAAAGCTGCCACGCCGCCCACCGCGAAAAACGTCAAAACCTCCCAGCCCCTTTCAAATACGGATACGGCCAGAAACAAAGCTCGCGAATCCAGTGCTTCCAGCAGCAGCCCGCAGAACGCCAACAGCGTACCCAAGTCGATTCTGCGTACCCGCACGAACCAGGCGAGCAGCTCCGGAGCGCAGACACATGAAATAGAAGAAGTGTCGTCCCATCCAGAGGCAGCCTCCCGTAAAAACCTGCGCGTAAGATTTGATCTGCCGCAAGACCGCCTTGAGCGCAGTGCCTCCTACCTCGATTCAGACTACCCGATGACCGATGAAGAAGCGGTGGCAAATGCCACTCGCCAATCCCGGTTATCTGGCAGTCGCCTGCAAGGCGCTGAGGGGATGACGCGCAGCAACGGAGGCCGTTTCGAGCTGAAAGACGAAAAACTGGTTCGTAACCCGGAGCCGCAAGGCACCATTCAATTGGACGCCAAGGGAAAGCCTGATTTCTCAACGTTCAATACGCCCGGTCTGGCGCCGTTACTGGATTCGATTCTCGCCACCCCCAAGCAAACCTACCTGGCCCACCAAAGCAAAGACGGCGTGCACGGGCACCAGTTGCTACAGGCCAACGGGCACCTTCTGCACCTGGCGCAAGACGACAGCTCGCTGGCCGTGATCCGTAGCAGCAACGAAGCACTCCTTATAGAAGGAAAGAAACCACCGGCCGTGAAAATGGAGCGTGAAGACGGCAACATTCACATCGACACCGCCAGCGGCCGCAAAACCCAGGAGCTCCCAGGCAAGGCACACATCGCTCACATTACCAATGTGCTTCTCAGTCACGACGGCGAGCGTATGCGTGTGCATGAGGACCGGCTCTATCAGTTCGACCCGATAAGCACTCGCTGGAAAATACCGGAAGGCCTGGAGGATACCGCTTTCAACAGCCTGTCCACTGGCGGCAACGGCTCGGTTTATGCAAAAAGTGACGATGCCGTGGTCGACTTGTCGAGCCCGGTCATGCCGCACGTGGAAGTCGAAGACCTGCAGTCATTTTCAGTCGCGCCGGACAACAGAGCAGCGTTGCTCAGCGGCAAAACGACCCAGGCGATACTACTGACTGACATGAGCCCGGTGATTGGCGGGCTGACGCCGAAAAAAACCAAAGGCCTTGAGCTCGACGGCGGCAAGGCGCAGGCGGCGGCGGTCGGTTTGAGTGGCGACAAGCTGTTTATCGCTGACACTCAGGGCAGACTTTACAGTGCGGACCGTAGCGCATTCGAGGGCGATGACCCGAAATTGAAGCTGATGCCCGAGCAGGCAAACTTTCAGCTGGAAGGCGTGCCCCTCGGAGGCCACAACCGCGTCACCGGATTCATCAACGGGGACGACGGCGGTGTTCACGCGCTGATCAAAAACCGTCAGGGCGAGACTCACTCCCACGCTCTAGACGAGCAAAGCTCAAAACTGCAAAGCGGCTGGAACCTGACCAATGCGCTGGTACTGAACAACAATCGCGGCCTGACCATGCCCCCGCCACCCACCGCCGCTGACCGGCTCAACCTCGATCGTGCGGGCCTGGTTGGCCTGAGTGAAGGACGCATTCAGCGCTGGGACGCAACGCCAGAATGCTGGAAAGACGCAGGCATAAAAGATATCGATCGCCTGCAACGCGGCGCCGACAGCAATGCTTATGTACTCAAGGGAGGCAAGCTGCACGCACTCAAGATTGCGGCCGAACACCCCAACATGGCTTTTGACCGCAACACAGCACTGGCGCAGACCGCACGCTCGACAAAAGTCGAAATGGGCAAGGAAATCGAGGGCCTCGATGACCGGGTCATCACCGCCTTCGCAATGGTCAGCAGCAAACGCTTCGTTGCCCTTGATGACAAGAACACGCTGACTGCTCACAGCAAGGACCACAAACCCGTCAAACTCGACATTCCCGGGCTGGAAGGCGATATCAAGAGCCTGTCGCTGGACGAAAAACACAACCTGCACGCCCTCACCAGTACCGGCGGGCTTTACTGCCTGCCCAAGGAAGCCTGGCAATCGACAAAGCTGGGGGACCAGTTGCGAGCCCGCTGGACGCCGGTTGCGCTGCCCGGAGGGCAGCCGGTCAAGGCACTTTTCACCAACGACGACAACGTGCTCAGCGCCCAGATCGAAGACGCCGAGGGCAAGGGTCTTATGCAGCTCAAGGCAGGCCAATGGCAAAGGTTCGAACAGCGCCCGGTAGAAGAAAACGGTTTGAATGATGTGCACTCGCGCATCACAGGTTCAAACAAGACCTGGCGAATTCCAAAAACCGGGCTGACGCTCAGAATGGACGTCAATACATTCGGGCGCAGCGGTGTGGAGAAATCCAAAAAAGCCAGCACCAGCGAGTTCATCCGCGCCAACATCTACAAAAACACCGCAGAAACGCCCCGCTGGATGAAGAACGTAGGTGACCATATTCAGCATCGCTACCAGGGTCGCCTGGGTCTGAAAGAGGTTTATGAAACCGAGTCGATGCTGTTCAAGCAACTGGAGCTGATCCATGAGTCCGGGGGAAGGCCTCCGGCACGGGGTCAAGACCTGAAAGCGCGCATCACCGCACTGGAAGCAAAACTGGGGCCTCAAGGCGCTACGCTGGTCAAGGAACTGGAAACCCTGCGCGACGAGCTGGAAAATCACAGCTACACCGCGCTGATGTCGATCGGTCAGAGCTATGGCAAGGCGAAAAACCTTAAACAGCAGGACGGCATTCTCAACCAGCATGGCGAGCTGGCCAAGCCGTCGGTGCGCATGCAGTTTGGCAAGAAGCTTGCTGATCTGGGCACAAAGCTCAACTTCAAAAGCTCTGGACATGACTTGGTCAAGGAGCTGCAGGATGCCTTGACTCAAGTGGCTCCGTCTGCTGAAAACCCCACCAAAAAGTTGCTCGGCACGCTGAAGCATCAAGGGCTGAAACTCAGCCACCAGAAAGCCGACATACCTTTGGGACAGCGCCGCGATGCCAGCGAGGATCATGGCCTGAGCAAAGCGCGCCTGGCGCTGGATCTGGTCACACTGAAAAGCCTTGGCGCGCTGCTCGACCAGGTCGAACAGCTACCGCCGCAAAGCGACATAGAGCCGTTACAAAAAAAGCTGGCGACGCTGCGTGATGTGACTTACGGCGAAAACCCGGTCAAGGTGGTCACAGACATGGGCTTTACCGATAACAAAGCGCTGGAAAGCGGTTACGAATCGGTCAAGACATTCCTCAAGTCGTTCAAAAAAGCGGACCATGCCGTCAGCGTCAATATGCGCGCAGCCACAGGCAGCAAGGACCAGGCCGAGCTGGCCGGAAAATTCAAAAGCATGCTCAAGCAACTGGAGCATGGCGACGACGAAGTCGGGCTGCAGCGCAGCTACGGAGTGAACCTCACCACCCCGTTCATCATTCTTGCCGACAAGGCTACAGGGCTCTGGCCAACGGCAGGTGCCACCGGTAACCGTAACTACATACTCAATGCCGAGCGTTGCGAGGGCGGCGTTACGCTGTACCTCATTAGCGAAGGTGCGGGAAACGTGAGCGGCGGTTTCGGTGCCGGCAAAGACTACTGGCCGGGCTTTTTTGACGCAAATAATCCTGCACGCAGTGTTGATGTCGGCAACAACCGCACACTGACCCCCAACTTTCGCCTGGGCGTGGACGTGACCGCCACCGTCGCCGCCAGCCAGCGCGCCGGGGTGGTCTTCAATGTTCCGGATGAAGACATCGACGCATTCGTCGACGACCTGTTTGAAGGTCAGTTGAATCCATTGCAGGTGCTGAAAAAAGCAGTGGACCATGAGAGCTACGAGGCTCGGCGATTCAACTTCGACCTCACGGCAGGTGGAACTGCCGATATACGCGCCGGAATAAACCTGACCGAAGACCGAGACCCGAATGCCGACCCCAACAGCGATTCGTTTTCTGCGGTAGTGCGCGGCGGATTCGCTGCGAACATCACCGTTAACCTGATGACCTACACCGATTATTCGTTGACCCAGAAAAACGACAAGACCGAACTGAAGGAAGGCGGTAAAAACCGCCCGCGCTTTTTGAATAACGTGACGGCCGGCGGGCAGCTTCGCGCTCAGATCGGCGGCAGCCACACGGCCCCCACGGGCACACCCGCCTCCGCCCCAGGCCCTACCCCCGCATCACAAACAGCCGCCAACAACCTGGGCGGAGCGCTCAATTTCAGCGTGGAGAACAGGACGGTCAAACGGATCAAGTTTCGTTACAACGTCGCCAAGCCGATAACGACTGAAGGTCTGAGCAAATTGTCGAAGGGCCTTGGGGAAGCGTTCCTGGACAACACGACCAAAGCAAAACTGGCGGAGCTGGCCGACCCTCTGAATGCACGCTACACAGGCAAGAAACCGGATGAGGTTATTCAGGCGCAACTCGACGGGCTTGAAGAACTGTTTGCCGACATACCACCGCCCAAAGACAACGACAAGCAGTACAAGGCATTGCGCGACTTGAAACGCGCGGCGGTCGAGCATCGGGCATCAGCCAACAAGCACAGCGTGATGGACAACGCACGCTTTGAAACCAGCAAAACCAACCTCTCCGGCCTGTCCAGTGAAAGCATACTTACCAAAATAATGAGTTCCGTGCGCGACGCGAGCGCCCCGGGCAATGCGACAAGAGTTGCCGAATTCATGCGCCAGGACCCGAAACTTCGCGCCATGCTCAAGGAGATGGAGGGCAGTATCGGGACGCTGGCACGCGTACGGCTGGAACCGAAGGACTCACTGGTCGACAAGATCGATGAAGGCAGCCTCAACGGCACCATGACTCAAAGCGACCTCTCCAGCCTGCTGGAGGATCGCAACGAGATGCGCATCAAGCGTCTGGTGGTATTCCACACCGCGACCCAGGCTGAAAACTTCACCTCACCAACACCGTTGGTCAGCTATAACAGTGGAGCGAATGTGAGCGTCACTAAAACACTGGGGCGCATCAACTTCGTTTATGGCGCAGACCAGGACAAGCCGATTGGTTACACTTTCGACGGCGAATTGTCACGACCATCGGCATCGCTCAAGGAAGCGGCTCGCGACTTGAAGAAAGAGGGGTTTGAACTGAAGAGCTGATAACGAAAACAGTAAAAAAAGCGCCGCATTGAAGCGGCGCTTTTTTATTCAAGCCTGTAAAAAAGCGCGCGCTTCACGTGCCTGGGAAATGAACCCGCGAGTCACGTCGCAGAACGCTGGCTCATCGAGCGATGCCAATTCACGCTGGGCACACAACCGCACATCGCCCTGATCGACCGTAAACCAGCAGCCATGCAAGCGCGCTACGTCGAAGTTCAGGCTCAGCAGACGCTGCAAATCGGGGGCACGCTCTGGGCAGCGGCCAATGCGGCAATGAAAGATGACCATCTCACTGTGCTCGGGCAATTCAATGATCGCCGCTTCGTTGTTCTGACCGTCATAAAGAGCGCATACGCCGTTCTGCAAGGTCAGTGACGTGGCGAGCTGGGCGCCCAGAGAATTGATGAAGCGGGCGAAATCGGGTTGCGAAGTTTTCATCGTCATAGTCCTTTAAGGTTAAAACAGCATGAAGCAGCCGGACAGCAGGCGCCTGCAGCCTGTGTCCGGCGCCGGGATTAACGCGGGTCAAGCAAGCCCTCTTCAAGTGCCCTCAATGCGTCATCGTCTTTTGTCGGCTGCTTAAGCGCCTCGCGTGCTGACGCGACTGCGTTCAACACACCTTCATCCACGACCCGAACCGTATCCACGGCCATCTGGGTAGGCAACTGCAATGCGCCTCGTCCCATGTGATAGGCGTTTTCCGCGACTCGTGGGATACCGCTCAACGTGCTCTTCTGGAACGTATGTGGCAGCGACTCCCTGTTCGGATGACGGATGTTATTCAAAGCCGTCTCGGTACGGTCCAGCATAGGTGTTGCACCGCCCATGCCTGCCGCTTTCAACGCCTTGGCTTCTGCGGTAACCGACTGGTTGGTGTACAACGTGGACAGATAGGACACCGAACCCGTCGCTGCCAGGGCCATGTTGCGCAAAATAGCCCCCGCACTGAGCGTGCCACTTGCGCCTTCAGCCTGAGCGGTCACAGGCGGCAGTGCCGAGGTCAGTGCAGAACTCTGAATACCCGAAAGAGCCTTGCTGTAGAACGTGGTGCGTACCGACGGCTCGCGCAGGTCCATACCTTTGGCCAGGTCCTTTTTCAGATCGGTCTCGGCGCGGTCCGGGGTAAATACCGGAATTTTGCGCCCTTGCGGGTCGACATAATTCGACTTCAATTGCAGCAGCGTTTGCGAACTGGCAGAAACCGCCCCGCCAAAACCGGATGCCAGGGCTCTTGCACTCAGCGTCTGCCCATTGATCTGGTGAACATCGTTGAGCATCTGGCGCACAGCCTGAGAACCACCGAAGGCACTGTAAGCCATCAGCTCACCTACCGGATGGGTGGACGAACCCTGAACCTTCTTCTGGTTCAGCAGCGCGCGTTCACTTTTCACGAACGCCTTGTCCTGAGCGACTTCCTCGGGCGTTTTTTTGACCAGCTCACCGTGCTCGCTTTTCAGCTCGAAGGGGTCAGGAATAACCGTATTGGTATCCACAGCCTTCATTGGCACCATGTTCAGGCGTTCGTTGAGGCCAGTCTTCTGCAAGGCGGCCTGAAACATCGGCTTGACCACGCTGTTGACCGTCTCGTGAGCAATGCCCGCCACCATCCCGATTATCGAGGCCTTGAGCATGTTGGCGTCGCTGCTGGTCTCGGGAATCGTGTCTCGCAGCTTGTCGCTGGTGGACAAACGCACATAACCCAAGTGTGTCATTGAAGACAAGAACTGCGGAACCGCAGCCGCGACAATCGGCCCTGCACCTTTCCAGCCACCCACCGTGTTACGGGCAGTGACGAGATCACTGACGACGTTGTCCAGTTGCGTATGTGCGGCGACCGAAGCAAGGCGCTTGGCCTCCGGCGACTTGACGAAATCGGCGTGCAAACCTACCAGGGTGGTTTTGGCGTCGACCAGCGCCTGCCTGTCAGCGTGCAGAGACTCCTTGTTGCCCTCTTCGGCATCTTGCAGAGTGAGATCCAGCGCACTGATGTGCTCATCCAGCGACGCGATGCTGCTGCTCAGGCCTTCGCCGATTGCCTTGCTTGCACGACCGGCGTATTCGCCAAGGGCAGTCTGACTGACGGCAAGCGTCGCCTTGTCCGCTTTTGCATGCTGGCCTACCGTTGCGGGCGAAGCGTCATGCATCAGTTGAAAGTGCTCCAGTTGATCAGCGACCGACTGAGCAAAACCCTTGATCAGTTGCCCGACCTCGGCTTTATCCGGTATCTGACCCGGCTGGGCGAATTTTTCCAGCCGCTGCTGCAAGTCCGAGCCCTGAAACTGCTTCAGTTGATAGCGCTCAGGAGACAATTTCTCGGCCATGACTTCAAAAGGCAAAGGCTCGGCCTGCAGCAGACTACCGATCAACAACGCAGCACGCGAACTGATCATCGGCGCGCCGCTGACCGGAGCCGTCCCATGCTCAGCCTTGAAGGCCTGCAAAAGCTGTGTGTGTCGAGCCGCGACATTCAGCCGCGCCGCGCCGGCAGACGAGCTTTCTGTCGCGTGTGACCCTGACTGATCGGGAGTCAGCGGCGGATTCATGCCTGCAGTGACTGCATTTGGGTGAGCTGTCTGGGCGGGAACAGTATCGTGCTGCTGGTTTACCCGGCTGAGTTCGACGCCACCGGCCCCGCCGATCCGCGAACTGATCATTGGAATCTCCCAGGAGCCGAAAGGCTCTCGCGTTTGGCTGCTGGGGCAACAGGTTGGTCCGTCGAGGCGCCTACAGTTGTGGCCTGCCCCATGAATCCATGCTCGCGCCACTCTTTGGCCAGGTCGGAAAACGACTTCATCAACAACAGCACGCCTTCGGCAGAGGCTCGTTCAAGGGCCACAGAGCCCATCAGCAGCACACGACCGGTCTGCGCATTAAAGGAAAATGCCGGGCTGTGGGCGCCCGCGAACATGTGAAAGTTGATGTCCATCAACGCCAGCAACGCGCTCTCACGGCCGCGCGCGGGCAACGCGCCCATGTCACCGTAGATCAGAACGGCACGGCCTTCGTCGCGGTCCTGAAACTGCAGGGTGAAGTCCACTTCGCTGATTTTGAAATTGGCAGATTCATAGAAACGTTCAGGTGTGGAAATCAGGCTGAGTGCGCAGATTTCGTTGATAAGGGTGTGGTACT
This sequence comes from Pseudomonas sp. CFBP2511, assembly GCF_030209255.1. NCBI lineage: Bacteria > Pseudomonadati > Pseudomonadota > Gammaproteobacteria > Pseudomonadales > Pseudomonadaceae > Pseudomonas > Pseudomonas sp. CFBP2511. Next base: position 381,335 of record NZ_JARVSI010000010.1, on the reverse strand, counting down.
GGTCATTGTTGGTCATTTCAAGGCCTCTGAGTGCGGTGCGGAGCAATACCAGTCTTCCTGCTGGCGTGTGCACACTGAGTCGCAGGCATAGGCATTTCAGTTCCTTGCGTTGGTTGGGCATATAAAAAAAGGAACTTTTAAAAACAGTGCAATGAGATGCCGGCAAAACGGGAACCGGTCGCTGCGCTTTGCCACTCACTTCGAGCAAGCTCAACCCCAAACATCCACATCCCTATCGAACGGACAGCGATACGGCCACTTGCTCTGGTGAACCCTGGAGCTGGCGTCGGTCCAATTGCCCACTTAGCGAGGTAACGCAGCATGAGCATCGGCATCACACCCCGGCCGCAACAGACCACCACGCCACTCGATTTTTCGGCGCTAAGCGGCAAGAGTCCTCAACCAAACACGTTCGGCGAGCAGAACACTCAGCAAGCGATCGACCCGAGTGCACTGTTGTTCGGCAGCGACACACAGAAAGACGTCAACTTCGGCACGCCCGACAGCACCGTCCAGAATCCGCAGGACGCCAGCAAGCCCAACGACAGCCAGTCCAACATCGCTAAATTGATCAGTGCATTGATCATGTCGTTGCTGCAGATGCTCACCAACTCCAATAAAAAGCAGGATGCCAATCAGGAGCAGCCTGATAGCCAGGCTCCTTTCCAGAACAACGGCGGGCTCGGTACACCGTCGGCCGATAGCGGGGGCGGCGGTACACCGGATGCAACAGGTGGTGGCGGCGGCGGTGATACGCCAAGCGCAACAGGCGGTGGCGGCGGTGATACTCCGACCGCAACAGGCGGTGGCGGCAGCGGTGGCGGCGGCACACCTACTGCAACAGGTGGCGGCGGCGGTGGCACACCCACTGCAACAGGCGGTGGCGAGGGTGGCGTAACACCGCAAATCACTCCGCAGTTGGCCAACCCTAACCGTACCTCAGGTACTGGCTCGGTGTCGGACACCGCAGGTTCTACCGAGCAAGCCGGCAAGATCAATGTGGTGAAAGACACCATCAAGGTCGGCGCTGGCGAAGTCTTCGACGGCCACGGCGCAACCTTCACTGCCGACAAATCTATGGGTAACGGAGACCAGGGCGAAAATCAGAAGCCCATGTTCGAGCTGGCTGAAGGCGCTACGTTGAAGAATGTGAACCTGGGTGAGAACGAGGTCGATGGCATCCACGTGAAAGCCAAAAACGCTCAGGAAGTCACCATTGACAACGTGCATGCCCAGAACGTCGGTGAAGACCTGATTACGGTCAAAGGCGAGGGAGGCGCAGCGGTCACTAATCTGAACATCAAGAACAGCAGTGCCAAAGGTGCAGACGACAAGGTTGTCCAGCTCAACGCCAACACTCACTTGAAAATCGACAACTTCAAGGCCGACGATTTCGGCACGATGGTTCGCACCAACGGTGGCAAGCAGTTTGATGACATGAGCATCGAGCTGAACGGCATCGACGCTAACCACGGAAAGTTCGCCCTGGTGAAAAGCGACAGTGACGATCTGAAGCTGGCAACGGGCAACATCGCCATGACCGACGTCAAACACGCCTACGATAAAACCCAGGCATCGACCCAACACACCGAGCTTTGAATCCAGACAAGTAGCTTGAAAAAAGGGGGTGGACTCGTCGAGTCCGCCCCCTTTTTACTGTTTAGCTACAGCTCACAGATTGCTTACGACCGCATAGGCCGAAACGGTATTTCACTTGGAGAAGCCGCCGTGCCCCCCTCTTCTATATCAGCTTCACGAGCCGGGCGTTGACGCAGGTTATTGACCGTATTGCGCAAGCTGGCGCCGGTATGGGTGATCGCCTCCCCGCCCATGTCTTTGACGGTCTTCGCCAGTTTGACGGTCTGGTCGGCTACGTAGCCTGTGGTACTGGATGCAGTCGATTTCACCGTGTCCTGTATGAACGACTCGGCTTTTTTCACCGCGGGATCGGTTGTCAGCGCGGCCGTGGTCCAGCCTGCGAAAACGGCTGCCGAACCTGCCAGGTTGGTCAACTGACTGACCGCGGCCTTGGTCGCCGGGTCGGTGATATTTTTCGTCGCCATCTCCTGCAACTTGCCTACCCCGGCAAAGCCACCCGCCAGCGCCAGACCGTTTTGGGTCAGACTGGACGCTGACACCAGGCTTCTTACCGCACCCATTGCGTCGGTCGCCATATCCAGTGGCAGACCGGCCATCCGCTTGCCAGCGTTGAGCGCCGCACCCGAGTAGCTGGCCGATTTTATTGCTTTATAAGCCTCAAGCCAGTCGTTTTCTTCGCTCAGTTGAGCCTTGGGCTCTTTATCCTTCAAGCCGAGCACTAATGCACCGCCACGCTGGTGATCACGCGACTGCACACTGAGCAGGCGGTTGCCAAAGCCTGCGTTGGCAGCCAGACCACCCGCCATCGATACACCAAGGTCCACAGCACCCTGCACGGCGGGTCTGGACGCCAGTGCCGGAGCCAATACGGTACGTACGGCGTTGCGCGCCGAGTACGTCTGAACCGCAACCCCCGTGTCCAGAACCTGTCGAGCAAGGCTTGGCGAGTGGCGCTTCACCGAAGCGGCCATCGCATCGTGGAGCCTGTCCGGCGAGGCGCTCAGGTAATGCAGATCACCCGTCGCGCGGTCCATCATCTTAGTGCCCACCTGGTCCATGGCGCCCGACAGCGCTCCGGAAATGAGCGGGGTCAGCGGTTTGAGCGGAGCCGGCAGCCAATCGCCCTTGTTGATCGCAGGCTGCATGTACTGAAGCAACGAGGCCATGGCAAAGGGCGCCGCCCGCAACGCGCCTGATGCAGTCGTCGCCAATCGGTCGAGCTTTTCCGCCTTGGCGAAGGTGTCGGCGATGGTTGCCGGGGTTTCCCCTTCGAAGTGCAGGCGGCTGGCGCGCGTCTCGATCAGCGCAGTGATCTGCGCATTGTGTACGTCAACTGCAGCTTGGCCATCAGCCGAATCGGCCGGCGGCAGTTTATGCGCAGCGAACACATGATCTGTCAGGTAATCGGCAATCGCATTTATCTCGCGTTGCTGATCGGAGCTGACAGATCGCACAGAGCTGGAGGCAAGAGACGCGTCGGACGCTGTCCGAAAGCTATCCGTCGAAGCAATAGACGGTTGTTGGACGGGTCGGTTGATGTGCATGGGAATTCCCTCTCTTTCTACGGAAGTTTGAACAGCACAGTGCTGAGGCGGGCGTGTCCGGAGCGACTACTTGCATGAAAGCAAGACAGTGGGCTGTCGATCAAACAGCGCCAGAAACAGCGAAACGTCCGGTCGCCCGCCGGTTTAAAAGGATCGACGAAGGCTGTGTGGTCCCGGATCGGTTGACGGTTCCACTGAATAATCTGCGTACGCCCACTACCAAGGACTGCGCCGAAAAATCACCGTCGTTTGTGTTGCAGATTACGCAAATTGAAATTAAGCGAGCTTTAAGGATGGCAGCGTAAGTTCACAACATGGCTTGGCGCTTAGCGAGTAAGCGCCTTCTTCCAAACCAGCAAAGGAGTGCCGCAATGTCTGGTCCTTTCGAGAAAAAATGGCGGTGTTTCACCCGAACCGTGACCTACGTTGGCTGGTCGCTGTTCTGGCTTCTGCTCTGGGACGTGGCCGTCACCGTGGATGTCATGCTGATAGAAGGCAAAGGCATCGACTTCCCCCTGATGCCCCTCACGTTGCTTTGCTCGGCACTGATCGTGCTGATCAGCTTTCGCAACTCGAGTGCCTATAACCGTTGGTGGGAAGCGCGCACCTTGTGGGGCGCAATGGTCAACACCTCACGCAGTTTTGGCCGGCAGGTACTGACGCTGATCGATGGCGAACGGGATGACCTCAACAACCCTGTCAAAGCCATACTCTTTCAACGTCATGTGGCTTACTTGCGTGCCCTGCGCGCGCACCTCAAAGGCGACGTCAAAACAGCAAAACTCGACGGGTTACTGTCGCCCGACGAGATTCAGCGCGCCAGCCAGAGCAACAACTTCCCCAATGACATCCTCAATGGCTCTGCTGCGGTTATCTCGCAAGCCTTTGCCGCCGGCCAGTTCGACAGCATCCGTCTGACCCGCCTGGAATCGACCATGGTCGATCTGTCCAACTGTCAGGGAGGCATGGAGCGCATCGCCAACACGCCACTGCCCTACCCCTACGTTTATTTCCCACGGCTGTTCAGCACGCTGTTCTGCATCCTGATGCCGCTGAGCATGGTCACCACCCTGGGCTGGTTCACCCCGGCGATATCCACGGTAGTGGGCTGCATGCTGCTGGCAATGGACCGCATCGGTACAGACCTGCAAGCCCCATTTGGCAACAGTCAGCACCGGATCCGCATGGAAGACCTGTGCAACACCATCGAAAAGAACCTGCAATCGATGTTCGCTTCGCCAGAGAGGCAGCCGCTGCTGGCTGACCTGAAAGCCCCGTACCGCGGCGCGTGGCCAACGCATCAGTTGGCGGTCTGAGCGGGCGGACAAGTGATCCTGGCCGATCGGCCAGGCAGAAACGGGAAGGGTGAGTAAAATGACGGACACTTTTGCATCGACGCAGGAACGAAGGAACGTATGCTCAAAAGATGCCTGTTACTGGTTATGTCAATGTCACTTGGCGGCTGCTGGAGCCTGATGATTCATCTGGACGGCGAGCGTTGCATCTATCCCGGCACTCGCCAAGGTTGGGCGTGGGGAACCCATAACGGAGGGCAGAGCTGGCCCATACTTTTAGACGTGCCGTTTTCCCTCGCGCTGGACACTCTGCTGCTGCCCTACGACCTCACCGCTTTTCTGCCTGAAAATCTTGGCGGTGATGAACATAAATGTCAGTTCAGTGGCGGGTTGAACGTGCTCGGTTGATCCCTATTTTTCATTGCGACCGGGGAGTGCGGCCCCGACGCTCTTGGGGAACACACCTGGAATTCAAACCCGTCTTAAAAACTTTATGTGCGTGGCATGTTCCTCGTCCACTGGCTGAAAGCCGCAACGCAAGTAAAACTCTGCTCCGCTCGGAGTATCAGTGAACAGGCGCACGGCGCGAAATTGCTCAGCCGCATGTTCCACAAGTCGATTCACCAGAATCTTTCCAAGGCCTTGGCCTCTTGAGGCGGTCGCGACGTATACCCTGCGTAGCCTGCCAATACCCCTCTGAGCATGCGAATCACGTGAAAGACCTCCGATGCCTGCCAGAGCGCCGTCCAGAAGTACGACCATGAGGCATTCACCCTTGGCCTCGAATCGATTCTTTCCGGACCTCCACTCCTCGATCAAGCGGGTAAGAAACCTGAAGCCCTCTGCTACTGCCTCTTGCTCCAGAATCAGAACCTGACAAGGCAATTCAGTAATGATCTGGACTTCTACCTGTTTCATCTAATGACCTCATCCACAGTGGTCCTGCGCTGGCGAAAACACGAGCAGGTCTGGACAGAATGCATATGCAACAGCAAAGGCTGCAACCAGTGCACACCACCAGAACCGGGTTCGACAGTTAAGCTGATATCATTCAAGCACCTGCAAGCCGAGTCGAAGCACATGAACCGTCGCAAGAAAATACAGCAACTGTTAAAGGCTCATGCCAAGAAAGCCAGCGCTAAACTGGCACCGGCAAACAAATCCAGCTACGTGAGCAAGGCTGATCGGTTGAAGCTGGCGGCAGAGTCCGGTAACGACCCGATCAGTTCCGTCGAGGACTGAACAGCGACGTTTACGCGCCACCGGTATGGTCAGGCTGTTCATTCCGATGGAGCGTATTGCAAGGAGCCTGTTCAACAGCTCACTTACTTCGCAAACGAGTACTCACCGCCCTGCTCCAGCGCCTGGCGATACGCAGGTCTTTCCTGGCATCGTTGTACCCAGGCCGCAAGGTTAGGATACGGCTGCAGCATTCCCTGCATTTTGGCGAATTCGCCAATGAAGCTCATCTGAATATCCGCGCCACTCAATTCGTCGCCCAGCAGATAAGACGTCAGCCCCAGAGCTTCATTCAGATAGCCCAGGTAGTTGGCCAGTTCAGAGTGAATGCGCGGATGCAAAGGCGCGCCCGCCTCACCCAGGCGACCGACGTACAGGTTGAGCATCAGCGGCAGAATGGCCGAACCTTCGGCGAAGTGCAGCCATTGTACGTACTCATCGTAGGTGGCGCTGGCAGGATCCGGTTGCAGGCGGCCGTCGCCATGACGGCGGATCAGGTAATCGACGATGGCGCCAGACTCGATAACCACATGGGGACCGTCTTCGATCACCGGGGATTTGCCCAGCGGATGAATGGCCTTCAGCTCAGGCGGCGCGAGGTTGGTTTTCGGGTCACGCTGGTAGCGTTTTATCTCGTACGGCAGGCCAAGTTCTTCGAGTAACCACAGAATGCGCTGCGAACGTGAGTTGTTCAGGTGGTGGACAATAATCATGTGGGTCTCCGCTGGGTGAGAGTGGGATGTCTAGAAAAAAGACTGCTGGGCCGCCGTAGAGTGCCGTGAATCGAATGTCCTCTGGCGACCTCAGACGCGTCTGTCGGCGCAGACCGCTGCCGACTCACCGCGAAGCTGACGCTCCACTGCCGCTTTATCGATTACCGACCAAACGCCGATTATCTTGCCATCGCTGAATGTGTAGAACACATTTTCGGAAAAGGTGATGCGCCGTCCCTGTGTGTCCTGCCCCAGAAATCGACCCTGTGGCGAGCAGTTGAAGACCAGCCGGGCAGCGACCTGTGGTGCTTCAACGACCAGCAAATCGATATTGAAACGCAAGTCGGGGATAATCCTGACGTCGTTTTCCAGCATTGTTTTGTAGCCGGACAGGCTGATCAGCTCACCGTTGTAATGCACATTGTCATCGACGAAGTTGCCCAACTGGTGCCAACTACGGTCATTCAGACAGGCGATGTAAGCCCGATAGTGATCGGTCAGGTTCATGGCGCGCCCTCCTTCGGGTACTCAAAGCAGTCACTGTCAATCATCCAGATGACCCGTACAGTTTTAACAGAGTCATAGGGAACTCGTGCGGCCGACATCGCCCTAAGCCTCACATCTATGTACTGGCGCGACGCTGGTTTCAAGCGAAGGACTTCAGATTCATGTCTTCAAGTAGCACTACAGCAGCGGCTGACACGCAAGGTCGGCAAAACGCCTCGCCTAACCGACTGATTTTCATCTCCGTACTTGTGGCAACCATGGGCGCGCTCGCGTTTGGTTATGACACCGGTATTATCGCCGGCGCATTGCCCTTCATGACGCTGCCGGCCGATCAGGGCGGGCTGGGCCTGAATGCCTACAGCGAAGGGATGATCACTGCTTCGCTGATCGTCGGTGCAGCCTTCGGCTCACTGGCCAGTGGCTATATTTCCGACCGTTTCGGACGACGCCTGACCCTGCGCCTCCTGTCGGTGCTGTTCATCGCGGGTGCGCTGGGTACGGCCATCGCGCCGTCCATTCCGTTCATGGTCGCCGCGCGCTTCCTGCTGGGTATCGCGGTGGGTGGCGGCTCGGCGACGGTGCCGGTGTTCATTGCCGAAATCGCCGGCCCCTCGCGTCGTGCGCGGCTGGTCAGCCGCAACGAACTGATGATCGTCAGCGGCCAGTTGCTCGCCTATGTGCTCAGCGCGGTCATGGCCGCGCTGCTGCACACGCCGGGCATCTGGCGCTATATGCTGGCGATCGCGATGGTGCCGGGGGTGTTGCTGCTGATCGGCACCTTCTTCGTACCGCCTTCGCCGCGCTGGCTGGCGTCCAAAGGCCGTTTTGACGAAGCTCAGGATGTGCTGGAGCAACTGCGCAGCAACAAGGACGATGCGCAGCGTGAAGTGGACGAAATGAAAGCTCAGGACGAGCAGGCGCGCAATCGTCCCAAGGCAAAGGAATTGCTGCGTCAGCGCTGGGTCATCAAGCTGCTGCTGATCGGCATCGGTCTGGGCTTTACCGCACAGCTCACCGGCGTGAACGCCTTCATGTATTACACACCGATCATCCTCAAGAATACCGGGATGGGCACCAACGCTGCGCTGACGGCCACCATCGGCAACGGCGTGGTGTCGGTCATCGCGACCCTGCTGGGCATCTGGGCAATAGGTCGTTATGGTCGTCGCCACTTGCTGATGACCGGTCTGGTGATGGTCATCCTGATGCAGGCCGCGCTTGGCTGCGTACTGCAATTCATGCCGCAGAACCTGACCCAGAGCTACACGGCCCTCGCCTGCATTCTGGTGTTCCTGCTGTTCATGCAGATGTGCATTTCGCCGGTGTACTGGCTGTTGATGTCGGAACTGTTCCCCATGCAGGTGCGGGGTTTGCTGACCGGCACGGCGGTGTCGATGCAGTGGCTGTTCAACGCCTCGGTGGCGTTTACCTTCCCGATTGCAGTGGATACCATCGGCAACCCGACGTTCTTCATCTTTGCGGCCATCAACGTCGGCTCGCTGATCTTCGTGTTCCTGTGCCTTCCCGAGACCAAGGGCAAGTCGCTTGAACAAATCGAAAAGCACCTGAAGAAAGAGCTGTAACCAGCGCTTTGACTACCCGTATTTGAACTAAAGGAATAGCGATGTCCACCACCGAGCAAGCCACGGCGACCGTCGAAAGTGCCTCCTTCGACAGTGCCATTCCGATACTGCGGATGTTCGACGAGCGCAAGGCGCGCGAGTTCTACCTCGACTTTCTCGGTTTCCGTGTCGAGTTCGAACATCGGTTCGAAGCCGATCTGCCGCTGTATCTGGGCATCAGCCGCAACGGACTGCACCTGCACCTTTCCGAACACCACGGCGATGCATGCCCCGGGGCGGCCGTTTTCATACCGACCCGCAACATCGAGCAACTACGCGATGAGCTGATTGGCAAGCAGTATGGCTATGCGCGCCCGGACATCGTGCAGCAGGGTTGGGGGAAAGTATTGGAAGTCTGCGACCCGTTCGGCAACCGGATCAGGTTTTGCGAGAGCTGAGATAACATCTGGCGCGATCAACATCCTGATCGCGCCACAACACCCGCCAAACGTGTGACCCATCGTTGGGCAGCGGTATGTTTTCGGGCACAACCCTGATGCATGAAAGTACCGCTCATGCTTGCCCGAACGCCTCACACCCCTCTCGATTCAACGCTTTTCCAACCTTGGCCCATTAAGTGCAGAGGTGCTTGTTCATCTTGTATACATGAATGAACACCACCATGATCGCACTCGACATTAATGAACTTCAGTCGGCGTTACGCTCGGGTACAACCACCCTGGCGACGCTTGTGCACTCCCTGACGATGCACATTGATGCAGATGATCGACCCGAAGTCTGGATTTATCGGGTGCCCGCTGCGGACCTGCTTGAAAGAGCAGCCGCACTGGAAGGTATCGCCGCAGCGCTGGGCGATTCGGTGTATGAGCAACTGCCGCTGTTCGGTGTGCCGTTTGCGGTCAAGGACAATTTCGACGTAGCGGGAATGCTCACCACGGCTGCATGCCCGGCTTTCGCTTATACCGCCAGAGAAAACGCTCATGTGGTGCAACGGCTGCTCGACAGTGGCGCGTTGTTGATCGGCAAAACCAATCTCGATCAGTTCGCCACCGGCCTGGTGGGCGTCCGCTCGCCTTACGGCGCGGTGCGCAACGCTCACGATCCGGCCTATGTGAGCGGCGGTTCCAGTTCAGGGTCCGCTGTGGCGGTAGCGCGTGGCTACGTGAGTTTTGCACTGGGCACCGACACGGCAGGCTCGGGTCGAGTGCCCGCAGGCTTCAATGGCATCGTCGGGCTCAAGCCCAGCCTTGGCCTGTTCAGCAGTCGCGGCGTTGTGCCCGCTTGCCGCACGCTGGACTGCCCGTCGATCTTTGCCTGCGACGTGATGCAGGCCTGGCAGGTGGCGCAGGTCATCGCCGCCTACGATCCTCTGGATCCGGGCAGTGTGGCCGTGCAGGCCTTGCCGGTGCAGCGCCGGGCCAGGCGCGTGGCGGTTGCCCGCCAGTGCGAGTTCTTCGGAGACACTCAGGCGCAGGCGGCGTATTCAAAGGCGCTGGCGGCCCTGCATGACGATCCACTGGTGACCCTCAAAGAGATCGAATTTGACGTGTTCGCCGAAGCGGCGGCGCTTCTCTATCAAGGCCCGTGGGTGGCCGAACGGCGGGCAGCCGTCGGCAGTTTTTTTACTGAAAACGCTGCCGATGTTCACCCGGTGGTGCGCGGCATCCTGCAGAGCGCTGCGTCCTTCGATGCCGTCGATGCGTTCAACGCCCGTTATCGCCTGGCCGACCTGACCCGGGCAGCCGAACACCTGTTGGCTGATGTGGATGTGCTGGTGGTGCCGACCGCGCCGTGCATGCCGACCATCGATGCGGTGCTGGAAAACCCCATCGAGCTCAATTCACGGCTCGGCTACTACACCAACTTCGTCAACCTGATGAACATGTGCGCCATCGCCATCCCGGCAATCGCTCGTGCTGACGGCTTGCCGGCGGGCATCACGCTGATAGGACCGGCGGGTGCCGATCAGCGGCTCGCAGAGTTCGCCGCTGCCTGGCAACCGCTGCTCGGCAAGGCCGACCAGCGCGAGGCCGTCGCGATGGCGCCCCTGCCCTTTAATGCCCCGACCGTGCAAGTGGCGGTGGTGGGCGCGCACTTGTACGGCCAGCCGCTCAACTGGCAGTTGCTGGAAAGCAGCGCGCGCCTGCTGCAGCGCACCACCACCAGCGCAGATTATCGACTCTATGCGCTGGCCAATACGTCTCCGCCAAAACCGGGTCTGGTGCGTGTGACGGCACAAGGCGCAAGCATCGAGGTCGAGGTCTGGGAGATGCCGTTGAGCCTGTTCGGCGGCTTTGTCGCCGCGATTCCTGCACCGCTGGGCATCGGCTCGCTGCAATTGGCCGACGGTCAGTGGGTCAAGGGCTTCATCTGTGAACCCGCAGGCCTTGAAGGCGCGCTGGACATCACTGATTTCAAAGGCTGGCGCGCCTACCGCGCCGCGCAAACATCTTCCATCGCTCATTGATCAGGGGTAGCACCATGTCGAACGTTGATCGTCGCAGTTTCATCAAGTTGGCGGGCATTATCGGTCTGAGCGCGGCGCTGCCTTTTGGCCGCGCCTACTCAGCCGATGCGCCGCTGGTGGTGGGTTTCATCTACGTCGGCGCTCGCGACGACTTTGGTTACAACCAGGCCCACGCCCAGGCAGCCGCCATCATCAAGACGCTGCCCAACGTCAAGGTAATCGAAGAGGAGAACGTCCCGGAAACCGTGGCCGTGCAGAAAACCATGGAAGCCATGATCCGTCAGGACGGCGCAACGCTGATTTTCCCGACCTCGTTCGGCTATTTCGAGCCGCACGTGGTGAAGGTCGCCAAGAAGTACCCGGACGTGCGTTTCGCGCATTGCGGCGGCCTCTGGCAGAAAGGTAAGGACCCGATGAACGCGGGCAGCTTTTTCGGTTACATCGACGAAGCGCAATACCTGAACGGCGTGATCGCCGGGCACATGAGCAAGAGCAAAAAACTTGGCTTTGTCGCCGCCAAGCCGGTGCCGCAAGTGCTGCGCAACCTCAACGCCTTCGCCATGGGCGCGCGCTCGGTAGACCCGAGCATCGTCACCACGGTGATTTTCACCGGCGACTGGTCGTTGCCGGTCAAGGAAGCGGAAGCCGCCAACGGTCTGATCGATCAGGGCTGTGATGTGCTGACCTGCCATGTCGATGGCCCCAAAGTGATTGTCGAGACTGCCGAAAAGCGCGGTGTCATGACTTGTGGCTACCACGCCAGCCAGGCTGCGCTGGCGCCCAAAGGCTACCTGACCGGGGCCGAATGGAACTGGGAAACACCGTATCGCGCTCATGTGGCTGCGGCCCAGAGTGGCGCGCCGATGATCAACTTCCTGCGTGGCGGCCTCAAGGAAGGCTTCGTCAAGACTTCCGCCTACGGCCCTGCCGTCACCGCTGCCGCAAAACAGCAAGCCGACGCCATCAAGGCGCAGATGCTCGCAGGTCAGTTCGTGATTTTCAAAGGCCCGCTCAAGGACAACAAAGGCGCGGTAGTGATTGCCGATGGCGTGGCTCAAACCCAGACCGACATTGCGCTGGAGAGCATGAATTACCTGGTCGAAGGCGTGCTTGGGCAGATCTGAGGAGCGTTCATGAGTTCATCCACACGTCTGCGCCGTCTTGCCAGCGCGCTGTTGCCGGGGTTGCCTACGCTGCTGGCGGTGTTTTCCTCGTGCGCACTGTTCGGGCTGTTTCTGGCGGTTCAGGGCAAGCCGGCCTGGCAGGCGCTGCAACTGGTCGGCGAAGGCGCGTTTGGCTCCTGGTTCGCGCTGGAGAACACCTTGCAGCGCGCAGCGCCGTTGATGCTGACCGCGCTCTGCGTCGCCCTGCCTGCACGGGCCGGGCTGATTATTATCGGCGGCGAAGGCGCGCTGGTGCTCGGCGCACTGGCAGCGGCGGTCACACCCTTGTGGCTGGGACACTTGCCGCCCGCTTTGATGCTGGTCTGCATGGCGCTGGCGGCAATGACCGTGGGCGCGCTGTGGATCGGCTTGAGTGGCTTGATGCGCCAGCGCCGTGGGGTCAACGAGACGATCAGCAGCCTGCTGCTTTCCTACATTGCTCTGGCGCTGTTCAGGCAACTGGTGGAAGGGCCATTGCGCGATCCGGCAAGCCTGAATAAACCTTCTACCCCGCCGCTGGACGATGCCTACCTGATCGGCACCATCAGTGACGGTTTTGAAGTGCATTGGGGGCTGGTGGCGGGCGTAGTCGCCTGTTTGCTGGCGTATGTGCTGGTACGCCACAGCGTCAAGGGCTTTGCCCTAGCGGTGGTCGGCGGCAACGTGCGCACCGCGTTGATGATCGGCTTGCCGGTGGACCGCCTGATTCTGCTCAGTTGCCTGTTGGGTGGCGCAGCGGCGGGTCTGGCCGGCATGTTCGAAGTCACGGCGGTACAAGGCAGCGCGAATGCTGCGCTGATCGCAGGCTACGGCACCAGCGGCATTCTGGTCGCCTTCGCCGCCCGCCATCATCCGCTGGCGATTATCGTCTGCGCCATCTTGCTGGGCGGGCTGGAAGCCAGCGGCGGACTGCTGCAACGGCGGCTTGGCCTGCCGGATGCGACCACACTGATTCTGGAAGGCTTGCTGTTCACCAACCTGCTGCTCTGGGAAGCCCTGGGCGGGCGTATCGCGGCCTGGAAAATCAGGCTGGCGACGACGCACACGCAGGTCGATGAGAAAGGAGCTTTGCACCATGGCTGATATTGACCTGAGTACCTTTCTGTTCGCCTTGCTGGCCGGCGCAATCCGCGTTGGCACGCCGTTTCTGTTCGTCAGCCTGGGCGAGTGCCTGACCGAGAAAAGCGGGCGCATCAACCTGGGGCTGGAAGGCATTCTGGTGGCCGGGGCCATGTCCGGCTATGCCGTGGCGTGCCTGAGCGGCTCGGCCTGGCTGGGCGTCAGCGCGGCTGCCGGGGTCGGCATTGTGCTCGGCCTGTTGCACGGCCTGGCTTGTTCGCTGCCGCGAGTCAACGACATCGCCTTCGGCATCGCGCTGATCCTGCTCGGCACCGGGATGGCGTTCTTTCTCGGTAAAGCGTTTATCCAGCCACAAGCGCCCATGCTGCCGTCGCTGGCTCTGGGTGCCTGGAGCGATGAGGAACGTGTGCGTTCGGCACTGAACATCAATGTGCTGTTCTTCGTCGGCGCAGCGCTGGCGTTTGTCCTGCACTGGGGGCTGCGCACTACGCGTTGGGGGCTGATGCTGCGGCTGGTCGGTGACCATGCCGAAACCGCCCAGGCGCTGGGCTATCGCCCGCTCAAGGTGCGCATTCTGGCCACTGCCATCGGCGGCGGGCTGGCCGGGATTGGCGGGGCCTATCTGTCACTCTACTACCCCGGCAGCTGGAACGAAGGGCTGTCCAGCGGTCAGGGCCTGATGGCCGTTGCACTGGTGATTTTCGCCCGCTGGCGGCCGCTGGCGTGTCTTTGGGCCTCGCTGCTGTTCGGTGCCGCTGGTGCCATCGGCCCGGCGCTTCAGGCGGTGGGCATCAGCACCGGTTACTACCTTTTCGCGGCGGCACCTTATGCATTGACGCTGGTGGTGATGTACGCCACCTGTCGCCGTGGGCGCACGCTGAACGGCGCGCCGGGCGAACTCAGCCTGACGCGATGAACTGATCTTTCGAGGAGGCATGACATGGCCAGTGGTCTTGGTGGTTTGAACAAGTCGCCCAACGGCGTGGTGATCGGCCTGGCGCAACTGGCGCTGCCCGATCCCCACACCCGCGAGGCGTTGTGGGCACAAACGCAGAAAGTGGTCGGCATGGTGGCCAAGGCGCGGCGCAGCAATCCGGGCATGGACCTGATCGTGTTTCCCGAATACTCCCTGCATGGCCTGTCGATGAGCACCGCACCGGAGATCATGTGCAGTCTGGACGGACCGGAAGTCGTGGCGCTGCGCGAGGCGTGCAAGGAGCACCGTATCTGGGGCTGCTTCTCGATCATGGAAGCCAACCCGCAGGGCAACCCGTTCAACAGCGGCCTGATCGTCGATGACCTTGGCGAGATTCGCCTGTACTACCGCAAGCTGCACCCGTGGGTGCCTGTCGAGCCTTGGGAGCCGGGCGATCTCGGCATTCCGGTCTGCGATGGCCCGCGCGGCAGCACGCTGGCGCTGATCATCTGCCACGACGGCATGTTCCCGGAAATGGCCCGTGAGTGCGCCTACAAAGGTGCCGACATCATGCTGCGCACCGCCGGTTACACCGCGCCGATCCGCCATTCGTGGAAGATAACCAATCAGAGCAATGCCTTTACCAACCTCATGCAAACCGCGAGCGTGTGCATGTGCGGCTCCGATGGCACGTTCGATTCCATGGGCGAAGCCATGTTCGTCGATTTCGACGGCACGATCATGGCCGAAGGTGGCGGCCGGGCCGACGAAATCGTCTGCTGCGAACTGCGACCTGATCTGGTCCGCGAGGCGCGTGTGCATTGGGGTGTCGAGAACAACATCTATCAGTTCGGCCATCGCGGTTATGTGGCGGTCAAGGGCGGTGCCCGCGATTGCCCTTACACCTACATGCGCGACCTGACCGCTGGCCAATACCGCCTGCCCTGGGAGAACGACGTGGTGCACACCGACGGCCGTTCATGCGGTTTTGCCACACCCGAGCGCGAATTCAAGCCCACGCCCAGCAGTTGGAAGGAGTAAAAGCCATGAGCGAACGTCACGTTGATTCGGCGCCCTATCCGTGGCCCTGGAACGGCCAGCTGCATGCGCACAACACGGCATTGATCGTGATCGACATGCAGACCGACTTTTGCGGCGTCGGCGGCTATGTGGACAGCATGGGCTACGACCTGGCGCTGACCCGCGCGCCCATCGAACCGATCAGGGCGCTACTGGCCATGATGCGCCCGCTCGGCTTCACCATCATTCATACCCGCGAAGGCCACCGCCCGGACCTCAGCGACCTGCCGGCCAACAAACGCTGGCGCTCGCAGCGCATCGGCGCGGGGATCGGCGATCCCGGCCCGTGCGGCAAGATTCTGGTGCGCGGCGAACCGGGCTGGGAAATCATCGACGAACTGGCCCCGCTGCCCGGCGAAATCATCATCGACAAACCCGGCAAAGGCTCGTTCTGCGCCACTGATCTGGAGCTGATCCTGCGCACGCGCGGCATCGACAACCTGATCCTGACCGGCATTACCACCGATGTCTGCGTGCACACCACGATGCGCGAAGCCAATGACCGTGGCTTTGAATGCCTGCTGCTTGAAGACTGCTGCGGCGCGACCGATCCAGCCAACCATGCCGCTGCACTGAGCATGGTCAAGATGCAGGGCGGCGTGTTCGGCGCAGTCGGCCACTCTTCGCTGCTTCGCACTGTGCTGGAGGCTTGAACATGCGCGCCGCGAGCCTGGAAACGATCGGTGCCAGCAAACATTTCGGAACGTTTCGGGCGCTGGACGAGGTGTCGTTCAAGGTCCGCGCCGGCACCGTGCACGCCCTGCTCGGCGAAAACGGTGCGGGTAAAAGCACGCTGGTCAAAGGCATCATCGGCTACAGCCCGCTGCAATCGGGCAGCATTCTAGTCGACAACCGCGAGCATGCAATTGGCACACCGCGCGATTCGCATCAGTTGCAGATCGGCATGGTCTATCAGCACTTCACCGTCGCGCCGGGCCTGAGTGTTGCGGAAAACCTGGTGCTGTCGCGGGGTGATCTGCCGTGGCGCATCAATTGGGCCGCCGAGCACGAGCGCCTTGAAGCGTTCATGGCGAACATGCCCTTGCGACTGGACATTCATCGACCGGTCAGCAGCCTGGCCGCTGGCGAAAAACAGAAACTGGAAATCCTCAAACAGCTGTATCTGCAGCGCCGGCTGGTCATTCTCGACGAGCCCACCTCGGTGCTCACGCCCCAGGAAGCCGATGAAGTGCTCGGCCTGATGCAGGCAATGGCGCACCGTGGCGACCTCACTGTGCTGATGATCACCCACAAGTTTCGCGAGGTCAGCACTTACGCCGACGATGTTACCGTGTTGCGCAAAGGCCGCTGGGTGGGCACGGCAGCCGTGGCCGACACCAGCACTCGGCAGATGGCCGCCTGGATGATGGGCCAAGCACAGGTGCGCAGCGTCAGCACTGATCGCCCCGTGTCGGCCCCCAGCGCGCCGCACTTGCAGGTAGAAAACCTGGACGTGCCGGGCGACAAAGGCACCCTGGCGGTGAAGAACCTGTCGCTGGCGGTGCATCCGGGGGAGATTGTCGGGGTTGCGGGTATCTCCGGCAATGGTCAACGCGAACTCACCGAAGCCCTGCTCGGCCAGCGACCGTTCAGCGCAGGAAAAATCGCGGTCGACGGCCAGCCTTACCACGCCCGGCGCGAACAGATGCAGCGCCTGCGCGTGTTCAGCTTGCCCGAAGAACCCCTGCGCAATGCCTGTATTGGCAGTTTCAGCGTCGCTGACAATCTGGCCCTGCGCAACTTCGACCAGCCGCCTTTGTGCCGTCAGGGCTGGCGTCTTGATCGTCGTGCCATTGGCGCGCAGGCAAAAACACTGATCGAGCAGTTTCAGGTTTCACCCAAGGACCCGGACCGGCCGATCGGCACCTTGTCCGGGGGCAACGTGCAGCGTGCCGTACTGGCCCGTGAACTGACCCGTGACGTCGCCGTGCTGATCGTTGCCAACCCGGTTTTCGGACTGGACTTCGCCAGCGTGGCGCTCATCCACCAGCGCCTGATCGATGCCCGCAACAATGGTACGGCGGTGCTGCTGCTCAGCGAAGACCTCGACGAATTGCTGAGCCTGGCCGACCGCATCGTGGTCATTCATGACGGCGAGCTGGTTTTTGAAACCCGCGCAGCGGCCGCCGACCGTACCGAACTGGGCAGGCACATGGCCGGTGCAGAACAACGTTCGCAGGCGTTGGCATGATCAGCATCAGTGCGCGCCCCGACCCTTTTACCTTCGAGCCATCGCGTACCGCTGTGGTGATCATCGACATGCAGCGCGACTTTCTCGAACCAGGCGGCTTTGGTGCCGCGCTGGGCAACGACGTCGCCCCGCTGCAAGCCATCGTGCCCACCGTGCAGCAACTGCTGGCGCTGGCTCGCGAACAGGGTCTTGTAGTCATTCATACCCGAGAGTCTCACCTCCCGGACCTGTCCGACTGCCCGCAAGCCAAACTCGACCACGGTTTACCGGGCCTGCGCATCGGCGACCCCGGCCCGATGGGGCGCATTCTGGTTCGCGGTGAACCCGGCAACCAGATCATCGACGCCCTGACGCCGCTTGCCAGCGAGTGGGTCATCGACAAACCGGGCAAAGGCATGTTTTTCGCCACCGATCTGCACCAGCGGCTCACTGTTGCGGGCATCACTCATCTGATCTTCGCCGGCGTCACCACCGAAGTGTGCGTGCAGACCAGCCTGCGCGAAGCCTGCGACCGGGGTTATCGCTGCCTGCTGATCGAAGACGCGACCGAAAGCTACTTTGCGGCCTTCAAACAGGCCACTCTGGACATGATCACCGCGCAAGGTGCGATTGCCGGGCGAGTTGCCTCGCTCGCCAATCTGCAGCACGCCCTGCACACAAGGAGTACGCAGTAATGGACATCAACCTTCCCCACGTGGTCGCCGAAGTGAGCCACGCCTTCACCGACTACGAACGCGCCCTGCTGGCCAATGAACTGACCACACTGGATGCGTATTTCTGGAACGCCGAACACACCGTTCGCTACGGCGTCGCGGAAAACCTGCACGGTGCCGATACCATTGCGCGCTATCGACGCCAATGCCAACCGGTCGGCCCCGGCCGTACGCTGTTGCGCACGGTGATCAGCACCTTCGGTGAGGACTTCGCCACGGTGAGCACCGAGTTTCACGATGGCGTAACTCAACGCTTGGGACGGCAAATGCAAACCTGGGCTCGCCTGGAGGGCGGCTGGAAAGTCGTTGCTGCACATGTCAGCATTGACCTCAGCAGTCTGGAGCCACGCCCTTGAATTCCCCGTACACCACCAATGCGCTGGCAGAAGACGTCTATCGTCGGCTCAAGCAAGAGATTTTCGACTTTTACCTGCTGCCCTACGACCGGTTTACTGAAACTCAGTTGGCAGATCGCTATCAAGTTTCGCGGACCCCGGTGCGCGATGCGCTGTATCGCCTGCAACGCGAAGGTTATCTGGACGTCGAGTTCCGTCGTGGCTGGTCAGTCAGGCCGCTGGATTTCGAGCAGATCGACCAACTGTACGACCTGCGCATCGTGCTCGAATGCGCGGCGATCGAACGCATCTGCGCATCCACCGACGCACACCCGGAACTCGATGTTCTCCGAGACCACTGGCTGGTTGCGCCAGATCGCAGGCAAACCGACATGCAGGTCGTCGCAGACCTCGACGAACAGTTCCACACGCAACTGGTCGCGGCCTCGGGCAATCTGGAAATGGCCCGTGTTCATCAGGAAGTCACTGAACGTATTCGCATTGTGCGCAGGCTGGACTTCTTCAAAAGCGCCCGCATTGAACACACCTACCTTGAGCACGCCGCTATTCTCAACGCACTTGAGGCGCGTAAACGGGACGACGCGCTAGTGCTGCTGCGCTCGCATGTGGAGATCAGCAAACTGGAAGTGCGCAAACTGACGATATCCATGCTCACTGATGCACGGCGGCGGTATGAGGCGTGAGGCGTTACGCATGAAAAGAACGTCGCCGCACCAGCAAACGCCTTATTCACGCCGCCTCTGATTATTGCCGTGCCATGACCATTATGGCGCGCGAGCCGCTATGCTCTGTCCACATACGCCTGAACGTAGCGCACGATGCGAGTGTCTTCTCACCTGGCACATGGCATAACGGTGGGCAGTTGAGTATTTTCACGCCTTTACGGCTACGCCTGCCTGACGCGACAATCCGTTACAAATACCCTCTGGGCATGGAAGTCTTCAATGACGAGAGCCGTACTGTTGGTACTGTTGATCCTCGCGGTGGCATGGCTGGCACAAAGTGGTGATGGCGACGACATTCACTGCCCTGATAAAGATGCGAATTTTTTTGCTGATTCCATCAACGCTTATTTTGACAAGCACCCACCCAAAGCCGGTAAAGCCTTGACCATTCCTGGCGGCGCCCGCTACGACACGCGTACCCACTGGTGGATAGTTCCGGTCGACGTTGGTCAGGACAAACTACAGGCGCTTTTGAGTTGTGACGGCCACCTCGAACTGTCCGGGCGCAACGGGTGAGGCAGCCTTCTGAAGGATACGAAACATGAACAGCATTGCGCTGGATATTACCTGCCTGACGCCACTGCCTTACCATCAGCAGGTCGTCGACTACCTGAAAACCAGCGAGCCTGCGGTGTGGAGCTGGGCCTCGTCGCTCGGGGTCAGGCAGGAGCATGCTCAGGATGTGCGCGCGCAACTGCTGCGCGACACCTACCGGCTGAGCCCGGAGACTCACCCCGATGCTTATCAGGCCTGCGAAACCGCGCTGCGGCGTTTGCACATTCAGGCACCGGCCACGCTGTATCAGGCTGGCGATGGCACTATGAACGCGAGTCTGCATTATCTGGCGGGTGAAGTGCATGTGGTGTTCTACGGGCCGATTCTCGAACGCCTTGACGCGCAGGAACTGCTCGCGTTGCTGGGTCATGAACTGGCCCACTACCGGCTCTGGTCGGAGCACGACGGCGACTACCTGACCGCCGAACGCATACTCAATCACTCGCTGGCCGACCTTCATGCGCCGGCGAGCCTTGTGCAGACCGCGCGGTTATACAGCCTGCACACTGAAATCTACGCAGACCGCGGCGCAGCGCTGGTGGTCAGCGGGCCGGAGCCGGCCATCACCTCGCTGGTCAAGGTGCACACCGGAATTGTCACCGTCAACGCCGCCAGCTACCTGCAACAGGCGCGAGAACTGGATGGCGACGATGCGCCACTGTCTCAAGGGGTTTCGCACCCGGAGACCTTTTTGCGCTCTCAGGCGCTGGACAGCTGGTGGCAACAGCTTGCAGAAACCGATGCGTGGCTGCAGCGCCGCCTGCGTGGTCCGTTGTCGCTCAACCGTCTGGACATCACCGGTCAGGTCGAACTCACCGCCCTCACCCGCCGTTTTATCGCCACGTTCATCAGCGCCCCTGCGCTGCACTCCGAAGCCGTTCTCAATCAGGTGCGCAGCTTCTTTCCAGACTGGAGCGACCACGAACCTGTTCTGGACCTGAGCACGCTGACAGCTGAACGCATTGACGCGAGCGTCCACGAATACCTGCACTTCATCATGCTTGATCTGTGCCTGATCGACCCGGACCTGCGCGACGATGCGTTGCTGCATGCAGCGCGCACAGCGCAAAAAACCGGCAGCGAGAGGGATTTTCTGGCGGTTCTCAAGCGTGACATCAAACTTCCCAAGCGAGAGCTCGACCTCATGACACGTACGCTCAAGGCGCAGGTTGAGACATGGACCCAATGAATCAGTCAACCCATCAAATAGTCACGTTCGAACACTTGCTGCACACCCACGACGGCGCGGCCGTGCCGATAGACGACGTGCTGTTTTTGATGCTGCCACTGCTGCGGGAAGTCGCGCGGTTGCACGAGTCGGGCCGCGTAGCTCAACTGAGTTACGCGGACGTCATCCAGGGGCCGGAGCGCAGCCTGCAACTGCGTGATCCGCAAGGCGCACTGCCACGTCTGGCGCTGGAAGCGATCAGGCAGGTTCAGCCCAACCCCGAGTCGGCGCTGAATATCATCGGCAAAGTGCGCCTGACCCGCGATTCGGAAGACGGTGTAGCCGTGACCGATCTGCAAGTGCAGGAAGACCTGCACCAGCCCATCGACCATCCGGTGTTCCTCCTCGGCCTGCAGAGCTGGGAACATCGTCTGGGCCATCACGATGAAATCACCGACATCTTCCAGCTCGGGCAATTGCTGGCGTGCCTGGCCTGCGGACTGGACTTTGCCGACCTCGATGACCTCAAGACCTTCGCCCGGCACCGGCGAAACCTGTTCCAGCTCAACAGCCGGCTCAACCCGGTGCTGGCCAATCTCATCGTCGAGATGACCGAACTCAACAGGCACGAGCGTGCCACCGATGTCAGCTCGCTGGCGCGCCGCCTGGAAACCTGGCGTGAGCAGCCTGCCAGCCTGGACGTCGAGCGGGTTCTGGCAGAGGCCCAAGGCCCGGCTTCGCGGCGTACCGTGGTGCTGGAGCACTTGCGCAACCGCCTGTTCGACCTGTCGAGGCGCAACCGCCTGCTGCACTTTCGTCCGACCCAGGCCAACATCAACCTGACCGTGGCCAGCGTGCCGCTGGTCATGCGTATTGAAAGCATTCGCCCGGAATCGCTGTGCACCTGGCAAGCCACGTTCGGGGGGTTCTCCGAGCAGGTACTGAGCGGGAAGCCGGTGGGCCTGCAACAATGGCTGCGCTTTGAAGATCAGGCCTGGCTGCAGACCTCTCTGGAGCGGATCATTCAGGAAACCCGCCGCGATCGCGCCGAGTTTGGTTTCAGCAACCTGCGCCTGGTCGTGGCGTTCATGCGCTGGCACAACCTCAAGGACACGCCGGACGAGCGTATCGTGACGCCGCTGCTGTGGCTGCCGGTAGCGTTGAGCCGCAAAAAAGGCGTGCGCGACCAGTTTGTCTTGCAGTGCGATGAAACCGAGGCCGAATTCAATCCGGTCCTGCGCCACCTCCTTCGCCAGCTGTACGACATCCAGCTGCCGGAAACCGTAGACCTGCAAAGCACGTCGCTGGAACAGATTCATGCCGACATTGCCCGGCAGATAAAGCTCACCGAACCGGGCGTCGAACTGCGCCTGCAAAGCAAACCGAAAATCGAGCTGATCCATCAGAAAGCCGTCCAGCACCTGCACCATTTCCAGCGCCGCCGCGCCGGTCAACGCTCGGCAATGGCCTCGGTAAAACCGGACTTCAGCTACGACCGCGATGACTATCGCCCGCTGGGCCTGCAATTGTTCCGGCAAAAAGTCCTGCCCAGCGAATTGCCCTTGCGCAATGCGGTGGACACGCCACCCGCCTTGCGCACGCAGCATCCGCAGATGGTTGCCGGCAGCACCGAGAACAGCACGTTCTCCATGCCGGCGGATGAAGGGCACCGCTACGCCTGGGACATCGACCTGACGCAAGTGACGCTGGCCAATTTCAACTACCGGAAAATGTCGCTGGTGCGCGACTACGCGCAACTGATCGAGGAACCTGCCCAGAATGAGGCCTTCGACCGGATGTTCTCGATCGAGCCGCGAGACATCGAAGTGCAGGCGCCGGACCCGATTGCCCTGCCGGAGCAGTGGAATGTCGTGGCCGGTGATGCCACACAGAATGCCGCCGTCAGCCTGGCCCGCACCGGACGCAACTTCATCATTCAAGGCCCGCCCGGCACCGGCAAGTCGCAGACCATCACCAACCTGATTGCCGACTACGCCGGTCGCGGTTTGCGCGTGCTGTTCGTCTGTGAAAAACGCGCGGCGCTGGACGTGGTGTTTCATCGCCTGCAACAGAGCGGGCTGGGCGAGCTGTGCTGCCTGATTCATGACTCACAAACGGACAAAAAAGCCTTTGTCGGCAACCTGCGGGAATGCTATGAGCGCTGGATTGCTGCCGACGCCCAGTCGCAGACCCTGCAGGCGCAACGCACTGCCACGCTGGCGGCCATGAGCGAGCAACTGGGACTGATCGAACGATTCGAACACAGCATGGCCAGCGTGCCTCAGACGCTCGCCTGCTCGGTTCGCGAACTGGTGCGTCATCTGATCGAGCTGCCTGCCGCTGCCGCCGCGCTGCCGCCCGAAGCGCTGGAGCGCCTGCCTGAATGGCACCACTGGCAGCAGCAACGCGAGCTGACCCAGCGTGTGTACCTGACGATGCGCGAACGCTTCGGCCTGGACAGCTTCGCCCGCCATCCTTTCAGTCATCTGGCCTCACGCCTGGTGACCCACGAACACGCCTACGGCCAGCTCAAGAGCGCTGTGGACGAAGCCAGCGGGCTCATGCAGCGTATCGAGCCGGTGCTGGAGTCGTCTGCCAGTCTGTTGGCCAACGACACCCGGCTGACCGATGCGCAGGTTTTCAGTGAGGCCGCCGAGCAACTGACCAATGCCAACCTGACCTCGCACCTCGACCTGCTGGAGCCGGGCTCACCCGCTTCCCGGACGCTGCAGACCGAGCAAGCCACCTTACAGGCGCTGACAGTGCAGCAACACAGCGCCAGCGAGGCCACTCGCCACTGGCGCGACAAACCTGGCGTTCAGGACACCCTAGCCGCGCAGGCATTGGTGCAGGGGCTGGAAGGCTCGTTCATGCGCTGGCTGCAACCGTCCTGGTGGCGGCTGCGCGGCGAATTGAAGCGACGCTACGATTTCAGTCAGCATGCAGTGGCGCCCAGCTATCGCAGCATTCTCGACAACCTGGCTCGTGAACATCAGGCCAACGCACAGTTGCAGGCTGAACAGCAGCGGCTGCAAGAGCGTTACAGCATCCAGAACATCGACGCTTTTGTGCAGGGTCAACAGGCCCTGCTGCAGCAACTGGCCACCTCGCCACTGATGCGTCAGTGGGTCGAGCGTTTGCGCAGTGATCCCGAGGCTGTGTCCGGGCTTGCTCAGGAGGCCAGCCTGCGTCAGCCGTTGGCGCGGCTGGCCGAAATAGTGGCCGGGTCGTTCGTGTTCGAGCCGTCACTGACGCTGGCTGAAGTGGCCGAATACCTGCGCGACCTGCACGAGGAACTCAGCGAGCTGCCCGATACCCTGCCGCTTCTGAACGAACTGCATCAGGCTGACCCGGCCTGCCTGCGTGCCCTCCAGACACATGCACTGGCGCAGCGCCCGCTGGACGCATTGATAGCCCAGGAAAATCTGACCCGGTTTTATCGCGCCAACCCGCAAGTGGCGCGCTTTGACGGCAAGACGCTGAGCATGGCCACACACAAGGTCAGCCAGGCCGAAAGCAGCCTGCTCAAGCACAACGCCCATGTGCTCAGCGCAACCTTGCACCAACGCTTTCTGGAACATGTCAGGCAATCGGCACTGTCGGTCGCCCAACTGGACCCGCAGGCAAGAGAGTTCAAGAAGACCTACGCCAAAGGACGTCGGGAACTGGAGCACGAATTGGGTAAGACCATGCGTTACCGCTCCATTCGCGAACTGGCCAGCGGTGACAGCGGCCGGGTGATCAACGACCTGAAACCCGTCTGGCTGATGAGCCCGTTGTCAGTGTCCGACACCCTGCCACTGACACCGGACCTGTTCGATGTGGTGATTTTCGACGAAGCCAGTCAAATCCCCAGCGAAGAAGCGGTGCCGGCGCTGAGCCGTGCGCAGCAGGTGATTGTGGTCGGTGACGAAATGCAGCTGCCGCCGACCAATTTCTTCTCCAGCGCCGGCGACCAACAAGACAACGAACTGATCGCCATGGAAGACGGCGAGCAGATTGCCATCAATCTTGATGCCGACAGCCTGTTGAGTCAGGCGGCACGCAATCTTCCGGCCACATTGCTGGCGTGGCACTACCGCAGCCGCCACGAGGCGCTGATCAGCTTTTCCAATGCGGCGTTTTATGAGGGACGGCTGATCACCATTCCGGACCGTCGTATCGAACACCCGGTGCCAGTCAGCACGCCGCTAGACTCCAGCGAGGATCAAGCCGTCATTCAGGGCGCCGACACGTTGCTCAACAGCCCGATCAGCTTCCTGAAAATCGAGGACGGCGTGTACATCAGCCGGGGCAACGTTGCCGAGGCGCGCTACATCGCCGGCCTGGTACGCGAACTGTTGCGCCGCGAAACCGGTTTGAGCCTGGGTATCGTGGCGTTTTCCGAGGCCCAGCAAGGCGAAATCGAGCAGGCGCTGGAGAACCTGGCCGCCAGCGACGCAGACTTCGCCACCCGCCTGGAACGTGAATACGTGCGTGAGGATGCCGGGCAATTCAATGGCCTGTTCGTTAAAAACCTGGAGAACGTTCAGGGCGACGAGCGCGACGTGATCATCCTGAGCATCTGCTACGCGCCAGGGCCCAATGGCAAGATGCTGATGAATTTCGGCCCGATCAACCAGCGCGGCGGGGAAAAGCGTCTGAACGTGATCTTCAGCCGCGCGCGTAAACGCATGGCGATTATCTCCAGCATCGAGGCCGATGCCATCACCAACACCCACAACGATGGCGCCGCAGCCCTGCGCGCGTTCCTGCAGTTCGCCCGCGCCAGTGCCGCAGGTGACGCGCCACGCTCGCAAGGGATACTCGCCAACCTCAACCCCGGTGCCAAACAGTCCTTCGCCATTACCTTGCCCAAGGACAGCCTGCGCACCGCTCTGGCCGCAGCCTTGCGCAAACGCGGTCACGAAGTGCAGGAATATGTCGGGCGCTCGCAATTTCGCTGTGACCTGGCCATTGCCGAGGCGGACGGCGAGCATTTCAGCCTGGGCATCCTGCTGGACGGCGACGCGTCAGCCACTGCCAACGTTCGTGAGCGCTACATCTTCCGGCCTACCGTACTGCGCAGTTTTGGCTGGAAGATCATCGATGTGCTCAGCCACGACTGGCTCAATGACAGCGAAGAGGTGCTGAACCGCATTGAAGCCCTTCTGCAACGAGGTGAAGACACTCCTGAACTGCCGCCGGCCAATGACGAAAACGTCGACGTCGAGCAACAGGACTCTTCGCCGCTG
Organism: Pseudomonas sp. CFBP2511; assembly: GCF_030209255.1. Taxonomy (NCBI): domain Bacteria; kingdom Pseudomonadati; phylum Pseudomonadota; class Gammaproteobacteria; order Pseudomonadales; family Pseudomonadaceae; genus Pseudomonas; species Pseudomonas sp. CFBP2511. The sequence continues at coordinate 355,207 of NZ_JARVSI010000010.1, read as the reverse complement.
ATTGAGGACTCAGTGGTTGCAGGCAGCACTCAACTGCGTGAATTCACGTTCGGCGAAGGCAACTCGAACAAGTTCTGGCGCATCGGCGCGGCCGAATCGGACGTGACAGTCAACTTCGGCCGTATCGGCACACAAGGCCAGACCATGACCAAAACAATGGACAGTCCGGAGCAGGCCGCGCGGGAAGTTTAGAAGCTGATTGCCGAAAAACTGCGCAAGGGTTATCAGGAACAGGGCGCCTGAAATTCAGTATCTGCCACACCGCCCATTCCCGTGATGCACTCGATAGCACCAGCCTTTTATAAGGCTGGTGATCTCTATCAGAACAGATCTCGTCTTTTGCAACCTTTCAATTACCGCCGGGTCGGAACATTGAGAAATTGATGGCATTTAGTTATCACCCAGCAGTTTGCCAGGTGCATTCAAGGCATCGGTGAGTGCGAATTACGGGAAAAGTCAGTGATGAATCATCTGGGCGATGAGCGTGGTCAGATTACACCTTCAGTTTTTGCATCTTCAAATCATGCTTTTTCAAATCACGCGTCATCAAATCATGACGGCATGACAGAGGTATTGAAGGCCGCCGTTCAATGCGCGTCGTGCTCATCAGGCACGCTGATGGTGCCCGGTGTATCTGGCTGGGAGCAAAGTGCAAGTTTCGGTGCATTTAGCCATTGTGCCGACGAGGCGTGGCTGAGGACAATTTCGTCTTACGGCGATGTTGTATGCGTGGGTCTGGACAGCCCTGATGAACATCCACAAGGCAGTGCCGACACAGGCACCTTGATCTACGTCGCCATACGCGGCTCCATGCACCAATTGCTGGGCGCACTTGTGCTCAGCAGTACCCACCTTGAAGCCGGATTGAGCGTTGCGCAAAGGTACGCGCTGCAAACCCATGCCGCTCACTTACGCACCTTTCTGCGGCCCGGCGACGAGCCCGAAACGGTCGGCTCGGCCGTGGGTTCCATTGAAAGGCTGCGCCTGCTTGAATCGGTGGTCATCAATGCCAATGACGCCATTCTTATTACCGAAGCCGAGCCGATTGACCTGCCCGGGCCGCGTATCGTGTATTGCAACCCGGCCTTTCTGGCGATAACCGGTTTTACCGAAGAAGAAGTCATCGGCCGCACACCACGCATACTCCAGTGCGAGGACACCAGTCGCGAAACACTGGATGTTATTCGCGAAGCGCTGACTCACTGGAGACCGGTCGAAGTTGAACTCATCAACACCCGCAAGGACGGCAGTCAGTTCTGGGTCGAGTTGAGCATTGTTCCGGTGGCCAACGAGAAAGGCTGGTTCACCCATTGGGTTTCGGTGCAGCGCGATATAACCGAACGCAAAGAGTCTCAGCAGTTGACTCAGCGGGCGCGTCTGGAATGGGAAGAGAAGCTGGCGCTACAGAGCAGGCTGCAAGAGCGCGAGCGTATCTCCGAGGAGCTGGCTTATATCGCCTTCCACGATGAACTGACGGCCCTGTTCAACCGCGCCTATCTCATGAATGAACTGGCCGACGCCTTCAGCAACCCTGATCACCACTACGAACGTGCAACGGTGCTCTTTCTGGACCTGGACGGGTTCAAGGTCGTCAACGACAGCATGGGCCATCTGGCCGGCGATCAACTGCTCAAGCGTGTCGCAAACCGATTGCAGAACTGTGTCCGTGCAAACGATGTACTGGCGCGAATTGGTGGCGATGAGTTTGCCATATTGCTGGTAGGCAAGGATCAGCCCGAGACCGCGGTAAAGATGGCCGAGCGCATTGTCAGTCAATTGCACGCGGCCATCGAGATTGAAGGTCAGGACATTTTCATATCGTGCAGCATCGGCATTGTCACGGCAGGCGAAGGTCATTCAAAGCCCGAGGACTTGCTGCGTGATGCAGACGTGGCCATGTACTCCGCCAAGAAACAAGGCCGGGGACGCTGGAGCCTTTTCAATGCTTCGATGCGCGAGGCGGCGATTGATACGCTGGTCATCCAGAACGCATTGCGCCAAGCGCTGGAAAACAAGGATTTTCTGGTGTTCTACCAGCCCATTTACAGCGGCGACAGTGAGCACCTGGTGGGCGTCGAGGCCCTGGTTAGATGGGATCACCCGTCCATGGGCATTATTTCACCCGATGCGTTCATCCCCATTGCCGAAGACCTGGGGCTTATTCATGAGCTGGGCGCGTGGGTCATGCACAAGGCCTGCGGCGATGTTCAGGCATGGAGGAAAGCGTTCCCTCATCTGGACCTGAGACTCAATGTGAACGTGTCCGGAAAAGAGCTGAGCCGCCCCGGTTTCGTTGATCAGGTCACTCGAATAATCGCAACAACCGGTCTGCCTGCTGCACAACTGCAGATCGAGGTCACCGAGTCGGTTTTCCTCTACCAGCCGGACGCCATCGCGGAAGTTCTACGGCAGATCCGCCACTTGGGAGTGCGCGTGGCACTGGACGACTTCGGCACAGGCTACAGCTCGCTGGGCTACATCGACCGCTACCCGATCGATGCCGTAAAGATAGACCGGTCTTTTGTGTCCCGAATGATGACCTACGACCGCAGCCAGGCGATTGTCAGCAGCATCCTGTCTCTAGGCCGTGCACTTGATCTGGAAATAACCGCTGAAGGCGTAGAGACCGCAGAGCAATACAACCGCCTGCGTAAAATGGGCTGCCCGTACTTCCAGGGGTATTTTCTGAACAGGCCCATGAGGTCAGAAGCGCTGGAGGACGTTATGAGGTCTGTTGCAGTCTGCGCTGTGTGAGGCAAGCTGCTGACACGTGGCGCGGCCTCAAACCAGCCAATGCCACAACAGCAACGTGCCTATAAGCCCGACCACCGACACAATCGTCTGCAGCACCGACCAGACCCAGAGGGTCTGTTTCAGTTGCAGGCCGAAGTATTCGCGGACCATCCAGAAACCTGCGTCGTTTACATGGCAGAAGAACACCGAACCTGCGCCGATGACCAGCGCGATCAGTGATGCCTGAACCGGTGCGAGCCCTGCCATCATGGGTGCGAGGATGCCTGCGGTGGTGGTGGTCGCAACGGTGGCGGAACCGGTTGCCTGACGCAGCGCCACGGCGATCAGCCAGGCCAGCAGCAGGTACGGCATCTGTGCGCCTTCTGCCACCTTGCTGATGGTCTGGCTGACTCCGGCGTCCAGCAACGTTTGCTTGAGGCCGCCACCGGCACCGATGGTCAACAACAGCACGGCAATCGGTGCGAGGCTTTTGCGCAACGTACCGCCGACGTGGTCGCGGGAAAGCCCATTGGCCCAGCCCAGGCAGACTGTTGCAGCCAGCACCGCGATACCCAAAGCCACCAGCGGTTCGCCGAGAAATTTCAGGGTCAGCGCGACAGTGCTTTCAGGCTCCATCGTGACTTTGGCCAGCGTGCTGCCGAGCATGAGAATCACGGGCAGCAGAATGATCAGCAGCGAGATACCGAAGCCTGGCTGGCGACGGGTATCAGGCTTGGCACTGAACAACTCGCCCAGCTCGGCAGGCTCTTCGATGTGCATGCGCCCGGACAACGAGTTGCCATACACAGGGCCGGCGAGAATCACGGCTGGCACGGCAATGCACAGCCCCAACAGCATGGTCAGGCCCAGATCAGCGTGCAAGGCACTGACGGCGATCAGCGGCCCGGGGTGTGGCGGCATCAAGGCATGCAGCGTGGTCATGCCCGCCAGTGCCGGAATCGCGATTTTCAGCAGTGGCTGGCCGGACTGACGAGCCATGACGAAGATGATCGGCACCATCAGCACCAGACCCACTTCAAAGAACAGCGGCAGGCCGATGACCATGGCTACCAGCGCCATTATCCACGGCAGCATCCGGCCTTTGCCCAGTTTGAGCAGGGTTGAAGCAATGCGATCCGCGGCCCCCGACTCGGCCATCAGGGCACCGAGCATCGCCCCCAGCGCGATAATGATGCCTGCCTCGCCCAGAATGGCGCCAGCGCCTTTGCTGAACGCTTTTGCAACGGATTCGGCAGGCAAACCCGCACCGATACCGGCAATGAAGGTGCCTACAAGAATCGACAGAAAAGGCGGGAGTCTGGTTGCGCTGATCAATACGATGATCGTGGCGATGGCAATCAGGCAGCAGATGATCAGACGGGTATCGTGAAACACCCAGGCAGCAGACGACAAATCCAACGCGGGCCTCCTATCGTTGAGTCTTTGGTTTGGGCGCTTTTTACGAGCGTGATCCCGGAGAGAACAGAAACAATTAGTTTCAATTCTCCAGAAGATACCGGAATACGTGACTGCACCGCAGCTAAATATTGGGGGGTGCACGCGGTCTGCAAGCTGGCAATAAGCCAGTCAAAAAAAACCGACCAAGCCCTGAATATCACTGGCTCCAGCGCGATGCACCCCTCCAATGATGTGGGTATAGTAACGGTGCAACAGGTACGTGACACACAGTCAAACCAGCATCAATTATCCGCTCGGCATTGCGTCACACCGTATCTGATAAGCGCCGCGATCAATTACCGGATCACTCGACAGGAAATCAGATGACCTCATCCAGCCAGCGCCTGGCCTTGCTTGAAGCAGTTGTCGAGCAGTCATTCAACGCCGTGTTGATCACCGATGCCAATCTGGCAAACGGCGGCCCGCTCATCGTTTATGTCAACCCGGCGTTCTGCACCATGACGGGCTATACGGCCGAGGAACTGATCGGTCTTTCGCCGCGCATTTTGCAGGGTGCGGACACCGACCCGCAGGTTATCGAGCGTCTGCGGCAATGCCTGAGCGAACGTCTTTTTTTCGAAGGGTCGACGGTCAATTACCGTGCCGACGGCAGCCCGTATGTCGTCGAGTGGAAAATCTCACCAGTGCGCGACAATGCGGGCCAGGTCTGCAACTTTGTGTCAGTGCAGCAAAACATCAGCCCGCGCATCCGCGCCGAGCGTGAACAACACTTGCTGGCGCAGGCGCTGAACGCCGCGTTCGACCCGATCATCATTACTGATCGCAACTCCACCATCGTGTTCGCCAACGAGGCGTTTCAGCTCATAACCGGCTACAGCGCGCCCGAGATCATTGGGCAAAACCCGCGAATGCTACGCTCCGGCAAACACGACGCGCTGTTTTATGCGCAGTTCAATGAGTCGCTCGCGAGCGGCGAGCCCTTTCGCACCACCTTTATCAACAAGCGCAAGGACGGCTCGCTTTTCTACGCCGAACACAGTATTTCCCCGCTGCGTAACGTGGAGGGTGCAATGACGCATTACGTCAGCATCAGTCAGGATGTAACAACTCGCCTGGGGCGCGAGCAGAAGTTGCTGGAGATTGCCCACAGCGACACGCTGACCGGGCTGGATAACCGAAGAGCAGCGGAACACACACTTGAGCGCCTGATCAATACGGCGCGGATAGCGGGCAAACCGTTCAGCTTCATCATCTGCGATATCGACCATTTCAAGTCAGTGAATGATCGGTACGGTCATCCTGCCGGCGACAGCGTATTGAAAAGCGTTGCAGCCATTCTCAAACACCGGATTCGTGCGTTTGACGTTGCCGCCCGCTGGGGAGGTGAAGAGTTTCTGATACTGGTGCCCGACAGCTCACTGAAACAGGCCGCTGAGCTCGCAGAACGGGTTCGCAAAGGCGTGGAAAGCCTTGAAATACCTGAAGCAGGCCCGGTAACCATTTCTCTGGGGGTTGCAGAACTCAGCCCCGGAGAAACGGCTGCGAGCCTCATTCAGCGCGCGGACAAGGTGCTGTATCAAGCCAAACGCCTGGGTCGCAACCGCGTCGAGATTGCTCATGCTGATGACCCTGCTTATTGATGCAGCTTTCGGCTGTCGCTATTACGGGCCAGTGCCCTCAACAAGAACAGGCATCCTCAGAACCTTATTGGCAGCGGTGATATAAACCCAGTGCTGCGAGCCTGCGGAACAGAACGCAAGATTGCCGGTGTCCTTGGCCGTTACCAGCAACTTGCCGAGTAACTCGCCGCTGGCCGAAAACACCTGCACGCCCTCTTTGCTGCTGCTCCAGACATTACCTTGAGCATCGACCTTGAGCCCGTCGGGAATACCGGGGGTTATCTCGGCGAACACCCGTCCATTGCTCAACGCCCCGTCGTTGACCTGATACACCATAATCCTGTGGGCCAGCTTCGGGTTCTTGAAGTCATGCGCCTGTTGCGAATCTGCGACGTACAACAAACGTTGATCCGCGGAAAACGCCAGGCCGTTGGGCGAGTGCAGTCCCGGGGTATTCTGTCTCACCAGTTGATCGTGCTCTGGATCATAGCGGTACACGTACTCGCCGCCCTGCTCCGGCTTGCCGCCATAACTCTCTGCCTTGTTCAGCACGCCAAAGGTCGGATCACTGAACCAGATGCCCCCTTGATCATCGACTGTAACGTCGTTCGGGCTGTTCAAGCGTTTACCCTGGTACTTGTCGACCACTGTGCGCCATTGACCGTCCGGCTCTTGACGCACAATGGCGCGCTCGCCATGGGAAGCGGCAATCACACGCCCCTTGGCATCCCGAGCGTGCCCGTTTTGATAATGGGCAGGGTCCAGCCAGGTACTGACGCCTTCGCCCTCTTTCCAGCGCATGACCTTATTGGCCTTTACATCACTCCAGATCAAACCACCCTCGGGCAGACATAACGGCCCTTCTGCCCACTTCGCATCGGCAGTGACAACCTGTGCCTGCGCATCGGGCTGAACCAGTGTGGTGAAGTGGGGGTTGTTGGCAACTACCTTTACAGGCGATGCCGTGTCCGAAGCCATGACTGCACCGCTGGCAAGAAGCGCACTGCCTAATAAAAGCATTGATATGTTCCTGCCCGGATGACGTAAAACCCGATTCATACGCTTCGTCCTGTCGATCAATAGGCGCAAGGGCCAGAGGTACGTTTGGCAGCCGCTTGAGGCTTGAGTTTCACAATCAGCTGAACGTTGGGCTGATCACCCACGGTACGGCTCAAATGCCCTATGCGCTTATCGTCGGGCCGTCCCTTGGCGCTGGCATCGGCATTGAACTGCATCTCTCCGGGGCCTTGAACAAGCACCGTGCCATCGGTTGTTTCCACCGACCATTGCCCCTGAAGCGTGATGACCCACTGAGGGCCGGGGGCGTGATGCCAACTGCCGACGTAACCCGGCGGCAACACCGCATAGGCGATACTTTCGATTTCATCGGGCGACACACCGATCCACTGAGGCTCGGCGGGTGGTGCGTAACTTTTAAACTCCAGTCCCTCAATGCGACAGTGGTCCACATGAGTGGCGCCCTGCTCATCGGCCCAGACCGTTGCATAGTTGACCGGGGGTTGAAGCTTGCCGTTACTGGTGGTGCTTTCTGAAGAGTTGCCGGGAACGGACAAAACGGCAGCGAACGCGTTACTGCCAGTCGCCCATACAGCGGCGCAGGCAAGTGCGAGTGCCAAGCGGGTTTTCATGAGTACATCCTTATTCACAATGATGGCGGGGAAAAAACCGCGTGACCCGGCTTTTTCGCATCCGGATAAAACGGACCTGCCATGACAGCAGGCCCGAGCGCTGTATCAGAGTTTCGGCAGCTGCCCGATACGGCCCATCATCTCGGTCACGATCTGCAGGTCGAGCAGAAACTGCTCGGTGGTCTTGAACTCGTTATCAGTGTGGCCGGTGTATTTGACTTCAGGTCTTGCCAGACCGAACTGCACGCCGTTGGGCAACTCATGAACCGATGTAGCGCCCGCCGAAGTGCCGAACGCGTGTTTCATGTCGAGGTTTTCAGTGGCCACAGCGAGCAATGCCTTGACCCACTCGCCTTCCGGGTTGCGATACATCGGCTCGGCAATGGAATAGTCGAATACCGGGTTGATAGCGGTCTTCGTGCTCCATGCCGTGAGTTTTTCGGCGACTTCAGATTTGAGCAGTTCTGGAGACTTGCCCTTCGGCACGCGCAAATTGACCGCCAGTTGGAACGCCTTGTCATCCAGCGCAACGTAAGTCAGGGAAGTCGTCAGCGGCCCCATGAACTCATCGGAGAAGCCAACACCCAACTTGCCGCCCAGATAGTCCAGGCCCCAGTTGTCGGCCGCATAGCGAGCGGCATCCGTGATGTGGTTGTGCTTGAGCGCAACGTTGCCGTCGAGGCTGTTGATGAAATCCAGCATCCTCGCTACCGGGTTGACGCCGGACTCGGGCGCAGATGAGTGCGCGGAAACACCGGTCACTGTCAACTTGACGTCCTTGCCTTCCACGTTGGCGGCAATCTCGAAGTTGCCGCCATTGCGTTTCACATAATCTGCACCGGCCTGTTGCAGGCTGGCTGCCAGTTGCGCAGGCTTGTCGGTCACCAGCGTAACGACTGATTTCGACGGAATCTGATTGGTGGCCATGCCACCCGTCATCGAAACGATCTCGGCGCCCTCACCCTGCGCAGCGCGCTTGGCAAAACTGGCCATGACGGTGCCGTAGCCTTTCTCCGCAATTACAACCGGATACCCGCCATCCAGCGCCAGGTTGTAATTGGGTGTCGGATTGCGCTCGAAGTAATAGGGAATGGCATCGCCGGCAGTCTCTTCAGTGGTGTCTATCAGCAGCTTGAAGTTTCTCGCCAGCGGCAGCTTTTCTTCCTTGATGACTTTCATGGCATACAGCGACACCACGATGCCGTTCTTGTCGTCTTCGGTGCCACGGCCATACATGCGGTCACCGATCAAAGTGACTTTGAACGGGTCCAGCCGAGTGCCGTCAGGTAATACCCAATTCTCTGGGGTCACGGGGACAACGTCGGCATGCACATGAATACCTACGACTTCATCGCCGCTGCCGTCGAGCGAGACTTCATAGACGCGGTTATCGATGTTGCGAAACTTAAGGTCGAAGCGTTCGGCAAGGCTTTTGATCTTCTCGGCGATCTTGATGAACTCAGGGTTCTCATGCTGGGCAACGCCGTCCACACGCACCGTTGGAATGGCGACCAGCTCACGCAGCGTCTCGGTGGCCGCGCTGCCGTACTTGATCCGCGCGTATAGGCCGAGCAGGCGATGAATTTCGTTTTGCTGCGCTTCTGAAAGCTTTTTATTGTCGAGAAAGGCCGCGATCGCAGGGCCGATATTTGCGCTCCTGGCGATATCGTTATTGTTCACGCTCGCCAGAAACTGCCTGAAGTCTGTTAACGATGTACCGCTGAACGTCTTGACGATGACGGCGCTCTGTTGCGCATCAAGGTTGGCATAGGCAGACGTAGTCACGGCTGAAAGGCTGGTCAGTAGCAGCGTGGCTGCGGCGAGTTTTTTGAGTGCGAAATTCATTTTTGAAGGCATTCCTTGGCAGGCAGGGGTTTGAAAAAAACCTGATCGTTTGATCAGTAAGCCTTCCAACTTACACCACGAGACAAGACGGCGGGAATCCCTGCTTTGAAAACCGTCGCGAGCGTGGTGCAGCAAACTATCCCGATGGCGAACATCGATATCCGCCCTCACGCGTAAACGCCCTTGGGCTTTTTTGTGGTTCAGCAGGCGCTCGTTAATGTGACATGATCCCTGTCTACCTGTGGACCTGTGGACCTGCGCAGACCACGGAACGACATTGCCCTCACTCATGGAAGGAAAATAAAGTGCACTCAAGAAGTACGCTGGCAGCCCTACTGATTTCGATAAGCCTGCTTATCGGTGGATGTGACAAGAGCGACGCGCCGCAAAGCGTTACGCAACCTGGCAGCCCGCCGCAACAAAAGATGAGTGCCGAGCAGGCCGAGGTCGAAAAGTACAATGTCTATGTAAAAGCGGCCAATTACGGCGCTGACTTTGGCGAGTTGCTGGAGAAGCGTCTGAATGAATATCCCAAGAAGCTCGCAGCGGGTAAAAAGCTGACGGATTACTACATTTTCAGTACCTACGACATCAGCACATGGCAAAAGAACCTGAAGGAGGCACTGGCCATCGAGTCTCCAATGCCCGAACTGGATGAGCCGGCAAAAGGCATGCTTGAAACCCTCGCCAAGCTGGCTCCTGTCCAGGCCGAACTTGAAAACTACGCACAGTCCAAAGGCTTCCTCGCCGATGATGGAAAGGAGGCCCGGGAAACGGAGCCTGCTCTGCAAGCAGCGATGAAAGACGTCGCCATATACCAAGCGGCGTTTTTTGACGGGATCAACAAGCGTGACGACATCAACACCAAAAACGCGTTTGAAAGCGCAGAAAAAGACTCACAAGCTTATTATCGAGCAGGCATTGTCGTGTACGCGAAAGAGTCCGCGCGGTTGGCCAGCGAGTTCTTTCAGAACGCCGGAAGCGAAGAAACTGCCAAGCCGTTCGAAGCCAGTCTGAGCAAAACGGCACAGATGATCGAAGGCTGGGACAAAAAAACCCGCGAACAAACGCGCTCGCCGGGCTGCACCGTGGTACTGAGCGACCTGAACGGTTTCGTAGGCAAAGGACGCCAGGCGATCAGCGATGCACGAAGCGGCCAGTACAAACGTGAAAATAATAGCGAACTGGGATGGCGATCATTCAACCCTGTCGAAAAAGGCGCTAAAGATGTACAGCGCGCTTTCGGCAGCTTGATCAACAGCATGAACCGGGACGAATGCATCTGACGATGATCTTCGCCACTTGCAGGATGCTTGAAGCGCATCCCGCGAGACATCTTATAAGGGTGCGCAAATGATCAAGCTGCTACGCCATCTAAAAGCCCGCTTCGGCCAGAAGCGCACTGCGCCGCCGCCCGCCAGCGCCCCGATTGCCGAGCCGGCCAGTGAAGGTGAACTCGTGTCTCGCGTGCAGCAGAACCTGGCCTGGCTGCCGGTGTATCAAGAACCTGAACCGCTGAATTCACCGCCCCCCACCTGCCCGCCCCTGGGCAGGGAAAACGAATCACTGCTTATCCGCTACCGGGCTTACATCGCGCAGGTAGAACAGGCTGACCGATCCACGCTGGACGAGGCATGCTGTCAAACCGGGCGGCAGCTGGCTCAAGAATTGCTCGACACGGCAATCACCATGGCCAGCCTGAAAGCCGATAGCTCGCCCGATATGTACTGGCTGATACAATCCGCAGCCATTGCGTCAATGTTTGCCGATGGGGTGCAATCGGAAGCCTTTGAGCGTCACAGAGAACATCTGCAGCACTACCGAAAGGGGCGGCGGACCGCGGGACAGGTGTCGGCGTTTGATATCTACGTGGAGTGGCATACGCCAAAGCCGGTCAGGGCATTTCTGCCACACCCGTCGAGCGAAACACGGTCACCCAGCGAACCTTCACCCACGCCTGAGGATATCGACGAGCTGCTGTCATACCTGCCACGGTTGTACCCGGACGGTGTGGCTATCAAAACGTACGTCGTCAAAGAGAACACCTACTGGCCGGAATACTTCCAGGTCGTGAACGATTTCTATCGCGCCTCGGGCAAGGGTTGCTGGACTGACTTTGATTACATAAATCATGGCGCAGGGGACATGCTCGAAAACGATGCCTACATCGCGCAGGCAAACCTTGCAGACATACAAACCATGCTCACCTATTGCAACAGGGGCGAACGCTTTTGCGACGGGCATAATGGCTGGATGATCGAGAAAGGCTACATGCTGAAGATCCTGCGCAGGCTGAACGTGCTAAGCGGCGCAGATTTGTGACGCAGGAGCGTCACGCAACGCATTCCAACGCTGGAGCGTGCGGAACGATAATTTCAACTACCGTGCAACGCTCAACGTCGGCACCCAGTCCTGGACACTCGGCGATGCATCACGAGGGGGCGCTCAGGCACGCTTGATCTGCCATGCCGCCTACATCAATCGGCCAGCAAAAGCAGTGTCAGGGAAACGTGTCGAAATAAATACAATTGGAAATGAAATTCCACTGGCTGTATTAAGTGAACAGATCCTTCGCCCAGCGTGGCTGGGAGCGGGATCCAAACCACACTTCGACAGTTAACAAGCCTGAGGCTTTTTATGAATTCGTCCCTGTCCCGCCGCAAGATCCTTCAAGGTGCCTGCTGCCTTCCCGTTGCCGCAGCGCTGATGGAATTACCCTCGATTGCCAATGCTGCGACGCCGACCTCTCCCCGGACCACAATGACTGCTGATCAGGCACTCAAAGCACTGCGCGACGGCAACGACGCATTCATGACCGACAAGACCATCAACGTCGAGCGTAACCGTGATCGCCGCCTGGAAATCGCCAAAGGCCAGACCCCGTTCTGCATTCTGATCTCCTGCTCCGACTCGCGCGTACCGCCAGAGCTGCTCTTCGGTCGTGGTCTGGGTGAACTGTTCATCGTGCGTAACGCAGGCAACACTGTGGACACGGCAGCGCTGGGCTCGATCGAATACGGTGTCAGCCAACTGGGCGTGCCACTGGTGGTGGTGATGGGCCATGAGAAATGCGGTGCCGTAGCTGCAGCAGTGTCGGTGGTGGAAGACAACACGGTTTATCCAGGTGCCATTGGCCAGATGATCGAACCTATCCTGCCGGCGGTGTTGAACGCCAAATCAAAAAAAGGTGGCAACCTGCTCGAGGACTCGGTCAAGGCGAACATTCAGCGTACCGTAGCCCGTTTGCGCACGGCTTCGGAGCCTGCCCTGATGAACCCGATCAAAACCGGTCAGGTCAAGGTTGTTGGTGCCTATTACAGCCTCGAAAATGGCAAAGTCGATTTCTTCGACGTCTGATGTATTGAAGTCTTGATGCATGAAAGCCAGCGCACGGACTGCGCTGATTCTTTCCATGAACGCTGTTTCCCGCCTCGTTGCCGCCCTCCCCGCCATGCTGTAAAAGTTTCCTGAACGCCTGTCAAAGGTCATCTGATCAATACGACTCAGGATGCAGTCGGCACTTGGCATCGCCACACGTCGAATGAAGGAAACGCGTGAAAAAGGATTATCTGGCGTTCTTCACATCATTGTTCCTGTCACGATTGGCCGATCAGGTTCTGCTGTTCATCGTGCCACTGGTCGTTTTTAAAGCCACCAACAGCGCGTCCTGGGCGGGGCTGGCGTTTTTCGTCGAGTCGCTGCCGCGCTACCTGGCATTTCCTGTATGTGGAGCACTGTGCGACAGGTTTTCTCCCGTCAGAATGCTGCACATCAGCCAGGTCTATCGAGCGCTGATCTGCGTAGTGGCGGTGCTGTTGTACGGGGCGTTCGGCAGGATTTTCTGGCTGGTGGTGCTCTCGGCTGCGTGCGGTGTCCTGACCACCCAGGGGATCATGGCCCGCGAAGTGCTGATGCCGCACATTTTTCAGCGCTACAGCTATACAAAGACCCTTGCCTACTCGCAGATTGCCGATCAGACAGGTCTGGTTCTAGGACCGCTCGCCGCAGTGCTGTTACTGGATATCTGGACCTGGCCGTGGGTTGTGCTGTGCAGTGCCGGGCTGTTTCTACTGGCCGATCTGGCCATGCTGGTATGGCAACGCAGCAGCGCTGTCACGCTTGATGCCTGTGACCAGTCAGTAGGCATCGGGTGGCAGCCGCTGAAAATTGCACTGGGGCATATCGTCCGGTTAACCGAGCTGAAAAAAGTCATCACCCTGGCAGTCGGGGTCAACCTCATCGTTGGCGTGACGCTGGCCACGTCGGCGGCGATGGTTATTGGCGAGCATGCTGCGGGCAATGGCAACTACGCCAGCCTGCAGATGGCCGGTGCGTTGACGACCATCGTGATTCTGCTGTTTCTCGCCCGTGTGGTCGTGCCGATGCGGGTGCTTGGCAGTGTTTCGTACGTGATGATCGCAACGGGTGCACTTGTCAGCGCGTTGAGCCCCGGCCTGGACGGGTATGTGTGCGGCTTTCTGCTGATTGTCGGATTCGACAAAATGTTCAACGTTTACCTGCGCAGCACTCGACAGCGCGTGATACCCAGGCAGGACTTCGGCAAGACGGTAGGCGTTATCACCTTGCTCAACAATCTGTCGCAGCCGCTGGCTGGGTTGCTGGTTGCGCTGCTGGCCGCTCCGTTGGGTATTCGTCAGGTAATCCTCATCCTCGCTGCGCAGACCGCTTTGCTGGGCCTCGCCGCGCTGTGGCTATTCGGGGGATGGCGAACCCGACGCTGATCGAAGATCCTCAATGAGGGTGCCTACACCTTATCGGCCGCAGGCACCCCGGATGAGATCAATACTCTCAGATCACACCGCAAGCAGCACGGTCACCGCCGCCGCCCAAAGGTTTAGGCATGTCGGCGTGGTTATCGCCGCCGGCATGAACCATCAATGCATGGCCTTTGATTTCGGACAGTTTTTTCAGGCGCGGTGCCAATACCGGATAGTCGGCAGTGCCGTCAGCCGTGACGTACAACGCGGGCAGGTCGCCCAAGTGACCTCGCGCATAAGGCCCCAGGTGTTTGCCGGTCTTGGCCGGGTCAAAGTGACCACCGGCCGCCAGTGCCGCAACCTTCACGCCGTCCTTGGTGCCTGCCTCGCAACTACCGTTTTCATGCACGTGGAAACCGTGAATGCCCGCAGGCAGACCGGTCAGCTTTGGGGTGAACAGCAAGCCGTACTCTGTTTCGCTCACCGTAACGCTGCCGATCGGTTTGGGCGCGCCGTCAGCGCTGACCAGATTGATCGGAACGTCCAGCGATGCTGCCTGAACGCTGAGGGAAAAGGCGCCAAGAAGGCCAAGCAAAAGATGAGGTTTCATAGGTTTTAATGCGTCCCTGATCTGTTGATCGAAGTGAACGTTGCTCTGAGCGGCGTGAATCGGTACGCCACGCAACGTCATTGATGTCACAGAAGGTGAGACCACAGGCGCGCACTTTGATGCAAAAAGATGAGCGAGAAGCGCTCGGGGAAGTGATGCAAAACTTCACACTGGCCTGCCAAGACAGGTTGGCAAGCCAGTGAGTTCAGTGAGCGCCGGGCTGCCAGCGCTACGACTGGCTTCAGATATCCAGGCAGATCTTGCCGAAATGCTGGTTGGTTTCCTGATACTTGAACGCTTCGACAATGTCGGTCATCGGGAACGAACGGTCCATGACCGGGCGCATGCCGTTGGCGTCAATCGCGCGAATCATGTCCTGCTGCTGCGTGCGGCTGCCCACCAGCACACCCTGCATGCGCAGTTGCTTGACCAGCGCCGGAACGAACTCCAGCTGACCGGCCACGCCGCTGAGAATGCCAATGACCGAAATATGGCCGGCAACCCGTGCTGCGTTCATGGAATGCTGCAGCGTCGATGGGCCGCCTACGTCAATGATGTGGTCCACACCGCGCCCGCCGGTGAGCTTGCGGGCCGTTTCGCCCCAGTTGCTGTCCTTGCGGTAGTTGATCAGATGGTCGGCACCCATCGCCTGCAGACGCTCCAGCTTTTCATCGCTCGAAGAGGTGGCGATAACCGTAGCGCCGACCATCTTGGCGAATTGCAGGGCGAAGATCGACACGCCGCCAGTGCCTTGCACCAGCACGGTATCACCGGCTTTCAACGAGTCATCGACCATCAGCGCACGCCATGCAGTCAGGCCGGCAGTGGTCAGTGTGGACGCCTCGGCATGGCTGTAACCCAATGGCGCGCGGGTGAACGAGGTTGCGCGAGCGGTAACCTGTTCACGGGCATAGCCATCAACGCCGTCGCCAGGCACTGTGACAAAGCCTTCAACCAGTGGCTCACCGCTGATCCATTCAGGGAAGAAGGTGCTGACGACCGAGTCGCCCACCTTGAACTCGCTGACGCCCTCGCCGACCGCTGTCACCACACCGGCACCGTCGGCCATGGGAATGCGCTTCTCAGTCGGTGCCCACATGCCGGTGACAACGGCGAAATCGTGGTAGTT
Organism: Pseudomonas sp. CFBP2511; assembly: GCF_030209255.1. Lineage (NCBI taxonomy): Bacteria > Pseudomonadati > Pseudomonadota > Gammaproteobacteria > Pseudomonadales > Pseudomonadaceae > Pseudomonas > Pseudomonas sp. CFBP2511. The sequence goes on along the minus strand of NZ_JARVSI010000010.1, from coordinate 339,485 downwards.
GAGCGAGTTGGCGTGCAGGCGCACGGTAATTTCACCGCTTTTGGGTGCCAGCACTTCGCTTTCGCCAACGCTGACCTGATCGTAGCCGCCGCCAGCCTGCACGTAGATGGTTGTGTTGCTCATGGTCAATCTCCTATCAATTCAACATTACGCAAAATGACGAAATGTATAAATAAAACTTACAACTCTTTCTTGAGCCGATCCGCGAACCGGTCGATGGCTTGCTCGTCACGGCGGAAGTACGTCCACTTGCCGATCCTCGTCGCCTGCACCAGCCCGGCACGCTGCAGGATGGCCAGATGCGCGGACGCCGTGGAAGCCGACAGATTGGCCTTGGCCTGAATATGTGACACACACACCCCTATCGCCGGATCACCGTGGTCCTGGGGAGGAAAATGGGTTAGTGGGTCTTTCAGCCACTCCATGATCAACATGCGAGTGTCATTGCCGACCGCTTTGATTTGCTCAAGAATCATGGGGTTTAACATTACGCCTTTTTACGAAATGTTCAACCCCCGTGCAGAAATACACATGGCACAGAACGTGATTGCCGCTTCACATCGGCATGCCGGATAAAGCACTCTGTCGGCACTTATAAAATCCGCTACGCAGTCGCGAGCGCACTTCGTATCAAAGCCAGGACCGTCTCATGATCAATCTGAAATACAGCGTATTTAGCGCCCTGCTTCTGGGCATGGCAGCGATGGCTCAGGCCCAGGAATCAGCGTCGCATCTGGACAAGGTATTGCAGACAGGTCAGTTGGCGGTCTGCACCACAGGCGACTACAAACCCTACTCCCTGCTGCGCGAAGACGGTGAACACGAAGGAATTGATATCACCATGGCCCGCTCGCTGGCCAAGAGCCTGGGCGCGACTGTGCAATGGGTGCCTACCACCTGGAAAACCCTGCTGCCGGATATGGTTGCCGGTAAATGCGACATTGGCATGGGCGGCATTTCGGTCAGTCTGGAACGCCAGAAGAAAGCCTTTTTCAGCAGTACGCTGGATGTCGATGGCAAGATCCCGCTGGTCCGCTGTGAAGATCAGGCCTTGTATCAGACTGTCGAGCAGATCAATCAACCGTCAGTGCGCCTGATAGAACCGGCCGGTGGCACCAACGAGGCGTTCGCACGCGCCCATCTGCCCAATGCGTCTCTGGCGTTTCACGATAACAAGACCATCTTTCAGGAGTTGCTGGACAAGAAAGCCGACGTAATGATCACCGATGCTTCCGAAGCACTTTATCAGCAGAAACGCATGCCCGGCCTGTGCGCAGTCAACCCGACCCATTACATGCAATACGGCGAGAAAGCTTACCTGCTGCCACGCGATGACGTGACCTGGAAAAGCTACGTGGACCAATGGCTGCATCTGAGCAAGGCCACCGGTGAATATCAAAAGGCGTTGGGAGAGTGGCTGGCAGTGCCGACACAACTGTAAAAAGCATATCATTTTGCCATTATTTAAAGCTTGGGTCGGGGACGCCGATAGTGTTTGAACCTGTGATGCATTTCGCACGGCTTCTGATTCTGTAAGCGCAAACCTATAGGGAAACCCTCATGTCCCAGACCCAAGCGGCCCATGCTGGCCTCACCGTAAAACAGCGATTGATGGCCTCGACCTTCGCCATCATCGTCGCGTTTGTAGCGCTATCGGTTTTCATGATCCATACACTCAAGACATCGACCGAGAACGTCGACGCGCTCTATAACCGGGATTTCCTGGCAACCGAGGCGGTGAACAATATCGATGGCGCGCTGACCCGCGTGGACATCAACATTCTGCGCATGATCGCCATCGGCAATCCGGAGCAGACCGCCGGCTGGAAGAATGAGAACGAAGCCGCTTTCGCCAAACTCGATGAACTGACCGTGCAGCTCGGCAAGAACACCGCTGAAACGCTGGATGTGACGCTCACTCAGCAGTTGCAGCGCGATTACGCAAAGCTGCGTGACGGCATGCGCCATCAGACAAGCGTTATCCAGACGGGTGATATCGCCGCCGCCACCACTATCAACCGTACTGAGGTCAAACCGTTTGCCGAGCAGGTGTTCAAGACCCTGCAGACCCTGCGCGAGCAAGGCAAGCAACATGCTGGCGAGCGTTTTGAGGCGCAGGAAGGCAGCGCCAACCAGGCCAGCAAACTGGCCATCGGCGCCACGCTGGTGATTGCGATACTGGGTGTCATGGTAACGCTGCTGACCATACGCAGCATTCTGGCGGCCATTGGTGGCGAACCCTCAACAGTGGCCACTATCACGCGCACCATCGCCAAGGGCGACTTGAGTAGCACCATCAAGGTCAATGCCGATGACAACACCAGCGTCGCTGCTGCCGTGGTTGCCATGCAGACCCAACTGCGCGACACCCTGCAGCAGATTTCAAATTCGGCAACCCAACTGGCCGCCGCTGCCGAAGAGATGACGGCCATCACCGAAGACGGCGTTCAAGGCATCCAGCGACAGAACAACGAGATTGACCAGGCCGCAACGGCTGTCAATGAAATGACCAGCGCAGTGGAAGAAGTCGCTCGTAACGCCGAACACACCGCACGCTCGTCAAGCAATGCGACCAGCGCGGCGCAGGCCGGTCTGGGGCTGGTCAAGAAAACCGCCAGCGCGATCAACACCATGAGCACCGACGTACAAAAAACGGCCACCTTGATTGGCGAGCTGGCAGGTCAGTCGCGCGACATCGGCAAGGTGCTGGATGTGATTCGTGGTCTGGCCGAGCAGACCAACCTGCTGGCCCTCAACGCCGCGATCGAAGCCGCTCGCGCAGGTGAAGCCGGACGCGGGTTTGCCGTGGTGGCGGACGAAGTTCGTGCTCTGGCTCACAGAACCCAGCAATCAACCAGCGAAATCGAACGTCTGGTGACCAACATCCAGAGCGGCACTGAGCGGGCTGTGGGCTCGATGCGTGGCAATACCGAACTGGCCAGCGAAACGCTCGTTATCGCCGAGGGCGCCAATGACTCTCTGACCGCCATCAGCGCGGCGGTGAGCGAGATCAACGACCTCAATCTGGTCATTGCCAGCGCCGCGCAACAGCAGGCGCACGTGGCACGGGAAGTGGATCGCAACCTGGTCAACATCCGTGACTTGTCTGCGCAATCCTCATCGGGCGCGCAGCAAACCAGCAGTGCAAGCCGTGAGCTGTCGACATTGGCGCTGAATCTGAACAATATCGTCGGGCGCTTCCGCCTGTCCTGATCCGACACGCACTCTGCGCGCTGCCACAGCGCGCAGAGTGCGCCCCTTCCGTCCTTTTCTGGCCAATCTGCACGTCTGCCTACATATTTTGTTGCAAGCCCCTCGCGCCTGAAATAGCGTGGTGTCCTGGACGAACAAGGACGGCCCGCATGAAGCCCAGCAAGCCCATCACCCGCGCATTCTGCGTCGAATTACAACAAGAGTTGTCGATTGCCGCTGCCCGCCGCGAGTACTTTTCCCAGGAACCGCCACGCAAGCGCTTCGAGTTTCTCTGCTCCAACGAAGCTTGCAGAGCGCTGGGCGCTAAAGTGACCGGGGTTCGCTACGACGTGAAGCCACAGGACAACCCGACCTTTGTCGCTGCGCATTTTCGCGCCAACCCGCATCACGATCATCATCCGGACTGTGAGTGGGTGGATGAGAGCGCAGACGAAAAGCCGGACATCCCGGTTGAAGAAACCGATGTTCAGACGCGCCTGCGCCAGGCCAAGTGTAAGCTGGATGATTACATCGACATATTCGACCCAACGCTCAAAGCACCGAGCAAAGAGAAATCCGGGGAAGAAAAAGCCGGTGCAGGCAACCCACAGCCCCCCGTCAGCCAGCCATTGACCGAGCCCGCGACACCCAGGGCCGCTCGCTACAGCGAAACCCGCACCAACAACCTGGAGCGCCTGGTAGACAGCTATCGACAGGCCAAGGCCGAGTTGTCACTGGACGATTTCAAGCTGTTGAAACTAAGAATTCCCGGCCAGGGCGACGTCGCGTTGCGCTCGTATTTTCGCCATATCAAATTCGCCAAATCGGGCGACAACGGCCGCGTACTGTTTGGCGGCGGGCTGATAGAACAACGCTACGGGCAGGGCTTCAAATTCAAATTCTTCGACCGCCTCGACGGCAAACTGGTGACCCTCTACGTATCACCTGCGCAAATGCAGGCCTACCGCTCCAGCCGCTACATCAGCGAACTGCTCAGCCATGCGGATGAGGTAAAGTTCTTCACGGTGTACGCACTGGGCACCGTCACCCAAAGCCCGTCAGGCAAGAGCTACAGCGTCGAGGTCGATGACCTGCGGCACCTGGCAATTGTGCTGGGGCCAGCGAAAGAGCTGGTTGAAGAAGGGAAGGCTGCGGGGGGTGAGTGATGCTCATGCCCTGATAAAACGCATGCCAATGCAGAACATTGGCATGCGAACAGCGGGTTTTTATCAGACCTTGACGATCCAGCCGGCGGGCGGCTCGATGTCACCGGATTGCACACCGGTCAGTTCCTTGTACAGACGCTGGGTAACCGGGCCGACGTCGGTCTGGCTGTAGAACACGTGCAGGTTGTCCTGGAAGGAAATGCCGCCGATCGGGGTGATCACTGCAGCCGTGCCGCACGCGCCGGCTTCCTTGAATGTGTCGAGCTGGTCGATGAACACATCGCCCTCCTCGACCGTCAGGCCCAAACGGTTTTTTGCCAGTTCGATCAGCGACAGGCGGGTAATGCCTGGCAACACTGATGGCGATTTAGGCGTCAGGAACACATCGTCGCTGGTGATGGCGAAGAAGTTGGCCGAACCCACTTCCTCGATTTTGGAATGAGTCTGCGGGTCGAGGTAGATACAGTCCGCGAAGCTGTGTTTCTTGGCTTCCGAACCCGGCATCAGGCTGGCGGCATAGTTGCCACCGACCTTGGCAGCACCGGTGCCGTTGGGCGCAGCACGGTCGTAACCGGAGATCACGAAGTTGTTCGGCTTCAGGCCGCCCTTGAAATAAGCACCAACCGGAATGCAGAAGATCGAGAAGATAAACTCTGGCGCAGTCCGCACGCCGATATTGTCACCCACTCCGATCACGAACGGGCGCAGGTACAGCGCACCGCCGGAGCCATACGGCGGGATGAAACGCTCGTTGGCCTTGACGACCTGCTTGCAGGCCTCGATGAACACGTCGGTGGGTACATGGGGCATCAGCAGACGGGAACAGCTGCGCTGCATACGCTGTGCGTTCTGGTCGGGACGGAACAGGTTGATCGAGCCGTCCTTGCAGCGATAGGCCTTCAGGCCCTCAAAGCACTGTTGACCGTAATGCAGCGCGGTCGAACCTTCGCTGATGTGCAGCGTGTTGTCTTCAGTCAGCGAGCCCTGATCCCAGGCACCGTCGCGCCAATGAGACAGATAGCGTTTGTCAGTCTTGATGTAGTCAAAACCCAGAGTGTCCCAGTTGATGCTTTCTTGACTCATAACGCCCTCTATCATTTTAGCGACTGCCTGGACGAGTCAGGCCAATGCCTTATTCTGCCAGATCATTCAGGCTCTGAGGCTTGAAATAAATGCAAACTGACAGGGCGTTTCTGAAGCAACGCCATACACAGGCGCCACGTCAGTTGGCCGGCTGCTTCACCGATGCCTGACGCTGGCGAATATAGGCAAGGAAGGCGTCCATGTCGGAACTGCACAAGGTTCTCGCGACGGACTTGACCTCTTCCATGGGCCAATCCCACCAGGCGGCCTGCAACAAGAGGTCGCGAACATCCTCTTCAAAACGCCAGCGGATGAACTTGCAGGGGTTGCCGCCCACGACTGAATAAGGGGCCACATCACGCACTACCATTGCACCGGCACCGACAATGGCGCCATGACCAATTGTGACGCCCGACACAATCACCGCGTTGGCGCAGATCCAGCAGTCGCTGCCAATGACGACATCGCCTTTGCTGGGGGCGTAATCCTGGATATCGGAAACTTGCTCAACCATCGCAGGAAACGGATAGGTCGTGATCCAGTCGGTGCGATGCTCCCCGCCTAGCAGAATCTTCACGCCTTCGGCGATAGAAGTGTACGAACCGACTCGCAGTATCGAGTTGTCACCAAAGTCGACTATATCCGGTATGCCGTAGGTCCCTACACCTACAACAGCACGCGGGTATTTCAATCTGATCTTTTCGGCATGCCGTTCCAGCTTGTCCATTTTGCGCAACTGCCTGCGCACTTTCCTTGTTTTCAAAAGCTCGATAAATTTCATGACGACCTTGAATCAAATTGATTTCCGAACAGCACTGCCTTGCTCACCTATAGCTGAGGAGCAAGCGCTTGCAGCGCCGCAGGGTCGTTAGATTGGCGTATCTCAACGGGATGGAGCGCAGCAGGCTCCATGCATAGCGTTTATCGGCGACCGTCGCGTATTTTAGCGCCTTGTTGACGAGCAACGTACGCCCCCGCTGATATTCGCGATGATTGCGGTAGGGCTCGATGCTTTTCAGGTCGGCGTCCAGCAAGACCTTGTACTTGCGTGAAAGGTTGTTCGGATGACGGCGATAGCGCGTCACGACCTCGGGAATGACATGAATCTGGTAACCCAGATAGGCAATTCTCAACGTCGCCTGGAAATCCTGAACCTTGATTGTCGGGTCGTAGCCGTTCGCGTCGCGCATGGCCTTCATCCGGTACAGCGCCACAGGCGCTCCGACCACCACCGCGCCACGCAACACGTCGTCGAATGTCAGCCGCTCTATGTAATCACGCGACTGGCATTTGATCCTCTTGCCGTCACAGTCCATGTAGCTGATCAGCGCACCGACGCAGCCGACTTCGGGGTGCTTGTCCAGATACTCCGCACGGATACGCACTGAAGACGCAAGCATGATGTCATCGAGATCCGGCGTGGAGAGATAAACGCCTTTGGCATACCGAAGACCATGATTGAGAGCAGCGCTGACCCCTTGGTTGGCCTGACGATAAAGCTGGAACGGGTAACGCTCCTGCAAGGACTCAAGCATCGCGATGCTGTTGTCGGTCGAGCCATCGTCAACGATGATGACCTCGAAATGCTCGTAGTCCTGAGCAAAGATGCTCTGAATCGCAGCGTCGAGGAAACGCTCGGCGTTGTAGCAAGGGGCCACGATCGAAACCAAGGGTTTGGGCGTGAGGCTCTGACTTTCTGAAGGCATCATGGGTGACAGCCATAATCATGATCGGCCCTGGAGGGCTCGGAGACCGGGATATCCATAACAGGTCGTTCGAAAAACCGGCACATCATGCAATAAACAGCCCGGATTTTCTACGGCAGGTCACAAACGCCCTGTAACGAGGCATATCTGGCCGCTAAAAACCCGCCGCTATCGACGATTAGTCATTGAGTGTAGATTTGCATCCGAAAAAAAACCCCGTCCTTCGCAGAACGGGGTTTTCGATGTGTATCAGGAGAAGTCAGAAGGCGTACGTCACCAACAACTCTTTTGTCACCTGAAAGTCCACCGACATCATTACGCTCAGGGCAGTGATGGTGAAGATGGAGAACACGAACAGCTTGCGAGCCCAGACCGTATCGTCAACGGCCTTATAGCCCTTCCAGGCCATGTACAACCAGTACATGCCCATGCCTGCTGCAACAGCCAGGTAGTTGAGGCCCGCATAACCACCTACGGTCAACATCAGGGTCGCCACGAGGAACGCCAGGATGTAGAGCAGGATGTGGCGCTTGGTGACCAGAATGCCGCGCTGAACCGGTAGAACTGGAATCTTCGCCGCACGATAGTCATTGAAACGGAAGATGGCGATTGCATACGAATGCGGCATCTGCCACAGGCTGAACATCACCAGTAGCGTCAGGGCCGCAAAGTCGAAGCTGTTGCTCACTGCGCAGTAGCCGATAACCGGAGGCATTGCCCCCGACAGGCTGCCAACGAGCGTGCCATGAACGGATCTGCGCTTGAGGTACAGGCTGTAGAAGCCGACGTAGATCACAAACCCGATCACTGCAAACAGTGCAGCCAGTGGATTGGCCTCGGTGTACAGCAGGGCGACACCTGCAATACCCAACAGGGTGGCGTAGAGCAGGGCCAGTTTCAGTGAAACCAGACCCTGCACCAGGACCCGGTTACGGGTCCTTTCCATTCGCTGATCGATATCGCGATCGATGCAGTTGTTGAACACGCAACCGGACGCAACGACCAGGGAAGTACCGATTACCGCAGCGAGGAACACGCCGAAGTCGATATTTCCCTTGGAAGCCAGAAAAAAGCCACCTGCCACCGAAAGCACGTTACCGAAAATGATCCCCGGCTTGGTGATTTGGATAAAGTGCTTCAGTGACATCTGGGATTCCTCAATGCGCCATCATTTCGCGGTGGACACTGAAAATGATCCACAGCGACAGGCCGACCAGCAGGACAATAACCATCGTGGTAAAGGCGAAGGCCATCACGTTGTTGCGCTGCACACTCGTGAAATCCAGGTGCAGGAAGTAATGCAGATGCACGAGGATCTGGATGATCGCGAAGACCAGGACGATCGCAATCGTCATGTCTTTGGGCAACATAGGCGACATCACCAGGGCAAACGGAATGGCGGTCAGAATGACCGACAGTACGAAACCGATGATGTACGACTTCACGGAGCCATGACTATTGTCTTCAGCGGAGTGATGCGAATTTGACATTACAAAGCTCCCATCAGATAGACAACGGTGAACACGCCGATCCAGACAACGTCCAGGAAGTGCCAGAACAGACTCAGGCAGCTCAGGCGCGTCTTGTTGGTGTTGGTCAGGCCCTTCTTCTGGACCTGGAACATCATGATCGCCATCCAGATCAGACCGCTGGTCACGTGGACGCCGTGGAGACCGACCAGCGCAAAGAACGCTGAGAGGAAACCGCTGCGGCTCGGACCGTAGCCTTCGTGGATCAGGTGATGGAATTCATAGATTTCCATACCGATAAACGCAGCACCACACAGGAAGGTCAGTGCCAGCCAGCCCAGCACCTGACTCTTCTTGCCCTTGTACAGCGCCAGCATGGCGAAGCCGTACGTGATACTACTGACCAGCAGGAACGCGGTTTCCACGGCCACGAATGGCAGCAGGAAGATGTCCTGGCCCGACGGGCCACCCGCGACGCTGTTGACCATCACGGCGTAGACCGCGAAGAACGAGGCGAACAACACGCAGTCGGTCATCAGGTACAGCCAGAAGCCGTAGACCGTCATGCCACCGCTGTCGTGGTGATCGTCGTGCCCGTGATCATGGTCGTGACCGTGATCGTGGGCTCCGGAGTTGATTGCAGTATTTGACATTGTTTAAACCTGTTCCAGCGAGGACTTGACAGGAGTGTATGCACCGTTGGCCGCCAGGACCTTGTGATGCTCACCTTCAATACGCGCTACATCTTCAGCAGGCACCATGTAGCCCTGGTCGTCACGTACAGCGTGAGCAACGAAGACCGCAATGGTTGCGACCAGGCTCACGCCCACCAGCCACCAGATGTGCCAGATGAATGCGAAGCCGAAGACCGTCAGCAACATGCCCATGTACAGGCCGGTGGCCGTGTTGTTAGGCATGTGGATCGCCGAGTAGCGAGCCGGTACGTTGTACGCGGTGCCAGCACGCTTGGCATCGGTGAACGGGTCGATGTCGTCAGCTTTTGGCAGTTCGGCAAAGTTGTAGAACGGCGGAGGCGAAGAAGTGGACCATTCCAGGGTATGGCCATTCCACGGGTCACCGGTCAGATCGCGATTGCTGTCGCGGTCACGGATACTGACGAACAACTGGATCAGCTGCGAAGCGATACCCATTGCGATCAGCACCGCACCGAACAGCGCGACGTCCAGGTAGATGTTCCACTCTGGCATGTCGGTAGCGTTCAGACGACGGGTCATGCCCAGGAAGCCCAGCGCGTACAGCGGCATGAATGCGACGAAGAAGCCGACGATCCAGAACCAGAACGCTGCCTTGCCCCACTTCTCGTTCAGGGTGAAACCGAACGCTTTAGGGAACCAGAACGCGAAGCCGGCGATGTAACCGAAGACCGCACCGCCGATGATGACGTTGTGGAAGTGAGCGATTACGAACAGGCTGTTGTGCAGGACGAAGTCAGCACCTGGAATCGCCAACAGAACGCCGGTCATGCCGCCGATCGAGAAGGTGACCATGAAGCCCAGGGTCCAGAGCACCGGCGCTGTGAAGCGCAGACGACCCTGATACATGGTGAACAGCCAGTTGAACAGCTTCACACCCGTCGGGATGGCAATCAGCATCGTCGCCAGGCCGAAGAAGGCGTTGACGTTGGCACCGGCACCCATCGTGAAGAAGTGGTGCAACCAGACCATGAAGCCAAGGATACAAATCGCACCGGAGGCGAAGATCATCGACTTGTGGCCGAACAGACGCTTGCCGGAGAACGTGGAGATGACTTCCGAGAACACGCCGAATGCCGGCAGGATCAGGATATACACCTCAGGGTGGCCCCACGCCCAGAACAGGTTCACGTACATCATGGGGTTACCACCCATTTCGTTCGTGAAGATGTGGAAGTCCATATAGCGGTCGAGGGTCAGCAGCGCCAGGGTAGCGGTCAGGATCGGGAACGAAGCCACGATCAGGATGTTTGCCCAGGTGCAGGTCCAGGTGAAGATCGGCATGTCCATCAGTTTCATGCCTGGGGTACGCATCTTTAGTACCGTCACGAGGAAGTTGACCCCGGTCAATGTCGTACCTAGCCCGGATAACTGCAGTGCCCAGATGTAGTAGTCGACCCCGACGCCAGGACTGTATTGCAGCCCGGAGAGAGGCGGATACGCGACCCAGCCGGTTTTGGCGAATTCACCGACGCCCAGCGACAGGTTGATCAGCAGCATGCCTGCAACCAGTAGCCAGAAGCTCAGGGAGTTCAGGAACGGGAACGCCACGTCGCGGGCACCGATCTGCAGAGGCAGAACGATGTTCATCAGGCCCGTGAAGAACGGCATCGCCATGAAGATGATCATGATCACACCGTGCGCGGTGAAGATCTGGTCATAGTGCTCAGGCGGAAGGAACCCTTCGGCACCGTTCTGGGCCATCGCCAGTTGGGTACGCATCATGATTGCGTCGGCAAAGCCGCGCAGCAGCATGACCATGGCAACGATGATGTACATCACGCCGATTTTCTTGTGGTCGACAGACGTCAGCCATTCAGACCACAAGTACGTCCACTTGCGGAAATAGGTGATCAACCCGACAACCGCAATGCCGCCGAGCGCAATCATGGCGAGTGTCACCATGACTATCGGCTCGTGGAACGGCACCGCTTCCAGACTTAATTTGCCAAACATCGTTTACTCCTCTGCCCCAGCAGCTGAATTTTTGCCTTTTTCCGCAGCGTCACCGGCCACTTCCTTTTCTTCACCAGCGACGATCTTCTTGCCTGGATTCATACCTTCATACTTGTCGATGACGATCTGGAACAGGTTCGGAGTGACCGAGGAAAAGAGTTCGACAGGGTTACGTTCGCTCGGCTTGATCAGCTCGGCGTACTCGGCGGTGCCAAGCTTTTTAGGTGAATTCTTGACTTCGCTGACCCAGGCATCGAAATCTTCCTGGCTGGTAGCGATGGCCTTGAACTTCATACCGGTAAAGCCCGCGCCACTGTAGTTGGCCGAAATACCGTTGAACTCGTGATTCTCGTTGGCAATAAGATGCAGCTTTGTGTGCATGCCAGCCATTGCGTAGATCTGACCACCCAGACCCGGGATGAAGAAGGAGTTCATCACGCTGTCGGAGGTCACCTGGAAATTGATCGGAGTCTTGGCCGGGAACACGATCTTGTTGACCGTGGCGATGCCGTAGTCCGGGTAGACGAATACCCACTTCCAGTCGACCGAGATCGCCTGAATGGTGATCGGCTTGACGTTCGAATCAAGCGGACGGTAAGGGTCCAGCGAGTGAGTCGAGACGTAAGTGATGTACCCCAGGAAGACCAGCAGCAGCATGGGTACGCCCCAGACTGCGATTTCGATCTTGGTGGAGTGCGACCAGTCCGGCGTGTACTTGGCGGCCTTGTTGGACGCGCGATACTTCCAGGCGAAGATCAGGGTCATCAGGATGACCGGGATCACCACGATAAGCATCAGCAGCGTAGCGATTATGATCAGGTTCCGCTGCTCGATACCCACCTGCCCTTTTGGATCGAGCAGAGGTACGCCTTCGCATCCACTGAGCAAAAGCATACAGAAAAGGGCCAAGAAGCCAAAAAACCTGGGGTACCTTTTTTTACTCATTTCACGACCTCTAAAAAGCAGCTTGCGCGGTGCAGTTGGGTTTCGACCGCCAACACTTCGCCCTGCCAGTGCCGGCTAATTTTTTTAGATTGAACAAGGACCTGCCCCTACACGCAACGGCGTATCGACAAGTCCGGGTTTAGCTATGGATTCTTGTTTTTTGAGTTGCTGGAACTGCTCATGGTTCAGAGCAGACGCTTTCGACGCGGCCATCATACGCCCTCCGAGGCAAGCATTGCGCTGCCTGTTCAGAGTACACAGGGGACGCTCCAAGCCTCAAAATGCTGATCGTTCAGCCAGGCTGGACGACAAGTGACGGGGATTGTAGATACGTAAATTTTTAATGACTATGCCTAATTTTGTAACAGTTAATCTCCCAATGCGTAACAATAGACCTTCAAACGGGTGATTGTGACGAAAAAAAGCCCCGTAATCACGGGGCTATATGATCGAAAGCCCCTGTTTTTAGTAAGGTTTGCGGCGATTGCGAATGATGCACGCCGGTACCAGAATTGCCGTCAGGACAAACGCTGTCAGTGCCCATTGCGCGAGCGACAGCCCAAGCACCGGCGGATACGGCGTGGTGCAGAACCCGCTGACCTGAAACCCTGTAGGAAACAGTGTAGCCAATGGCAGGCCGTCGACAATGGGTTGCAGGATGTCGATTCCACAGCTATCTGACGGATGGGCAAGAATCCAGGCATGCCGGCCAGCGGCGGCGATACCGCCCAGGGCACTGAGGGTTACCAGCGCTTCGAACACCGTGACGCCACGGCGTCCGTTCATGGCTGCGCCGATGAAGGCGAAGATTGCGATGAACAGTAATGCGTAGCGCTGCAGGATGCACAGCGGGCAAGGCGCTTCGCCCAGCGCGATCTGCATGTACAGCGCACCGCCGATCAGGGACAGGCAGATGATACCCAGCAAAACCAGAAAGCGCTTTTCGCGTTTTAGGTAAAACGTGTCGTTGCTCATTCACATACCTTACTGAATTGATGAGGTGGTTCGCCAAAGGCGTTACTGCGTGCTGGCGAGGCTTGAAAGGCAGTGTACTGCCCGGCCGCACAGAATCGTGCGCGATGATCATCTGTCTGGACAGGCAACTCAAGCGTTCGCCAGCCATACGGACGCATTTGCCAGCCGGATGGTCTGCTGCGCAGGACGCACACGATCAGCAGCGCTTCAGCCAGCGGCCAAAATCAAAAACCTTCTATATATAGAGGTGCGTCACTTTGTCGCACCAGCTCTTCTATATATAGCTGCGGTATTTTGCCGCAGGCTGCGTTCTGATCAAAGCGCAGCTGCGTGCGAACACGCGACACAACGTGTGGGAAGCTGGCGAGCGACAATACGTCGCCCCCTGAGCGGTTTGACGCACCCGGAGCCAGACTGCCACTATGGCGCCTGTGCCAGCTCGCTGGTCCGGGCCACAGGCTTGAAGCAACACGGCGCCCTGAAACGATTTCGATGACACCCTCTGGTGAGCCCCGCTTTTTCAGCGCAGCGGCCGACGGTCGGTTAAAAATCCTCAAGCCAGCCCGCCGCAGGTCGATAACCTGTCATAGAAAGTTGTTTGCCGCCTCCAGGCGACGAAACACCTACAGCCAGAAGGTCAATATGTCCAATAACGTCCGAGCAGATTCACTTTCGCTGCTCCTTTTCACGTTGCGCAGCGGCAAGCTGATGGCGATCAACCTGCTCAAGGTCAGCGAGATCATTCCCTGCCCCGCCCTTACCCATCTTCCAGAATCACACCCGCACGTCAAAGGCATCGCGACGTTGCGCGGTTCATCGCTTGCAGTGATCGACCTCAGCCGGGCAATCGGCGAGCGTCCGCTGGCCGATCCCGATGGCGGCTGCCTGATCGTTACCGACGTGAGCCGCTCCAAACAGGGCCTGCATGTTCAGGCGGTCAGCAAGATCGTGCATTGCCTGACCACGGATATTCGTCCGCCGCCTTATGGCTCCAGCAGCAAATCGTTCATCACCGGCGTCACTCAGGTTGACGGCGTGCTGGTGCAGGTGCTGGATATCGAAAAAGTGATTCACGGTATTGCTCCGGCGCAAATCGTCGTGCAATCGACAGAGCTGGCCAAAGAAGACGCCGAGGTGCTGAGCAAGGCGCGGATTCTGGTCGTCGATGATAGCCAGGTTGCTTTGCAACAATCGATCATCACTCTGCGCAATCTGGGCATCGAATGCCACACGGCGCGCAGTGCCCGAGAAGCGATTGACGTGCTGCTTGACCTGCAGGGTACTGCGAGGCAGATCAACGTGGTGGTTTCCGACATCGAGATGTCGGAGATGGACGGCTACGCGCTGACCCGCACACTGCGTGACACACCTGATTTCAGCGACCTTTACATCCTGCTGCACACCTCGCTCGACAGCGCGATGAACAGCGAAAAGTCCCAGATTGCCGGGGCCAACGCTGTGCTGACCAAGTTTTCGTCCCCCGAGTTGACCAAATGCCTGATCGAGGCCGCGCGCACGGTAGTCGCTCAAGGGCTCTGACCCTTGAGCACACCCACCAGCGCCCTGACCCGGGCGATGCATCTGCCGAACATTACTGGTTGATGCGTCGCAGCCTGGCCGAGCCATTGCCCGCTGTGCAATGGCCTGCCGGGGTCAGTCCGCACCCTCTTACCCTCGACCGCGCGGCCGAAGCTCACGATCTGCTGATACAGGGCTATTGCGACGGTGCCGGCAGCGTGCCGGACTATCCGGCCTGGCTGAGCGCATTCGAGCGCGACCCAGAATTCGACTTGTCATTGTGTTTCCTGGCCTTGCGTGACGACGCTGTCGTAGGCGTGATCACTTGCTGGACCAGCGCGTTCATCAAGGATCTGGTCGTGCACCCCGATGCGCGCGCTGGCGGAATTGGCTTCGCGCTGCTCAATCATCTGTTCAGCCAGTTGCGTGGCCCCGTGACCCGACCACGCGAAGCAGCGGTCGACCTGCACGTCATGGAAAACAACCTCACGGCGCGGCGGCTGTACGAGAAATCAGTGATGTCCTACGTCAAGCGCTTCAACGCCCCGGTACGCTGACCCCGTCTGCTGCCCGGACCTGGCTGGCGCACAACTTGCTTTCTGACCTGCATCAGGCCGTAAACGACCAATTTCTGTCGCTCGGCGCGCACTTCTGGACGGGTCATCGAACCAATGGATACCAAGTTTTCCTGTGTGGGTTGCGGCGGTTGCTGCACGGATCACCACGTGCCGCTTACCCTTCTCGAAGCCAGGCAGTGGGCAGCAGACGGCGGCAACGTGATTGTCTTGACCGAGGCATTTCTGAGCAATGGCTATGGGGTTGCGCAAAACCAGCTGACCCATGCCACACGACGCTCGACTGAAGTGAACAGCGGCAGCACAACGGCCTTTGTGGCGATCACTTTCGCGGCTTATAACGTCGGGCGTTGCCGGAATCTTGACGAAGAAAACCTCTGCCGCATTTACGAACGACGCCCGCTCGTGTGCCGGATCTATCCGATGGAGATCAACCCGCACATTCCGTTGCGCCCTGAAACCAAAGGCTGCCCGCCGGAATCCTGGGAACAGGGTCCCGACCTGATCGTTGGCGACACGCTGGTTGATACACAATTGATGAGCCTGATCGAGCAGTCTCGCCAGGCTGATCGCGACGAGATAGCGGCCAAACAGTTGATCTGTCAGCAACTGGGCATTCGCACTACAGCCCTCAAGGGCAACGGTTTCGTCGCGTATCTGCCGGACATGAATGCCTTTGCTGCCGCCATCGAAAACGTCGCGAACCTTGCTGGTGCAGCGCCCGAGAATTCAGACTGGGAGTTTCATGTGGCCGGGCAACACGTTGTCGACACCCTGCAACAGGAGGGTGCCGACGTCACCGACCGAGAGCCGGTGTCTTATCTGTTCATTCCGTTGCAGGCGGCCTGAACGGATCGGTCACCCGATCAGCGCTTGCCCATCGACCGACGCGTACCGGCAGGGGCGACACCTGGCGTCTTGTGATGGCCATGTTTGTTGCCTTTCTGGTGCCAGGCCTGATCCTTTTTGGCCTGAGCAAACTCCGATGGCTTGAACGGAAAGCTGAAAGGCGCAATGACCGCCTTCTTTTCAGTGTCTGCGACGGAGTCGGTTGCGGCGTCTTGAACAGGGGGTTGTTCAGGAGTGGTCATGGTGTCACCAGAAAGTCGAATTGGCCGGGCCAGTGCCCGCGGTCGCGCAGCATACATCAATCGCCGCGCGACTGCCCGAGCCTCCTGTCGAGTGTGTGCGCAGATCATTTATAAAACAGATCCACCGTGATCTCCGCATCGAATGGCCCGGGCCTTGGCTTGTCGGTGTTCCAGTGCAATTCGGCATTGAAGTCCGCACTGGCAGCATTGGTTTCGCCCAACAGCTCCGCCAGGTGGAAAGGCTCGTTGTAACGCAATGGCTCACCATTGACCGCGCTGGTGATGAGTATGCCTAGCGAATCGTTGGCCACAGGAACGAGCAACTCGCCCTGCAGCGTACCGGTTATCGGCCTGAAACGCGCATCGATGCTGAACGGTGAATCGCACGACCGGCTGGTCTGCAGGGAAAAAGTCTGCGTGGCGATCAATTTGCCGACCACCACCTGTTGGATCGCCACGTCGCCGAATTCCACGGTTTCCGGGCTTACCGTCAGGTCGGCATCGCAGGCCACAAAGCGTAGTCCTCTGAGGTTGTTGATCACATAACTGAGGCTACGCCCTGGCACCCGATTCGTGTCTGTTGCGCCGCCCAGCTGAAAAAACCGGTAGTCGAGCAGATCGCTGGCAACGCCCGATGGTGGCGTGGCGCCGAACTTCTGAATGAACACGGAAAACGCCAGAGTGAAGCGCACCTTCGGGCAGTTACCGATGTTGTCCTCGCCTTCATGGCAGATCGGCAGAAAGTTGCCGGTACTGATGCGCCCGCTGCCTTGCAGGTAATCGGCGCCGCGCAGGGTCAGACCGGCACGAATACCCTGGCCAATCACCCGATTGTCCGGGTTCAGGTAGATGAAAATCTCTTCTTCGACCGACTGCAAGCCATCCTTGGCGCACTCGACCTGTACATTCAATGGCTCGGAACGCCAGACGACCTCGCCACTGGGAATCGATTCGGGGATCGCCACAGTGCTGTTCAAATCATCGTGGATCTCGCTTTCGCCAGAACCCTGAGTGGTACAGACCAATGCGAAAACGCAATTCGGGCTCAGCATCAGCAGCACAACAATGGACCGTAGCCAATGTTTGGCAGACAGAAGTTTCATATCAGCATTCTTCCTGAAAGGCGTTGTTCTCCAGCAGGCGCGCCGTCAAGGTCGCCTGCCCGTTAAACCGTGCGCAATAGCGTCGCTGACCGCCATAGTCGGTCAGGGCCCGGTAAGAAAAACGAGGGTGCAAAGAGGGCATTACGTTCTTGGGTAAAACCCGTTCAACCTGTTCGCCCGGCGCCAGTAACAGTGACTCTGCGACCTGAACACCATCGATGTGCAGTGCTTGCAGCGAAGCGTGATAAGGCGTGGGGTTGTGGACTGTCAGCACCACGCTGGCCGACTGGTTTGAAGTCAACGCCCACAACAATGCACTGGCAGTGTCGGCCGGATCTCCGGCAAGTCCGGGGGGGCGATAGAACACATTGATGCGCTGACGCACAGCAATATTCAGTTGTCGAACGCCGTTCTGGCGGCGGGGCACCTCGAGCACGTACAGATGCAACAACGATTCACGCTCCTGCGGCATGCCTGCGCCCTGATACAGCACACGCAGCACCTGCCGGTCGCCAGCCGACAGGCGCGTCAGAGGTGGAGTGACAACAAAGGGCAGCGACCTGCGTTCAGCCGGCAACCTGTCGCCGTCATCACGTGCATCGCTCAGCCAGGTCTGCACGAGTGCCTCGGCCTTGCCGCGATTGCGCACCTCGATACTCACCTCGTGATACCGGCCATCGAAGATCAGCCGCGTTCCACTGAGCGCTATCGCCCCTTGCGCCGCGACGCTGCTTGCCAGAAGCACCACCACCAGCAGCCTGCGCACCTGAACAATCATGCTCATTGGCAGACCACCCTGATTCGCTCGTAGGCACGGGCAGGGTCTCTGGGCGGCAGTACGAATGCAGCCTGACACCGTTGGTCGGACCAGCGCACGCTCAGGCTGCCGCTGTCCCGGTCGCTGAGCACCAGCGCCTGACTGCCAGGATCGACCACCGCCAGCGCCCTGCCCTGCTCATCCTCGACACTGGCACCCAGCGGCACGTTGCTGCCATCGGCGCGCACCAGTTCAAACTGGACGCGCCGCCCCACAGCCGCCTTGAAGCGCACCACCGGCATCGCGCCCCTGCGCGGCACGACCTGGGTAATGGCGTTATCCAGGTCGACATCAGCGCCCAACTGTCGGGTGTCCAGGCTGACCCAGTTGGTCCGATAGGCTTGCGCATACGGCAAAACCGCATAGCCATTGGCTGCGGTTGCAACGTTGGTGTAGGACTTCAAGCGGGCACCGCTGACGTCCGGCACCTGAACCAGGGCGAAGGTTTCACCCAGCGTTTGCCCCAGGTTCACGCCACCGGCATGCGCCACCAGCGAACCTGCTGCGGACAGGGTCAACGCGTCGTAGTCCTGACCCTGACTGTAACCGGCCTCGAAACGACCGAAACCGGTGGTGGTGTTGATTTTTCCTGCGCCGAAACTGCCGGAGTTGCTGTCGTTGCCGGCCTGAACCGAATAGAACGTATCGCGATCTCCCAGCACCTGACCGTTGAGCCCGGCCTGAGCGTTGTAATCGCCGGAACTGTCACGCACCGCATTGAACGACAGGCGCGACGAGCCGGGGCTTGATCCGAGCGGCACGGTCACGCTCAAGGCAATGCGATGGTCGGTGCTGGCGTCACCGTCACGCCCGAAATCCTCGTTGCGCTCGATGGACAGGCTGTAATTGACGGTGTGCCAGGCGGCGTTATAGGACAGGTAAAGTTGCCGCGTCTTGCCCGGCAGGTTCCAGTAACGCTGCTCGGAAGCGGTCAGGCTCAATGACGCGGCCTGCGCGGGCAGTATCTGAGTGACGCTGAGCTCCAGTCGATCGCGAGCCAGGCCGGTGCTCGTCACTCGCCTCTGTGGGTCGGTGTCGCTGACATGCTGGCTGAGGGTGCGATATTCCTCGGTCGAATAGCGATAACCGGCCACTGCCAGCGTGGTGTCGGTCACGTCCAGCGTATTGGCATAACGCATCCGCAGGCTTTGCCCGCTACGCGATTGTTGGTCCGGTTGGCTGACGGAATGGGTGACGTCCAGCGACACAGCGCCCAGCCCGGTATTGACCCCTGCGCCCATGTTCGCCGCTTGATAATCTTCGGCCAGCTGTACGCCGCCGAACCCGGTGATCCCCTCGGAAAGGCCGTAGATCAAGGCTGCGCTGGTAAAGCCCGGAGAGGCCTGAAGCGCATCGTTGCTGTCTACCTGGCCAATCGCCAGGCTGTAGCGCAGGGATCCTGACGGGACCATGATCGGCAACGAGGCGTAAGCCTGAGTGAAGGAACGTACGCGTCCATCGGCTTCGATGACCGACACCGACAAGTCGCCATTGGAACCACTGGGGTAGATATCGGTGATTTCAAAAGGCCCGGGGGACACACTGCCGCTGTAAAGCAGAAAGCCGTTCTGACGAACTTCCACCGTCGCGTTGGTTTCAGCGATGCCACGGATGACCGGGGCGTAAGCGCGCTCGCTGTCAGACAGCATGCCGTCGTCAGAAGCCAGCGCCGCCCCCTGAAAACGCACGCTGTCGAAGACCTGCGAGTCGGTAAATGTCTCGCCCACGGTGAACTGGCTTTTAAGGGCCGTGATGTCGCGCTGCGCGAAAGTACGATTACTGCGATAACGCAAAGGCCGATCACTGCTTCGCACCACTGAAGACTCATTGCGCAGTCGCCATGCACCGAGGTTCAGGCCATTACGCAGCCCGAGATAATACTGATCGGTTTCCAACCCTTTGTTGCGTCTTCTGCTGCCATTGAAGTTGTAATTGATAAAGCCCGCCGTTTCGCCCTGCTCCCAGAGTTCCGGCGAAACATAACCGCGGGTGCCGCGTGACATGAAAGCCTGCGGAACACTGATAGTGAGTCGCAACGCCGCCGGCTGATAATCGACGCGCGCAAACTCGACACGCCCAGGCAGATCAACACAGGCCTGATCAGGCTGTGCCGTATCCGCCGGCAAGCGACTCAGGTCCAGACCAAAGCCCTGGAGCATCTCTTGCGACAGGCAGGGTTCTATAAGACCTGACGCCTGATTTTTTGAAAACGTGATATCCCGCCTGCCACTCAGCGTGCGATTGACGTAGATATCCACCCGATAAGTACCGGGCAATACGCTGTTGCTGCGTAGAAACTCCTGAAGGTCAGGCGGCTGATCACTGCCTTGAATGAAAGCCGTATTGAATTTGACCGAACCGTCGCCTTGCGCGGTGCCGGGCGATGCGGCAAATGCGCTGACCGAAAACATCAGGCTCAGCCCCAGGCCGATGCCCAACGGGTCACATCGGCACAGGCCGAGGACATAACGTCGGGGGTAAGGGAGCACGAACCTTGCAATGGCTCCCTCATTATCTTTTTTGCGCCATTCCATAGCGGTCTTCACTCTACTTCGGCTGTCGCGCGCGCCGCGCAATCCTTTTACACAGACGCAGGTCTGCCGGGCCGACCTGTCGCCGGAGCCCAACGGTTTGAATAGTGAACGCTGACATTTGATACTGCTGACTATCGAGGCATGACCTTGCTGGCATAGCCCGACTCGTGATTGGCAAGTGTTGCGCGATAAGGCACTTGTCCGCCGTAATCATTGATACTGACAAAACTCACCACCAGCGGTGCCCCCCCCTTTTTGCGCAATAACGGGATGTGCAGACTCTGCTGCGGCGCCAACATCTGACTCTCGATACTGGCCAGTTCGACGTCATCCTGACGCACGGAAATCTTCAGCATGGAAACATGATAAGGACCTGGATTTTCGACTTGCAGACTGTCGTTATTCCCCGTTTTCCAGTTCAACTGCTCGGGTGCTTGCAGTGGATCACCCGGCATTCCGTCAGGCCGGAAAAAGACTTTTATGCGCTGACGTATTGCGATCTGCAACGTGTTCTGCGCAGCAGTCTGGGGTATTTCCTGAACATTGAGCCACAGTACCGACTCGCGATCGGTGGGCATGTCGGTACCGGAATGAATAATGCGCAGCAGTTGCTTGCCGCCGCCGGCCATGCGCGTCAGTGACGGCGTTACGATAAATGGCAGGCGCTGGGTGGCTGGGTCATTGCCAGTGGCAAGTGCCGGCGCTTCGAGCCAGGACTGCAGGAGAATCTCTCCCCCGCCACTGTTGTGAACGCCCAGACTGACCTCCTTGTCATTGCCTTGGTAAATAACCCGTGTGGTGTTCAACACAATGCCCGCCTGAACAGAGGCGCACCATGACACCATCGCAACACCTACCGCAGCGCGAAAAAAATCAGAATACATACGGGTGTTCGCCTTGAATTCGATAGAGGACAAGGCGGGCCAGGCCCGCCCTGCCCGACACGGTTACTCGTAATCCATCACGAACGGCAGGAAGCCGTCGGCATTCCCCGGATTGGTCGGTGTGCCATTAAGCACATAGACCGCACCAAAGTTGATCTCGGCAGTAGCGCCGCTGACACCATCCTTGATCAGCGTGGTATCGATGGTTTCAGTACCACTCAGATCCATGAGTACGCTCGATGCATTGAGCAGGCCGATACCTACGCCATCCGCCGCCCCGGTGGTGCGCAGAAGTTTGGCGTCGTTATTGTCCAGACCGCTGCCGTTACGGGCAGTCAGGCGCATCTTCACCATGTTGTACTGATCGGCACCCGCGCTGCAGTTGACCAGCAACTGAATAGGCATTGCCGTTTCAAACCGGTTTTCGCTGGAAACGCCGATATCGGAGAAGGACACGTTCCCCAGGTCGACATTGATTTCACCCGGATTGGTGCCCGCGCTGACGCCCGCCCCAGGACCTACATCGCAGGATATATTGGTCAGTGTTCCGTTAAAGATGATTTTACCGTTGTTCGCAGCACTGGCAGTACCTGCCATACCAAAGCCCATTACGCCCAGAACTGCCAATGTAAGAGAAAGCTTTTTCATGCTGACTACCTTCCTTGTGTTATTTCGTGTGTGCCCACTATCGGACGGCCAGCACTATAGACTCCGGTCTTTTTAACCGCTGTCAGGCCGATAACTTTTAACCCTCGGAGAACACAACACAACGCGCAGGATGGGTCTGTAGGAATTGACACAACTGACAGGCAGATACCCTCAGGCAACCCATAACAAGGCGTAACTAGGCCAGCACACCATTACGCTGTCGGTATTATTTGCGAGGCGGGCGTATCAGACAACAAACTGTCCCACCTTGGTGTGTGACAGTCCGAAAGAGAAAGGCATACAGATGCGCAGTTACTGGTAGCTTAGCGTAATAACTACAGCGTCGGGCCGAGCATCGCCGCCTGTCTGAGCGGTGACCGGTATGGCCTGATAGTGCGCAACGAACGGCACAGCCTGATCGCCGCAAGCGTTATGTTCGGTGTTGACTCGCATGTTGACGCCCGGCGCAACTTCCAGCACTCGCGAATGCGCATCAGAGGTAGTGACGTCACTGCGTGAAACACTGCAACTGCTGTTGACAATACTGCCATGCAGGCTCAATACGCCGTCTTTCGCCCATGAAAAAGTAGGAGCAGCCAGCAACGGAATCGCCACGATTGCAGCCATGACACCTTGATGAAGGGACAGGGTTTTCAAGACACTTTTCCAAACCGGTTTTTGACTGTTCATGGCGTTCTCCATTCATAGGCTCATACAGTGAGTAAAGTTGACGGGAGAATTAACTGCCAGACGCTTGCCAAGGAAAATGTAGGAGCCTTCCTAGGAATTTATAAACATCTGGACAAATATCCCTTCAACATAGATATCGCCCGATACTGACTTTTCTTGACTGGACGCCATGCCCGGTGGAGGCTTTCTGACAAACCTGACAGCTGAAAGTCATTCTGCTGACCGGGTTTGCAGGCTATAAGGAAGCAGACAAAAAATATGACTCCCGTACCGACATTTGGCGTTTTCTTCATATGCGCAGATCGACCCTGACCGTTACCGCTGTAGCCCTGCTGATCACCTGTGCGGCAATCGCCGGCTGGAAGCTGACACGCCCTGCCACCCTTGCGAAAAATGTCAGCACAGCGGTGCCGGTCAAGGTCATCACCGTGAGCATGGAGGACGTGCCTCGTTTCGTGACGGGTATCGGCTCGGTGCTGTCCCTGCAAAGCGTGGTGATCCGCCCCCAGGTGGACGGCGTGCTGACCCGCGTACTGGTCAGGGAGGGTCAACAGGTCAAGGCCGGCGAATTGCTGGCCACGCTCGACGATCGCTCCATCCGCGCCTCGCTGGAACAGACCCGCGCCCAGCTGGCGCAGAGCAAGGCGCAGCTGGACGTCGCGCAACTGGACCTCAAACGCTATCGTCAGCTCACCGAAGACAACGGCATTTCGCGTCAGACTTTCGATCAGCAACAAGCGCTGGTCAGGCAACTGGCGGCCACTGCGCAAGGCAACGAGGCCAGCATCAATGCTGCGCAGGTGCAGCTTTCCTACACGCAGATTCGTTCACCGGTGACGGGCCGGGTCGGCATTCGCAATGTCGATGAAGGCAACTTCATGCGTGTCAGCGATGCAGAGGGATTATTTTCGGTCACGCAGATCGACCCGATTGCCGTCGAGTTTTCCCTGCCACAGCAAATGCTGCCGACACTGCAAGGGCTTATTGCCGCGCACAGCGCTGCTGCCGTCAAAGCCTATCAGGGCGATGGGGCAACCAATGGCCTGCTGCTGGGTGAAGGCACGCTGTCGCTGATCGACAATCAGGTGTCGGCAACCACCGGCACAATCCGCGCCAAGGCCCGGTTCAAAAACCCCGGCGAACAGCTTTGGCCGGGGCAACTGGTCACCGTGAAGATTCAGACCGGTATCGAACTCAACTCGCTCAAGGTGCCACCCCAGGTGGTACAGCGCGGCATTGACCAGCACTTTGTCTATCGGGTCACGGCCAATAACAAAGTGGAAGTGGTACCGGTCAAGGTTTTGTATCAGGACAGCGAGCAGACATTGATCAGCGGGCCGCAGGCTGGCGACGTGCTGGTCAGTGATGGCCAGTCGCGATTGAGGCCGGGTTCGACGGTGGAAGTGGTCACCGCACCCGCCCCGGAAGTTGCGAGCGTGCCCGTGGAGCTGGCACGATGAATGGCCGCGGTTCGGTCTCGGCATGGTGCATCGACCACCCGGTCGCCACGCTGTTGTTGACCTTCGCGATAGTGCTGCTGGGGGTCATTGCCTTTCCGCGCCTGCCAATCGCGCCGTTGCCGGAAGCGGAATTCCCGACCATTCAGGTGACCGCGCAGCTTCCCGGTGCCAGCCCGGAAACCATGGCGTCCTCGGTTGCGACGCCGCTGGAGGTGCAGTTCAGCGCGATACCCGGCATGACCCAGATGACGTCGAGCAGCGCGCTGGGGTCTACCAACCTGACCCTGCAATTTACCCTCAACAAGAGCATCGACACCGCCGCCCAGGAAGTCCAGGCAGCGATCAACACGGCGGCAGGACGCCTGCCCGCCGACATGCCCAGCCTGCCGACCTGGCGCAAGGTCAACCCGGCGGACAGCCCGGTGCTGATTCTGAGCGTCAGCTCCAGCCTGATGCCCGGCACCGAACTCAGTGACGTCACCGAAACCATTCTGGCGCGCCAGCTCAGCCAGATCGAGGGCGTAGGCCAAGTGTTCATCACCGGCCAGCAACGCCCGGCAATCCGCGTGCAGGCCGCCCCGGAAAAACTCGCGGTGCTGGGCCTGACCCTGGCAGACATCCGCCTCGCTGTGCAGCAGACCAGCCTTAACCTGGCCAAAGGTGCCTTGTACGGCAAGGACAGTATTTCGACCCTCTCTTCCAACGACCAGTTATTCAAACCGCAGGACTACGCGCAACTGATCGTTTCCTACAAGAACGGCGCTCCCGTCCAGCTCAAGGACGTCGCACGAGTGGTCGCAGGCTCGGAAAACGCCTACGTCAAGGCGTGGTCCGGCGACCAGCAGGGTGTCAACATCGCCATCTTCCGTCAGCCCGGCGCCAACATTGTCGAGACCGTGGACCGCATCCAGCGCGAACTGCCACGCTTGCAGGAGATGCTCCCGGCCACTGTCGATGTATCGGTGCTCAACGACCGTACCCGGACCATTCGTGCCTCGCTGCATGAAGTGGAAATGACACTGCTGATCGCGGTGTTGCTGGTGGTCGCGGTCATGGCGCTGTTTCTGCGCCAGCTCTCGGCCACACTGATCGTCAGCGCGGTGCTCGGGGTGTCGCTGATTGCCAGCTTCGCGATGATGTACCTGTTCGGCTTCAGCCTGAACAACCTGACGCTGGTGGCTATCGTGGTTGCGGTCGGGTTCGTGGTGGACGACGCAATCGTGGTGGTCGAGAACATCCACCGCCATCTCGAAGCCGGGCAAGGCATGCGCGAGGCGGCCATAAAAGGCTCGGGGGAGATCGGCTTTACTGTCGTGTCGATCAGCTTCTCGCTGGTGGCCGCGTTCATTCCGCTGCTGTTCATGGGCGGCGTGGTCGGGCGGCTGTTCAAGGAGTTTGCGCTGACGGCGACAGCGACCATCCTGATCTCGGTCGTCGTCTCCCTGACCCTGGCCCCGACGCTGGCGGCCTTGTTCATGCGTGCACCCACCCACAACCCGAACCAAAAGCCAGGGTTTGGCGAACGATTACTGGCCTCCTACGAGCGAGGCTTGCGCAAGGCGCTGGCCCATCAGCGGCTGATGCTCGGCGTGTTCGGCTTGACCCTGGTGCTGGCAGTGGTCGGTTACGTGCTCATACCCAAAGGCTTCTTTCCGGTTCAGGACACCGCTTTTGCACTCGGGACCACCGAAGCCGCTGCCGATATTTCCTACCCGGACATGGTCGAAAAACACCTGCAACTGGCGAAAATCGTCGGCGCGGACCCTGCGGTGCTGGCGTTCTCTCATTCGGTGGGGGTGTCGGGCAGTAACCAGACCATCGCCAACGGCCGTTTCTGGATCTCGCTCAAGCCGCAGTCCGAACGTGATGTGTCAGTCAGCGAGTTTATCGACCGCCTGCGCCCCAAACTGGCCAGGGTGCCGGGCATTGTTCTGTACCTGCGCGCCGGGCAGGACATCAACCTGAGCTCCGGTCCGAGCCGCAGCCAGTATCAGTACGTGCTCAAAAGCAATGACGGCGCGCTGCTCAACACCTGGACGCAACGCCTGACCGAAAAGCTGCGCAGCAACCCGGCGTTCCGCGACATGTCCAACGACTTGCAACTGGGCGGCAGCGTGACGCACATCGATATCGATCGCAGCGCCGCAGCGCGCTTCGGCCTGACCACGGCCGATGTCGATCAGGCGCTGTACGACGCTTTTGGCCAACGGCAGATCAGCGAATATCAGACCGAGGTCAACCAGTACAAGGTCATCCTCGAACTGGATGCCCAGCAGCGCGGCAAGGCCGAAAGCCTGGCGTACTTCTACCTGCGCTCACCGCTGACCAACGAAATGGTGCCACTGTCGGCGCTGGCCAAGGTCGGCGCGCCACGCATGGGACCGCTTTCGATCAGCCACGACGGCATGTTCCCGGCGGCCAACCTGTCATTCAACCTCGCTCCCGGGGTCGCACTGGGCGACGCGGTGCGCATGCTTGATCAGGCCAAGATCGAGATCGGCATGCCGGCCGCGATCATCGGCAGCTTTCAGGGTGCGGCGCAGGCGTTTCAGAGTTCGCTGGCCAACCAGCCGTGGCTGATTCTCGCGGCGCTGGTGGCGGTGTACATCATTCTGGGTGTGCTTTACGAAAGCTTCGTGCACCCGCTGACCATTATTTCCACCCTGCCTTCAGCGGGTATCGGCGCGCTGTTGCTGCTGTGGATGATGGGCCAGGACTTCTCGATCATGGCCCTGATCGGTGTGGTGCTGCTGATCGGCATCGTCAAGAAGAACGGCATTCTGCTGGTGGACTTCGCCTTGCAGGCGCAGCGCGAACAGGGCCTCACGCCGCAGGAAGCGATTTATGAGGCCTGCATCACGCGCTTTCGACCGATTATCATGACCACCCTCGCCGCGCTGCTGGGCGCGCTGCCGCTGATGCTCGGTTTCGGCGTCGGTGCCGAGTTGCGCCAGCCGCTGGGGATCGCCGTGGTCGGCGGCCTGCTGGTCAGCCAGATGCTGACGCTGTTCACCACGCCGGTCATTTACCTGCAACTGGAGCGGTTGTTTCATCGCCGCCACCCGGCACCTGGCGCACCGGCGCTGGCCCTTCACAAGTGAGAATCGCCCGATGCGCGTGCTGATCATCGAAGACGAAGAGAAAACCGCAGACTACCTGCGCCGTGGCCTGACCGAACAGGGCTATACGGTGGACGTGGCCCGCGACGGCATCGAAGGCCTGCATCTGGCCCTGGAGAATGACCACGCAATCGTCATTCTCGACGTGATGCTGCCGGGGCTCGACGGTTTTGGCGTGTTGCGTGCACTGCGCGCGCGCAAGCAAACGCCGGTGATCATGCTGACCGCTCGCGAACAGGTCGATGACCGCATTCGCGGCCTGCGCGAAGGTGCCGACGATTACCTCGGCAAACCGTTTTCGTTTCTGGAACTGGTCGCCCGCCTGCAGGCCCTGACCCGTCGCAGCGGGGGCCACGAACCGCTGCAGATCACCATCGCCGACCTGTGGATCGACCTGATCAGCCGCAAGGCAACCCGCGCCGGAGCACGACTGGACCTGACCGCCAAGGAGTTTTCGCTGCTCAGTGTGCTGGCCCGGCGTCAGGGCGACATTCTGTCCAAAACGTCAATCGCCGAGATGGTCTGGGACATCAACTTCGACAGCGACACCAACGTGGTCGAAGTGGCGATCAAGCGCCTGCGCGCCAAGCTCGACGGTCCTCACGAGCACAAACTGCTGCACACCATTCGCGGCATGGGCTACGTGCTGGAGAACCGCAGTGCGGGTTGATTCGATTGCCCTGCGCCTGAGCGGCCTGTTTGCGCTGGTCGCGCTGGTGGTTTTCCTGCTAATCGGCTGGGCCTTGTACCTGCAGGTCGACAAGAGCCTCGACCTGCTGCCGCGCGCCGAAGTGGATGCGCGCTACAGCGTACTGGAATCGGCCATCGGGCGTTTCGGCAATCCCGAGCACTGGAGCAAGATCAAGGCAAAACTGGAGTTGCTCAGCGAAGAAGACAAGCGCCTGCGTTTCTGGGTCGTCAGCGACAACCCGCTGTACGAATTCGGCAACCCGGACCCGAACATTCGCCGATTCGCGCAAGGCGCGCCGGGCATGCATGACCTGAAGCTGGCCGATCACCCGTTCGCCTTCAAGGTGCTGGTCAGCGAATTCCCGGCCAAGGAACAGCGTCCGGCGCTGCGTTTTCTCACCGCCATCGACACCGAAACCTTCTGGCACACCCAGCACTCGCTGCTGGTCGCGCTGATCAGCCTGGCCACACTGGGCGTGCTGCTGGCGTCGGCGCTGGGTTACTGGGTGGCGCGCATCGGCCTGCGCCCGTTGGCCAGCCTCTCGCAGGAGGTCCAGAAGCTGGCCCCGCCACGCCTGTCCGGGCGCCTGCAACTGTCACCGCTGCCACCGGAGCTCGAGCAGTTCGTCGCCTCGTTCAACTCCACGCTGGAACGCGTCGAACAGGCCTACTCGCGGCTGGAGTCGTTCAACGCCGATGTGGCCCACGAACTGCGCTCGCCACTGACCAACCTGATCGGTCAAACCCAGGTGGCGCTGACCCGCGGCCGTTCCGCCGAGCATTATTTCGAGGTCTTGCAATCCAACCTTGAAGAGCTCGAACGCCTGCGTTCGATCATCAACGACATGTTGTTTCTGGCCAGCGCCGATCAGGGCACCAAGGTCAAGGCGCTGACCTGTGCGTCACTGGCCGAAGAAGTGGCGACGACGCTGGATTACCTGGACTTCATTCTGGAAGACGCACAAGTGCAGGTTCGGGTCCAGGGCGATGCCAGCGCACCAATTGAAAAACCTCACCTGCGCCGCGCCCTGATCAACCTTCTGCATAACGCCGTGCAACACACCGAGGCCGGGCAGGTAATCGAGGTCAGCATCGAGTCGCGCGAGGCGCATGTGAGTATCGGCGTGACCAATCCGGGCGCGCAAATTGCCCAGGAACATCTGCCCAGACTGTTCGAGCGCTTTTATCGGGTCGATGCCTCACGCAGTAACAGCGGTGCCAATCATGGCCTGGGGCTGGCCATTGTCAAAGCAATTGCATTGATGCACGGCGGCAGCGTATTTGTTAACAGTGCACACGGGGCCAATACGTTTGGTATCCAGCTTCCTCGCTGAGAACCGGAAAAAAAACTGGCGAACTCTTTTTAGCACCGCAACAGATGTGCATCCGTTCTCATCTTTTTTAATGCACTTGGTTTATTCACATTCCATTCATATGAGGATATAAGGAGCGTGATATACACCCGCCTTAAGTTTATAAAATATTGATAACGGACTTAACCTTTTATCAAGAACCATTCGTCTGCAGGTAGAACAACCAATGATGTTGTTTGCATCCTCTCGGCAAGCCCGGCTCAAATGGACACGTCCGGAGCTTATGCTGATCGTTGGCAGCTCGGTCTCGATGCTTGCCATTCTGGCGATTGTGGCGTCTTTACTGGCAAGGGAACGCGACGACGCAGCGCAGACAGCAGCGCGTGCAGCGGCCAATATCGTGCAATTGATCGATGCCGACGTTTTGCATAACGCAGAACTTTACGATTCGTCATTGCTGGGCATGATGAGCGCATGGGAGCGCCCGGACCTCAAGGACCTGTCGCCTGAACTGCGACAACTTGTCCTGTTTGATCGCTCCACGGCTGCGGCGTATAAAGGCGATCTGGTACTGCTGGATAACAGGGGCGAAATATTGGCTGACTCACTGTCGGTCATTCCCCGAAACGACAATTTTTCCGATCGTCACTATTTCAGAACTCATGCGCTGGACCCTTCGCTGGATTTGCATGTCAGCCCACCTTACAAGACGCGTTGGGGCTACAAGGACTGGTGCATCAGTTTCAGTCGACGCATTTCAGGGCCTGACGGCGAGTTCAAAGGTATTGTGAGTGCGGCCATGCGCCTGGTGTATTTCAAACACCTGTTCATGAGCCAGCGCCTGGGCGATGGCAGCAGCATCAACCTGATCAACACCGATGGCACGCTGATCGTGCGTTATCCAGAGCTGGAAGGTCAGGATCTGACCGGCAAGGACTACAGCCACACGGCCAACTTCCAGCGCATTCTCAAGGAAGGTGATGGCAGTTTCGCCGCCCTCTCCACGCAATTGAACTCACGTCGGCTGTATACGTTTTCGCGCGTCGGCAATCTGCCGTTGCTGGTGGTGATCGGGCAGTCCGAGGACGAGGTCTATGCGGTCTGGCATCGCAATGCCTGGCTGATCGGCACCGCCACCAGCCTGCTATGCCTGGGAATTGTCTGGCTGACCTGGCTGCTGTGCGGTGAGTTGCGTCGGCGCCATCGTGCCGAAGACGAACTGGCCAGCCTGGCCGCAACCGACGGATTGACCGGGCTCGACAACCGGCGTCAACTTGACGAAGCGATGGAAACCGAGTGGGCGCGCGCGCAACGTTCCGGTAAATGGCTTTCGCTGCTGATGATTGATGTCGACCACTTCAAGGCCTTCAACGAGCGCCATGGCCACCAGGGCGGTGACGAGGCCTTGCGGCGAATTGCGCAAGCTGTTGCGGGCACCATTCGCCGACCGGGTGACCAGCTTGCCCGTTATGGTGGCGAAGAGTTTGTGGCGGTACTACCGGAAACCGACATGAACGGCGCGCTGGTGATCGCCGAGAAAATTCGCGCAGCGGTCGAATCCCTGCCGCGTTATGCCGATGACGAACAGCCGATCACCGTGAGCATCGGTGTGGCCTCGCAAATCGTAGAGCAGGGCGACAAACTGGCAGCGTTTTTCGGCATCGCCGACAAGGCGCTCTATCAGGCCAAGCACAACGGTCGCAATCGGGTCGAGCAGCACGTGGCTGTGACGTAAGAGTTGCAGGCTTCTGACCAGACATGATCACCTGACAATCGACATAAAAAAACGCCAGACTGGCTGGCGTTTTTGTTACCGCGGGGTCATCGAATCACGATGCGGCGCGGGCTGCGTTACGCAGTGCTTTGACTTCGTCGTGATTTTTCAGAACACCTTGGTACTGCTTTTCGATGACCGCGATAACGGCTGGGGAAACACCCTTCTCATGCGACTTCTCAAGCGCCTTGCTATAGGCTTTCTTGGCAACGTCTTCGCCACGTTCCGCTTCTTCCAGTACAGCCAGATCATCGTTGCTGGTGAACGCGGTTTTCAGCTTGACCCATGCCTGGTGCAGGTCAGCGGATACGCTGGACGAACTTTCTGGCTTGCCGCCCAGCTGCTGTACATGCTGCTGCAGCTCAGTGACTGCTGCGCCAACTTCCGCAGAACGGCGTGTGAAAAACGTTTTCACCGATGGGGTCTTCGCATTCTCTGCGCTGGTCTGGAACCCTTCTTTGCCGTCGATGCTGGTTTCGATCAGGTCATTCAGGATAGAGATCGTTTCTTTATTGATGTTGATATCAGTCATTTGATAATTTCCTAATGGCAGGTTGATACGAAAGTGTTGGATGAATAGACAATTGCAGGCACCGTGCCAGTTTTAGATGCGAATATAATCCTTTAAAATCAAAAACTTACGAAATTTTCACATTTGACTGGTCGTGACTTCTGCATGAACTGTCATTTGGCCTGCATGCAGAATGCACGTATCGTGCAGGTCGTTATCTATTGATGGGAGGGCTCGCAGGTGAACCCGGAGAAACTCAGGTTACTGGTGACGCAGGAAATGCCGTTCGGCAAATACAAAGGGCGGCTGATCGCCGATTTGCCGGGGCATTACCTGAACTGGTTCGCCCGGGAGGGCTTTCCCAAAGGAGAATTGGGCGGCCTGCTGGCGCTGATGCAGGAAATCGATCACAACGGCCTCAGCACGCTGCTGGAACCGCTGCGCACGCGTCCGCGTCAGTCGTTCAAGGACAGGGGATAAGCAAAGGGGATACGGTCCGGGATGAAAAAAACGGTGCTCCGGACCAGGGAGCACCGCAAAAGCCATACAACCAACAACAACTTCCTTGCCAGAGTCAGCCCGCTGAGCGCTGACTCTGAAATACTATCCATCAGTCAAACAGCGCCAGCGCCTGTGCCGTGGCTTCCTGAATGCGGCCCCAGTCGCCATTCTTGACCCAGGCGTTATCAATCATCCATGTCCCGCCGACGCACATGACGTTGGGCAAGGCCATGTAGTTCTTGAGGTTCTGCTCGTTGACGCCGCCCGTCGGGCAGAAACGCACCTCGTTGAAAGGCCCGCCCAAGGCCTTGATCGCTGCCACACCGCCGCTGATTTCTGCCGGGAACAGCTTGAAGCGGCGATAACCCAAGGCATAGCCGATCATGATTTCCGACGCGCTGCTGACGCCTGGCAGCAGGGGCAACGGGCTGTCGAGCGCCGCCTGCAACAGTTCCTGCGTGCTGCCGGGGGTCACAATGAATTGCGAGCCCGCCGCCTCGGCGTCGGCCAGCATCTTGCGGTCCAGAATGGTCCCGGCGCCAGTGCACAGCTCTGGGCGCTGCTCGCGCAAAATGCGGATCGCACTCAGTCCGAACGCCGAGCGCAGGGTGATTTCCAGAGCCGTCATGCCACCAGCGGCCAGCGCGTCGGCCAGTGGCAATACGTCCTGATCACGGGCAATGGTGATGACCGGCAGAATCTTTGCCTTGGCGCAGAGTTCGTCGATCCGGGCAATCTTGTTCGCCATGCTGGTGAGCGGCTGATTATTTTCGTTCTGTGTCATGGCGACGGTTCCTTTGTGTTTATGGGGCTTATGGACACCAGTAAATCTCGAGAGACGGGTTGAGAAAGGCACGCACCGGCATTTCGGCGAGGTTATCGCCCGCCAGCGCTGCGCGCAGGGTGTCCAGTTTGGCTTGACCTGAGACCGACAGGATCGGCGAACGCGCCGACGCCAGCAAACGGCGGGTCAGGGTCAGACGCTGATGCGGCACGCTGGGTGCGAGCATCGGCAGGCAGCGACGCTCGCCATCAAGGTCCAGCGCCTCGCTGAGGTTCGGGCTGTCGGGGAACAGCGACGCGGTGTGCCCGTCGTCGCCCATGCCCAGAATCAGCACATCGATAGGCGGCAGCTCGGCCAGCGCCTGATCGGCCGCCAGTGCTGCGTCCTCTACATTGCCCGCCACGCTGTACAGCCCCACAAACTTCGCCTTGGCCGCAGGGCCTTGCAACAGATGGCGTTGCAGCAAGCCGGCGTTGCTGTCGGCATGCTCGGTGGGCACGAAACGCTCGTCAGCCAGGCTGATGACCACGTTCGACCATTCCAGCGGCTGCGCCGCCAGGCTCTGAAAGAACGCCACCGGGCTACGTCCGCCGGACACCACCAGCGTGGCCAGACCGTTTTCGCTGATCGCCTGCTTCAAGCGCGCGGCCACGTTGCCGGCCAGCGCATCGGCCAGTTGCTGTGGGGTGTCGAAGTCACGTGCTACCAGCCCTGCCGGCATCTCTAGATCACATATCGCCATACCAGGATCTCCCGTCGCGAGTAATCAGGGCAATGGAGCTCATTGGCCCCCAGGTTCCGGCCGGGTAAGGCTTGGGCGCATCGCCCGCCTTCTTCCAGCCGGCAATCAGCTGATCGCACCATTGCCAGGCGTACTCGATTTCATCTTTGCGGACAAACAGGTTCTGATTGCCACGCATGACTTCCAGCAACAACCGCTCATAAGCGTCGGGGACACGAGCGCTGCGGTAGGTGTCGGAAAAATTCAGTTGCAAGGGGCCGCTGCGCAGCTGCATGCCTTTGTCCAGCCCCTGATCCTTGGTCATCACCTGCAGGGAAATACCTTCGTCAGGCTGCAGACGAATGATCAGGCGGTTGCTGATCTGCAAACGCTGCTCAGGGGCAAAGATGTAGTGCGGCGGCTCTTTGAAGTGGATCACGATCTGCGACATTTTCTGCGGCATGCGCTTGCCGGTACGCAGATAAAACGGCGTACCCGACCAGCGCCAGTTGCGGATATCGGCACGCAACGCAACAAAGGTTTCGGTGTCGCTCTGGGTGTTGGAGTTCTCTTCTTCCAGATAACCCGGCACTGCCTTGCCTTCGCTGTAGCCAGCGGTGTACTGACCGCGCACCACCTGGGTGGCCAGACGCTCGGGGGTGAACGGGGCCAGTGCCTTGAGCACTTTTACCTTCTCGTCACGAATACTGTCGGCCGACAGGTCGCTGGGCGGGTCCATGGCGATCAGGCAGAGCAACTGCAGCAGGTGGTTCTGAATCATGTCGCGCAGCTGGCCGGCCTGATCGAAGTAGCCCCAGCGGCCCTCAATGCCGACTTTCTCGGCAACCGTGATTTCCACGTGGGAAATATGGTTCTGGTTCCACTGGGTCTCGAACAGGCTGTTGGCGAACCGCAGGGCAATGAGGTTCTGGACCGTGTCCTTGCCCAGGTAATGGTCGATTCGGTAGACGCGGTTTTCCGGGAAGAACTGCGCAACGGCGTCGTTGACCCGTCGCGACGAGGCCAGGTCATGGCCGATGGGCTTTTCCAGGACGGCGCGTGTGCGCTCGGCCAGGTTCACCGACGCGAGGTTCTCGCAGATCGCGCCGTACACCGAGGCCGGCGTGGCGAAGTAGGCTATCAGCGTCTCGGCATTGCCAACGCGCTCGGCCAGCGCAACATAGTCCTCGGCCTTGAGAAAATCGACATGCAGGTAGCTGAGGCGCGCCAGGAAGCGCGCTG
Organism: Pseudomonas sp. CFBP2511; assembly: GCF_030209255.1. Lineage (NCBI taxonomy): Bacteria > Pseudomonadati > Pseudomonadota > Gammaproteobacteria > Pseudomonadales > Pseudomonadaceae > Pseudomonas > Pseudomonas sp. CFBP2511. The sequence goes on along the minus strand of NZ_JARVSI010000010.1, from coordinate 304,305 downwards.
CGTTGTCGGCCTCAAGCTCCGCCTCGGGAATGAAGCGGCGCATGGATTTTTCGATGTAGGCCAGATGCGACTGTTCGTCGCCTGGTTCACGCGCCAGGGCAAGAATTTTTGTGTCTTCATGCAGCAGTCCAGCGCGATCAAGCTGATAAAGAGCCGGGAACAGCTTGCGTACCGCCAGGTCCCCCAGGGCACCAAACAGGGCAAATGTGCACGGTTCAACCGTAATCAAGGGCATAATGTTGGTTCTTTTATCAAGTTAGGCTACAAATACCTTTTTTAAAGGCGTTACTCAAGGCCATATGTAGTAATAACCACAACATTCTGCCTGAAAGCATATTCCAGTGGTGATCAACACAGGCCCTCAGTACGATAGGCCACCTTTGCTACAGGCTAAAGGGCTAATAAAAGCTCAGGCCAAAACCGTTGGTGAATCAGCCCCGACAAGGACTTTGTATGGACCGCGTAAGAAACCTCCTGGAGCAAATCCAGGGCCGACTCGATGAGCTGAACAAGGCCGAGCGCAAAGTGGCCGAGGTGATTCTGCTTAACCCGCAGATGGCCACGCGTCTGAGCATTGCAGCGCTTGCCCAGGCGGCCAAAGTCAGCGAGCCGACGGTCAACCGCTTCTGCCGTTCGTTCAGCGTCAGCGGCTATCCTGAGCTCAAGCTGCAACTGGCCCAGAGCCTGGCCAGTGGCGCGGCCTATGTCAGCCGTGCGGTGGAAGCCGACGACAATCCCGAGGCGTACACCCAGAAGATTTTCGGCAGCGCGATTGCCTCGCTGGACAGCGCCTGTCAGCAACTGGACCCGGCGCTGGTCAGCAAGTCTGTGGACATGCTGATTCAGGCGCGGCAGATCCACTTTTTCGGGCTGGGTGCCTCTGCGCCGGTGGCGCTCGATGCGCAGCATAAATTCTTCCGCTTCAATCTGGCGGTCACGGCGCACGCTGACGTGTTGATGCAGCGAATGATTGCGTCGGTGGCCCACACTGGCGAGTTGTTCGTGATCATCTCCTACACCGGCCGCACCCGTGAGCTGGTGGAGGTGGCACGTATCGCACGGGCCAATGGCGCCTCGGTGCTGGGCCTGACGGCCGCGGGTTCGCCACTGGCGCAGGCCAGCACCGTGAGCTTGAATATTCCGCTGCCGGAGGACACCGATATTTACATGCCGATGACCTCGCGGATCATTCAGTTGACGGTTCTCGACGTGCTGGCCACCGGCATGACCTTGCGCCGCGGCGTTGATTTCCAGCCACACCTGCGCAAGATCAAGGAAAGCCTGAACGACAGCCGCTATCCGATCGAGGATCAGGGCTGACTGGGTGTGATCGGGAGAATGCGTTGACTATCGTTCCAACGCTCCGCGTGGGAATGCAGTTCGTGACGCTCTGCGTCACACGGCGGTTTTTCTTTGTCAGGTGGATTGAGGTTCTGCTCAGGTCACCTTTGCGCCCTTACGGCGCCTTACTTTGAGGGACCAAAGTAAGCAAAGTCCTCGCTCCGTTTCCGGCCCGACTTCGTCGGGTTCCTTCGCCCTGTCACTGATCCGGGGGTCGCCGCAACAGATACAACTATCGTGCGACGCTCCGCGTCGCATGCCGTTCTGGACGCTCTGCGTCCCATCTTGAGTGTGCGGCGCAGATCTATGGCATGGAGCACAACACAACGGTTGACTATCGTGCCGACGCTCCGCGTCGGCATGCAGTTCGTGACGCTATGCGTCACACGCAACTCACCCCGCCAGGCTTGCCTGCAATTTGAGCTGCACCTGTTCGCCCGGGTTCAGGCTGAAGGCATCGCCGGAGCCTGAGGCGGCTTCGACGCGTACGAAGCCTGTGGTTTCACTTCCGCACACACCCAGCAGCGGTCTGCTACCAGGGTGCCAGACCACAGTGTTGGTGCTGTCGCCGGTATCGATGTTCAATTTGCGTTGCCAGGTCGGGTCCTGGAGCTGCAAGGCGCCCGCATGTTCAAAAACTCGCTGACAGCCGCCCAACACGCGCAGTTCGCCTTGTTGCTGACAGGCCTGCCGACTGAGTTCGTCATAGCCCTGGGCGCCATCAAGCCCTTCCAGGGCGACCTCGGCAACATCGCTGATCCGCCAATACGCATGCAGCGCATGGCTGAAATGACAAGGCTCGCTGTCTTCGTGAGAGGTGCTCAGGCGCAGTTCCATGCCCTGCCCCAACTCGGCGTGCAGATCGACCTGCCAGTCCCACAGCTGCAAGCGCCAGTGCAGGCTGACGCCCTCTTCACTCTCACGGCTGTCGATCAGTTTCCAGTCCAGCAAACGCCCCCAGCCATGCGCCGGCCAGCCGCTTTCCCCCGGATGGCGCCCGTACCAGGGCCAACACACCGGCACGCCACCGCGAATAGCGCCCACTTGCGGCCATTGCGCGGCGCACCAGAGCCAGGGTTTCTGGCCGTGCGGCTGAAAGTGCAGCAACTGCGCGCCCTGGCGACTGAACACCGCCTGGCATTGCGGATGGTCGATGACCAGAACGTCGCGCAGCTGATAGCGCTCCCACTCGAAAGTCGGTCTGGCACGAAGGGATCGGAAGAAGCGTTGCAATGGATGCTCAGGCAGCTGCGCGTCGTGAGAGGTCATCGCCAATCGCGTCCCTGAAAAATAAAGAGGTAAACCGATAAAAAAAACGGGCAGCCAGCAGGCTGCCCGCAAAGCACACACGACCCTTGATCGCGTTACGCGTCAATCAATACTCAGAACTTCGATTGAATCTTGATGCCCGCCACAATCGCATCATCAACCTGATCTACGCCGCCAGGATGCTTGATGAACTGCAGGTTGGGACGCACGGTCAGCCAGTTGGTGACGTGGAAGCCGTAGTAGATTTCCGAGTTGTACTCAGTGCTCTGCACCGGCAGGTAACCAGGGTTGTCAAAGTCGTTGATGCCGCTGATCTGGTTGGCCAGACGTACACGATCCTGCACATCGTCGTTGACGTGGATACGCGCAATACCGACACCGATGTCATCCTTCGGACGCGAATTGAACGGGCCTTTGTAGGTCAGACCGATCTGCTGGTAGTTATCAACGAAGTTGGTTTCCTTGTCATGCACAGTGGCGTTGGCAAAGATGCTCAGACCGCGCGACGCATCGCCGTTGTGAGAGGTCAACTGTTGCTGAGCCACAACCCACCAGCCGTGCTTGCTGTCATGCGACTTGAACGCAGCACCGGTAGCCGCTTGCGGCTGGCCGTTTACGTCTTCATAGACGTCATCGGCATTCGGCGTGCTTTTGTAGTAACCGACACGGTATTCACCGGGCAGAGAATTGACGGTCGGTGTCCAGACCAGTTCCACCGGCAGGATCATGCCTTTGGTGCCGCTGCCGCTGAGTTTGAAGCCGTTACCGGTTTCCAGGTTGGACGGGTTCTGCTCGTAGACACCCACTTGTGCATACACTTCAGGCGTGATGTTGTACTTCACGCGCAAGGCCCACTGGCTGATTGGCCAGTTGTACCAGGTGTTCACGTAGTTACCGACCTGCGAGCCGCAGAACGACAGGTTCTGGAAGTCGCACGGGAAGCTGTTGAAGTCTTCGCCCGGTCCGAAACGACCGGCCTTGACGTCCAGCGCGCCATCAAAATACTTCTGCTTGACCCACATTTGCGTCAGACGCCAGGTCTGACCGCGACCCCAGACTTCCTGCGAGGAACTGAGCGTGCCGGCACGAGGATCGCCGATCCGGTCATTGGAGATGTTGCGGCCGCTACGTTCGGTGATTGCCAGCTTGAACTCCGCGTCCTGCCAGCCTAGAACTTTCTGCAAATCGACTTTCATGCCCAGCGCGAACTGATCGCTGTAACGGCCGGTGGTGTCGTCGTTGGAGCCGCCTTTCAGGTTGCTGGCCATCTCGGAAACGTATTCCAGGGAGAAGTCATAACCCTTGTCGAGCAGTTCGGTACGCTTGCCGTTCCAGTCGCCCGTCATCCACGGCGAATCGGCAGCAAATGCTTCGGCAGCATGAACGTTGCCTGCCAGCCCCATCGCACCCAGCACCGACAGCGTGCTTACCAACTGAAACCGGGAAAGCGATTTACCTTTGTTGATCTTCTTCATCCCATCAATCCTCGTTTTATTGTTATTAGCTTTGGTAGACGTCTTGCTTCGTTCACTGCCTGTGTCCATTAGCGGGCCGTTTAAGCGTCGCAGTCAACGGCCGGCCAGCGGTGCTCGGTATTGAATCAATCTATCACTTGCGGTTCAACTGGGAGACGTTGTTTACCCGCTCGGCTGATGGTGACTGCCCTAAAACCCCCAGACGCTCGCCGCTCTTGGCGTCGAAAATCAGCACCTTGGACGGGTCAAATTGCAGCGTCAGGCTCTCGCCCACTTGCGGCGCGACGTCCGGGGCAAGACGACAGCACACCTTGCTCTGGTTCAGCGTGACAAACACCAGTGTATCCGGGCCGGTCGGCTCAGTGACTTGCACTTCGGCACGAATAGTAGGCAGACCCGCCTGGTCGCCGGCAGCCAGCATAATCTGTTCCGGGCGAATACCCAGAATGATTTCGCGATCTTCAAGCCCTGCATCGGCAACGCCCACTGGCAGTTCGCAACGCGCCTGACCGCTGTCGAGCAGCGCAACCAGCTGGCCATCCTTGCGTTGCAGGCGCAACGGAATGAAGTTCATGGGCGGCGAGCCAATGAAGCTGGCCACAAACAGATTGGCCGGGTCGTTGTAAATCTGCTTGGGCGTACCGAACTGCTGAACGATACCGTCTTTCATGACCGCCACTTTGTCGCCCAGCGTCATCGCCTCGATCTGATCGTGGGTCACGTAGACGGTGGTGGTTTTCAGGCGTTGATGCATCAGCTTCATTTCAGTACGCATCTCGACCCGCAGCTTGGCGTCGAGGTTGGACAGCGGTTCGTCGAACAGGTAAATCTTCGGCCGACGCGCCAGGGCACGGCCCATCGCCACACGCTGCTGCTGACCACCGGACATCTGCCCGGGCTTGCGATTGAGCAGGTGTTCGATTTGCAGCAGCTTGGCAACGCGAGCGACTTCTTCGTCGATGGCGGCTTGCGGCATCTTGCGGATCTTGAGCCCGAACGAGATGTTTTCGCGCACGGTCATGGTCGGGTACAGCGCGTAGGACTGAAACACCATCGCGATGTCACGGTCTTTCGGGCTGGTACCGCTGACATCCTCTCCATCAATGAGGATCGCCCCGCCGCTGATGCTTTCCAGCCCGGCGATGCAGTTCATCAGGGTGGATTTGCCGCAACCGGACGGGCCGACCAGGATCAGAAACTCACCATCCTTGATCGACAGTTCGATGTTCTTGAGCGTGTCCGGCAAGTTGCTGCCGTAGGTCTTGTTGACGTTGCGTAATTCGAGAGTCGCCATGATTACCCCTTGACCGCGCCGGCTGTGAGCCCACGCAGGAAATACTTGCCAGCCAGTACATAGACCAGCAGTGTCGGCAGCCCGGCGATCATCGCCGCCGCCATGTCAACGTTGTATTCCTTGGCGCCTGTGCTGGTGTTGACCAGATTGTTCAGCGCCACGGTGATCGGCTGAGAGTCGCCGCTTGAGAACACAACGCCGAACAGGAAATCGTTCCAGATCTGGGTGAATTGCCAGATCAGGCAGACCATCACGATGGGCGTGGACATCGGCAGAATGATGCGGCCGAAAATCGTGAAAAACCCGGCACCGTCCAGACGCGCCGCCTTGACCAGTGCATCGGGAATGCTGACGTAGTAATTACGGAAGAATAGCGTGGTGAACGCCAGCCCGTAGACCACATGGACGAACACCAGCCCGACGGTCGTGTTGGCCAGCCCCATCTTGCCCAGCGTGAAGGACGCCGGCAGCAGTACTGTCTGGAACGGCAGGAAACAACCGAACAGCAGAAGACCGAAGAACAGTTGCGAGCCCTTGAAACGCCACATCGACAGCACATAGCCATTGAGCGCGCCGATCGCGGTGGAGATGATCACGGCAGGAACGGTGATCTTGATCGAGTTCCAGAAATAGCCGTCGACCAGGTCCCACGCCTTGATCCAGCCAACCGCAGTGACCACGCCCGGCCAGCTCAACAGGTTGCCGGTGCCGATGTCTTCGGGGGTCTTGAAGCTGGTGAACAACATCACCACCAGCGGTACCAGATAAATCAGGCAGGCCAGTATCAGCACGGCGTAAATCAGGATACGGCTGAAGCTGATGCCTGGTTTGCCAATATGACTAGTCATGGCGTTTGGCCCTCAGCTCGGAGTAAAGGTAAGGCACCAGAATCGCCAGGATTGCGCCGAGCATCAGAATGGCGCTCGCCGAACCCATGCCCATCTGGCCGCGACTGAACGTGAAGGAGTACATGAACATTGCAGGCAAGTCCGACGAGTAACCCGGGCCACCGGCCGTCATTGCCGCTACAAGGTCAAAACTCTTGATGGCGATATGCGCCAGAATCATCACCGCGCTGAAAAACACCGGGCGCAGACTAGGCAGCACAACGCGCCAATAGATCATCGGCAGGCTCGCGCCATCCATTTGCGCGGCGCGGATGATCGACTGATCAACGCCCCGCAGGCCAGCCAGAAACAGTGCCATGACAAAGCCCGAAGACTGCCACACGGCAGCGATGACCAGGCAGTACACAACGCGATCCGGATCAACCAGCCAGTCGAGACGAAAACCTTCCCAGCCCCAGTCGCGCAGCATCTTGTCCAGGCCGAGGCCCGGGTTTAGCAGCCACTTCCAGGCCGTACCGGTGACGATCATCGAGAGCGCCATCGGGTACAGATAAATAGTGCGAATCACGCCTTCGCGACGGATACGCTGATCCAGCAGGATAGCCAGCAGCACGCCGATCAGCAGGCTGATGGCGATGAACATGCCGCCAAACACAGCAAGGTTCTTGCTCGCCACCCACCAACGGTCGTTGTCCATCAGGCGCGCATATTGCGCCAGGCCGACCCATTTATAGGACGGCAAGAACGTCGAGTTGGTGAACGACAGCGCGAATGTCCAGAGGATGTAGCCATAGAAGCCCACCAGCACGATGAACATACTGGGTGCCAGCACCAGTTTAGGTAGCCAGCGTTGCAGCGCATCCATTGGCGAGGCTTTGCTGTTCGCAGCGACAGAGCTCATCGGGAGTATCCCATCCGGTGTATCGAATCCAGGCCGCAGCCGTGGGTGAAATCAATGAAGGATTTCAACACCACGGACGGCGGTTACAGGCAATTAATAACGAATTACTGGGCTGACTTGACCGCGGTAGCAAGCTTCTTGGCTGTCTCTGCCGGGTCGGCTTTCGGGTCATTGATGTAGTTGGTGACCACATCAAAGAAAGCGCCCTGCACGGCCAGCGTGGTTGCCATGTTGTGCGCCATGCTCGGCTGCAGGCCGCCGGTTTTTGAGTCGGCCAGGAAGTCCTTGGCAGCGGTTTGCGCGCAAGAGTCGAAACCGTACTTGTTCATGTCGGCAAGCATGTCCTGGCGAACCGGGATCGAACCCTTGTTGATGCTGAAGACTTTCTGGAAGTCCTCACCCATCGCAACTTTGGCCAGGTCCTGCTGAGCAGCAGTGGTGCCTTTGTCTTTCTGCTTGAACACCGCCAGCGAGTCGATGTTATAGGTGAAGGACTTGTCGGTGCCCGGGAAGGCTACGCACTGGTAATCCTTGCCCGCGACTTTCTTGGCGGCGGTCCATTCGCTCTTGGCCCAGTCACCCATGATCTGCATGCCGGCCTTGCCGTTGATGACCTTGGCCGCTTCCAGGTTCCAGTCCTGGCCCTTGCCGTCAGCATCCATATAGGTAGCGACTTTCTTCAGTTCGGTCAGCGACTTGACCATGCCTTCACCGGTCAGCGCGCCCTTGTCGAGGTCGACCAGCGCCTTCTTGTAGCCATCGGCACCCATGACTGAAAGCACAACGGCTTCAAACACGGTGCTGTCCTGCCAAGGCTGACCGCCGTGCGCCAGTGGAATGAAACCGGCTTTTTTCAGCTTGTCGCCCGCTGCATAGAATTCTTCAAGGGTGGTCGGTGCCTTGTCGATACCGGCTTTCTTGAAGACTTCCGGGTTGATCCACAGCCAGTTGACACGGTGGATGTTCACCGGCACGGCCACGTAATCGCCATCGTACTTCACGGTATCGGAGACTTTCTTGTCCAGCAGGGAGTCCCACTTTTCGGCCTTGGCGACGTCTTTCAGCGCGTCAGTGTCGAGCAGGCCTGTGGATGCCCATTCCTGGATATCAGGCCCTTTGATCTGGGCAACGCCTGGCGGGTTACCAGCAACTGCACGGCTCTTGAGCACGGTCATGGCTGTGGAGCCACCGCCGCCAGCGATTGCGCCGTCTTTCCAGACGAAGCCGTCTTTTTCAACCTGCGCTTTCAAAACATCGACTGCAGCTTTTTCGCCACCAGACGTCCACCAGTGCACGACTTCGACAGTGCCTTTGGTTTCAGCAGCGGTAGCGCTCAGAGGGAACAACGAAGCGAGAGAGATGACAACGGCGAGACGTGACATGGAATTCATCTAATTAACCTTTCTTGTTGTTATGCATGAGCAAGTCTGATGCTTGCGCTTCGTGCGAGTCTAACCAAGCCAGACGACACGACAGTAACGAAGGGATGCGCGAATGTCACCGGATGGTTACATTCGCATAGAGCCCCGACGCAACGGGCCAAAAGCCACTAACGTGCAGAATCACTCCACGGTCCTCGGCAGGTATAACGTCACCCGCAACCCGCCGTCACGCAGGTTCTGCAGACTGACTTCGCCGCCGTGGCTGTGGGCAATGTTGCGGGCGATGCCTAGCCCCAATCCATAACCCTGCTGCTGATTACCCGCCAGCCGAAAATGCGGCTCGAAGACGTGCTCGAGGCGTTGTTCCGGTACGCCGGGGCCTTCGTCATCCACGTGCAGCACGAAAGCCTGGGCATCATCTTCGACTTTAAGATGCGCCCGATGGCCGTATTTGAGGGCATTGTCGATCAGGTTACCGATGCAGCGCATCAGCGCCAGCGGCTTGCCGGGATAGGCCGCCTGCGCCTCGCCCTGCTGCGTGACACGCCCGTCTCCATCGGCAGTCAGCCAAGGCTCGACCAGGCATTCAAGTAGCGCATTGAGATCCACCGGCTCGATGTTTTCATGAATATCGGTGTCTTTGACGCATTGCAGCGCGCCTTTCACCAGCAACTCCAGCTCGTCCAGATCGCGGCTGAATTTGCGCTGCTGTTGCTCATCTTCGAGCAATTCGACCCGCAGCCGCAGGCGGGTAATGGGTGTGCGCAGATCATGGGAAATGGCACTGAACAGCTGCCCGCGTTCGGTCAGGTAGCGACTGATCCGGGTGCGCATGGCGTTGAACGCCCGGCTGACCTCGACGACTTCACTGCCGCCGCCCTCGACCACAGGCTCCACATCCGCACCCAGCGACATGTCCCGCGCTGCCCGCGCCAGACGCTTGAGCGGGCGGCTCTGCCAGTGCACCAGCAAGCCGATGAACAACAACAGAAACGCGCTGGTCAGGACAATGAACGACACCTGTTGCAGGGGCAGTTCCTGTTCTTCCAGCGATGTATAGGGTTCGGGCAGCAAAGAGGCGATGTAAAACCACTCGCCGGGGGCCATTTCGATCTGCGTGACCAGCACCGGCGGGTTCACCGGCTCAAGCGTCAGCGCGTAATGCGCCCAGGAACGCGGCAGCTCGTCGAGCTTCAGGCCGCTGTTGAAAATTCGCAGCTCTTCGGGGCGGGCAAACCACACGGTGATGTCCGGGCCGCTGCCCAGGCGCTGGCGCAACACTTCGCCGACCACGTCCAGCACTGCCTGTTTGCGCGGCGTGGGCTGCATGATCTGCATGTCCAGCGGGTGATCATTGAGCGAGACGACAAAACGCGTGCCGCCCATGCTGCGCAGTTGATCCAGCACCATTGGCCGGTAGGCCAGCGGCAGTGAACGAAAATAACTGACGCTGGCGGCCATCGAGTAAGCCAGGCTGCGCGCACTGGTGACCAGCCCTTCCATTTGCGTGGCGCGCAACTGCGACAGCCAGATCACGCTGGACAGCGCCTGGGCCATCAGCACCGCCAGCAACGTCAACAGCAGCATGCGCCCGAGCAGCGAGCGCGGTAGCGGCAGGCCGGTTCTTCTCGGGCCTGCGGCAGGCGGATTAATAACCGTTGCTCGCGTGCGAATTAACACTCGCCGCCAGCAGGTAACCACTGCCACGAATGGTGCGGATCAGGCGCGGCGACTTGCCGGTGTCGCGCAAACGCTGGCGCAGGCGGCTGACCGCCATGTCGACGATACGCTCCAGCGGCATCAGCTCCCGGCCACGGGTGGCGTTGCCGATGGTGTCGCGGTCGAGAATCTGTTGGGGGTTGTCGAGAAACAGCTTGAGCAGTGCAAAGTCGGCACCGGAAAGAATCACCTCTTCGCCGTCATTGTGAAACAGCCGGTGACTGACCATATCCAGCCGCCATTCATCGAACAGAAGCACATCGCCACCCGGACGATCCTGACCAAACTGGGCGCGCCTCAACAACGCCTTGATACGCGCTTGCAGCTCACGCGGGCTGAACGGTTTGCCCAGATAATCGTCGGCACCCAACTCCAGGCCGATGACCCGGTCGGCCTCGTCCGAACTGGCGGTCAGCATGATGATCGGCACGTGCGGCTGGCGCGGATGCTGGCGCACCCATTTGCACAGGCTGAAACCGTCTTCATCCGGCAGCATCACGTCAAGGATCAGCAAATCACTGGGTTCTTCGTTGAAGGCGCGGCGAAATTGCGCGCCATCGCCCACCGTGCGCACCTGAAAACCGGCACGACTCAGGTAGGTGTCCAGCAACTCGCGAATCTCCTGATCGTCATCCACCAGCAGGATCGATTTACTGACTGAACTCAAGATAAGGCGTCCTTGTTTGACCGTGAAACCTTGTTGTTATGAGGTGTTGCTCAGATTTGCGAACCGAACGCCTGTTGCAGCGCAACGCCTGAACCCATAAGCCCTGGGTACTCGGCGGTGACCAGCCAGACCGGCAGGTTCTTGAAGTAACCGCTCATCACGCCCTTCTCGCTCATGGCGCGCTTGAAGCCGCTGTTCATGAAGAATTCTGTGAAACGTGGCACCACGCCACCCACGATGTAGACCCCGCCCAGACTGCCCAGGGTCAGAACGTTGTTGCCGACCACTCTGCCGAGGAACACGCAGAACTGTTCAAGCACCGCCGCCGCGACCGGATCGCCTGCCAGCGCAGCCGACGTGATCGCAGCAGGCGACTTGAGCTCTGCGTCCATGCCGTCCAGCGCGCAACTGACCTGATACAGCAACAACAGGCCCGCACCACTGAGCACCACTTCGGCGCTGACATGTTCGTGCTCGGCCATCAGCCGCGTCCACAGCAGGGCCTCGCGCGCCGTGCCGATTGGCAGGTCGGCATGCCCGCCCTCGCCCGGCAAGGCCATCCAGCGGCTGTCTTCCAGTTTGATCAGCGTGCCGATGCCCAGCCCGGTGCCCGGCCCGACCACCACGCGCGGGCGATCCGGCTTGCCGACGCCATGACAGACCGTCAGGTATTCATCGTCCTTGAGCCGGGTCATGCCCAGCGCCATGGCGGTGAAGTCGTTGATCAGCAGCAGGTGATCGACTTTCAGGTCGGCGCAGAACGCCTCACGGCTCAGTTGCCAGTGGCTGTTGGTGAACTGAAACAGATCGCCATCGACCGGCCCGGCGACCGCCAGGCACACATAGCCAATGTCACCGCGCTGCAATTCAAGGTCCTGCAGATAGACTTCGATGGCCTTTTCGGGGCCTGCGTAGTCAATGGTCGGGAACACCCGGACAGAATGCAGCGTGTCGTCTTCCCAAATGGCAAAACGTGCATTGGTACCGCCTATATCACCGACCAGGGCCAACTTCACTTGAGCGTCTCCAGACTAGAGGTAAAGGCGCTGGCGCCTTGCTCTGCGGAGCTGAAGGCCATGCGCATGAATCCAAAAAGCTCGCGACCGCAGCCGACACTGTTGTCGATCTGGTTGATGGCCGGTTCTCGGGCGGCCAATTCTGACGCTTCGACCAGCACTTGTAACGTGCCTTTTACGCCATCCACGCGGATCACATCGCCGTCGCGTACAAGTGCCAACGGGCCACCATCGAACGCTTCCGGGCAGACGTGAATCGCCGCCGGAATCTTGCCTGAGGCACCCGACATCCGTCCATCGGTGACCAGCGCCACTTTGAAACCACGATCCTGCAGCACGCCCAGAAACGGGGTCATCTTGTGCAGTTCGGGCATGCCGTTGCAGCGCGGGCCCTGAAAACGCATGACGGCGACGAAATCACATTCCAGCTCGCCGGCCTTGAACGCATCGGCCAGCTCCTTCTGATCCTGAAACACTCGGGCTGGCGCTTCGACAATCTGATGCTCCAGCGCAACGGCCGATACTTTCATGACACCGCGACCCAGGTTGCCTTCCATGACCCGCAAACCGCCTTCAGGCGAGAACGGACGCGCCACCGGGCGCAGGATGTTTTCATCCAGGCTGTCGAGCGGGCCTTCACGCCAGACCAGTTTGCCATCTTCCAGAAACGGCTCCTGGGTGTAGCGGCTCAGGCCGTAACCGGCCACGGTGTTAACGTTTTCGTGCAGCAGACCGGCTGCCAGCAGCTCGCGAATCAGGAACGACATGCCGCCTGCGGCCTGGAAATGGTTGATGTCGGCCTTGCCGTTGGGGTAGACGTGACTGAGGGTCGGCACCACTTCGGAGAGGTCGGCCATGTCCTGCCAGGTCAGCTGGATACCCGCAGCCTGAGCAATCGCCGGCATGTGCAGCGTGTGGTTGGTCGAGCCGCCGGTGGCGTGCAGCGCAACAATGGAATTGACCAGCGAGCGCTCGTCGACGATTTCACCAATCGGCATGAAACTGCCGCTTTGCATGGTCAGACGCGTGACCTGACGAGCCGCTTCAGCTGTCAGCGCATCACGCAGTGGTGTGTAGGGATTGACGAAGGAGGCACCGGGAAGGTGCATGCCCATGACTTCCATCACCAACTGATTGGTGTTGGCGGTGCCGTAGAACGTGCAGGTTCCCGGGCCGTGATAGGACTTCATTTCCGAGTCCAGCAGCTCTTCACGGCTGGCCTTGCCTTCAGCGTAACGCTGCCGTACGTCGGCTTTTTCCTTGTTGGAGATACCTGACACCATCGGCCCGCCCGGCACGAAGATGGTCGGCAGATGACCGAAACGCAACGCCCCCATCATCAGGCCGGGGACGATCTTGTCGCAGATACCCAGCATCATGGCGGCGTCGAACATATTGTGTGACAAGGCAATTGCTGTGGACATGGCAATCACTTCGCGGCTGGCAATGGCCAGTTCCATGCCCGGCTCACCCTGGGTCACGCCATCGCACATGGCAGGCACGCCGCCGGCAAACTGACCGACCGAACCAATGTCACGTAACGCCTGTTTGATCTGTGCAGGAAAGTGCTCGTAGGGCTGATGCGCCGAGAGCATTTCATTGTAGGAAGAGACGATTGCCACGTTGGCGGCGTTCATCAAACGCAGGCTTTGCTTGTCCTCCGGTCCGCAGGCGGCGACGCCGTGAGCAAAGTTGGCACATTGAAGCTTGCCGCGCATCGGGCCATCGCTCGCTGCGCCGCGAATCAATTGAAGGTAGCGCTGACGGGTATCGCGACTGCGAGCAATGAGCCGCTCGGTTACTTCAAGGACGCGGGGATGCATGTGATGAACTCCAGGCTAACGTCTAAGGTCACCCGTAAAGACGGTTCCGGTTTTCGAGCAGTGACGGTCAGGGAGCAGAACCCTGATCTCGATCAACCGGGAGGGCCTTTCAGGCTTGTAGTTGTAGATAAAACAAAATATTGCCACTAAAAAGGCTTGTTTTCTATTTCTATGAGAATAATCTTGTAATTCCAACAACAAATTCAGAAGGACGGCTGTATGACTCTCCGTATCGCAATCAACGGTTTTGGCCGAATCGGCCGCAACGTCCTACGTGCACTGTATACCCAAGGCTACCGGCAGGACCTGCAGGTCGTCGCCATCAACGATCTTGGCGACAGCGAAATGAACGCGCACCTGCTGCGTTTCGACACTGTACACGGCCCATTCAGCGGCACCGTGGAGTGTGACAAGGAAAGCCTGACCGTCAATGGTGACCGTATTTCGGTCAGCGCCATTCGCAACCCGGCCGAACTGCCGTGGAAAGCGCAGGACATCGACGTGGTATTCGAATGCACCGGCCTGTTCACCAGCCGCGACAAGGCTGCCGCGCACCTGACCGCCGGCGCCCGCAAGGTGATTATCTCAGCACCGGCCAGCGGTGCCGATGCCACCATCGTCTATGGCGTCAACCACGACACGCTGCGCCAGTCGCACCAGATCATCTCCAGCGCATCGTGCACCACCAACTGCCTGGCCCCGGTCGCCCAAGTGCTGCACCGTGAACTGGGTATCGAAAGCGGCCTGATGACCACCATTCATGCCTACACCAACGACCAGAACCTGATCGACGTCTATCACACCGACCCGTACCGCGCGCGCTCGGCCACCCAGTCGATGATCCCGAGCAAGACCGGCGCTGCCGAAGCGGTGGGCCTGGTTCTGCCGGAACTGGCGGGCAAGCTCACGGGGATGGCTGTTCGCGTGCCGGTGATCAACGTTTCGCTGGTCGACCTGACCGTCACCCTGAAGCGTGAAACCACGGCCGAAGAAGTCAACGCGCTGATGAAAGAAGCCAGCCAGCACTCCAAGGTCCTGGGTTACAACACCCTGCCGCTGGTTTCCCACGACTTCAATCACAACCCGCTGTCGTCGATTTTCGACGCCAATCACACCAAAGTGAGCGGCAAGTTGCTGAAAGTGCTCTCGTGGTACGACAACGAATGGGCGTTCTCCAACCGTATGCTCGACAACTGCCTGGCGCTGCATAACGCCGAGTAAATTCAGCGTCGTAGTGGAACGCCCCATACACGGCGCACAGAAATTTTTTTACAGATGCAGGCTTGACCCGACCAGAAGATGAGAAGCATTATCATTTGCTTGAATCTCCGGTCGGGCCTCTCTGTGTCGCAGTCGCATTTCAACGATGTCTTTCTGGCCCAGCGCGCCGTGCTGTTACGCACATTGCAACGCATGGTCGGCAACCCCAGCACCGCAGAAGACCTGCTGCACGAAACCTGGCTGCGAGTCAGCCGTGCGCTGACCGAGCACCCGGTCGACCATCTCGAACCCTTCGTTTTTCAGACCGCGCGCAACCTTGCGCTGGACCATCTGCGTGCGCGACGTATTCATGCCCGCACCCTCGTCGAAGACGTCTCGCCGGGCCAATTGGAACGCGTTGTCGCGCAACTCGGCAAACCTGAAGATGCCGCCCACGCCAAGCGTCTGCTCGAAAGCCTGAGCGCCAGCCTGAGCACATTGAGCCCGCGTCAACAAAAGATTTTCACCCTCAGCCGCCTCAACGGCTGCAGCTATCTGGAAATCGCCGAGCAGTTGCAAGTTTCGGCCAGTACGGTGCAAAAGGAATTGAAACTGATCATGGCGATCTGCATCGGCGTGGTGTCAAGGCTTGACCCGCCCTGAACCCTGCCGCAGGCTGGCAAGCCGCCATAATCTTATCGATACAGTTTCAGGATTGCCGAGGACCACCGTGAGCCCTAAAAACGAACGCCCGCGCGCGATTGCCCGAGAGGTATTGAGCGACCGCGCGATGGATCAGGCCCTGAGCTGGCTGATCGAACTCGAGGGCGCCGACGATGTGCAACTGGCCCGTTTTCAGGAATGGCTGAATGCCGATCCCGAACACGCTCGCGCGTATCACAAGGCCTGCGCGGCGTGGAACTCGCAGCCCGTCCGGCAGGCTGCCGCCGACATCGCACAGCCATTGACACCCACTTCGCGGCGGCACATCCGCACTTACTGGAAACCGCTGGCTACCGCTGCCGTGCTGTTGCTGGGGATTTTCAGCTTCAGCAACCTGCCGTTGCGCCTGCAAGCCGATCATCTGACGGTGGTGGGTGAACGCCAACGCCTGCAGCTGGCGGATGGCTCGAAGGTGCTGCTCAACACCAATTCGGCTTTTTCCAGCAAGATCGACGAACAACAGCGCTCGGCCCGTCTACTGCAAGGCGAGGCCTTTTTCGATGTCGCGCCCAGAACGGGTCTGCCACTGGAAATCGAAGCCGGCCCGGTGCGCATGAGTGCCAACAGCACCGAGTTTTCCGTGCGTTATCTGGACGGCGTCGCACAGGTTCAGGTGCAGCGCGGGGCCGTTGATGTACGCGCCACCCGCGGCGGCTCCAGCGTCAGCCTGGGTGCTGGCGACAGTGTTCGCGTCGGGCCGGGCGGCTTCGGCCACCGAGAAAGGCTTGATCCGGCACGCGATCTGGCCTGGGTTCAGGGTCGACTGGTGTTCGACAATTGCCCGCTGAGCGAGGTGCTGGCCGAACTGCGTCGCTATTATCCCGGCTGGATAATCAGCACCAACGCGCAACTGGACCGTGTTGCAGTGACCGGGAACTACCGCCTGGACAACCCGCTGGACGTGGTGCGCTCACTGGCGCAGATCACGTCGGCAAGCCTGCACGAGATGCCGGCGCTGCTGATTCTCAACTGAGAAAAGTTTTTTTACTCGATAGCTGTTTCCCGTTCGTCTAGTTATAGCCAATGCAACTGATTCTCATCTCGAAACAGTTTGCAAACACTATTACGAGCAACACCCCAGGGAGCGCTACCGATGTCATCCACGTTCACGCCTGCCGTGCAAAACCGCGCACGACTCAGACTTTCGCTGCTGACCGTCGCGGTACTGGGCGCCAGCCTGCAGGCGATTCCTGCCCACGCCGCCGCCGAAACCAACCGGTCCGTGCGCCCTGCAGGCACTTACAGCTTCTCGATCGGTCCGCAATCGCTGGTGTCGGCGCTCAATGAATTCAGCCGCATCACCGGCTGGCAGGTGGGCGTGTCATCGGATTTCGCGCAAAACGTCACCTCCCCGGGTGCCCGCGGCAACCTGAGCCCTGCCCAGGCGCTGGACGCCCTGCTGGCCGGCAGCTCGCTGAGCTATCGCAACCTGGGCAACAACAACGTGGTGCTCGAAAAACGCGCCGCGGGCGTGATGGCTCTTGATCAGATCACCGTCAGCGCCACGCGTCAGGCTCAGGAAGTGGTGACAGTGCCGAGTACCGTCAGCGTGCATTCGCGTGAACAGCTGGATCGCAACAACGTCAATACCATCCGTGACCTGGTGCGCTACGAGCCGGGTGTTTCGGTCGGCGGTGCTGGCCAGCGCGCAGGCACGACCGGCTATAACATTCGCGGCATCGACGGCAACCGCATCATGACTCAGGTAGACGGCGTTGAAGTTCCCGACAGTTTCTTCACCGGGCCTTATGCGCAAACCCACCGCAACTATGTCGACCCGGAGATCGTCAAGCGCGTCGAAATCCTCCGCGGCCCTGCCTCGGCGCTGTACGGCAGCAGCGCCATTGGCGGCGTGGTCAGTTATTACACACTGGACCCGGATGACATCATCAAGCCCGGCAAGGATGTCGGCGCGCGCCTCAAGACCGGTTACAGCTCGGCAGACGAAAGCTGGCTGAACTCGGCCACCGTCGCAGGTCGTCAGGGCGAGTTCGACGGCTTGCTGCACGTGAGCCAGCGCAATGGTCACGAAACCGAATCCTATGGTGAAACAGGTGGCACAGGCCTGAGCCGTACCGAAGCCAACCCCGAGGATGCGCGCAGCACCAACGTGCTGGCCAAGCTGGGCTGGAACTACGCCGACGGCTCGCGGCTGGCGCTGGCTTACGAAAAGTACAAGGACGACCGCAACACCAATCTGAAAAGCGCAGTGGGCGGGCCGTTCACCAATGGCAGCGGGCTGGGCATGTATCAGTCGCGCGAAAGTAACGACACCATCAGCCGCGAGCGTTTTGGTATAGAAAACAGCTTTGCCCTCGACAGCCTGCTGGCGGACAACCTCAAATGGAGCCTCAATTACCAGACCGCCAAGACCGACCAGAGCTCTCAGGAACGTTACTTCCCGTTTTCCCGCGACGTGTATCGCCAGCGTGAAACGCAGTACCAGGAAAAACAGTGGATCTTCGATGCGCAGCTGGATAAAGCATTCTCCATTGCCAGCACCGACCATGTGCTGACCTACGGCACCACCCTCAAGCAACAGAAAGTCACCGGGCTGCGCAGCGGCAGCGGGACCTGCGCACGGGTGTTCGGCACCTGCCGCGTGGTCGGCGCAGACAGCCCGAGCGACCGACTGGCCGCGACCAGTGACTTCCCCGACCCGACCATCACCAGCTATGCACTGTTCGCGCAGGATCAGATCAGCTGGAAAGACTGGACCTTTATGCCCGGCGTACGCTACGACCACACCCGGCTCGACCCGAAGTTCACGCCAGAATTTCTCAGGTCGGTCAGCCTCACCGACCCAAGTCAGGCCAACGACGAAACGCGGACATGGCACCGCCTGTCGCCCAAGTTCGGCGTGACCTACGCGTTCAGCGACGCCTACACCTGGTACGGCCAGTACGCCGAAGGTTTCCGCACCCCATCAGCCAAGGCCCTTTATGGCCGCTTCGAAAACCCGACCGCCGGATACGTGGTAGAGCCCAATCCGAATCTGGAGCCGGAAACCAGCAAGAGTTATGAAACCGGACTACGCGGCCGCTTTGAATCCGGCTCGTTCGACATCGCGGTGTTCCATAACAAGTACCGCGACTTCATCAACGAGGACGCCATCACCCCCGGCTACAGCGAGCTGACGTTCCAGTCCAGCAACATCAAGCACGCCACCATGAAAGGCGCTGAAGTCAAAGGGCGCATCAATCTCGACAGCCTCGGTGCGCCGAACGGCCTGTACAGCCAGGCATCCGTTGCCTATGTGCATGGCCGCAACAACGATACGGGCGAGCCGATCAACAGCGTAAACCCCCTGACCGGCGTCATCGGCCTGGGGTATGAGCAGCAAGACTATGGCAGCCAGCTGAGCTGGACGCTGGTCAAACGCAAGACCCGCGTGGATGACAGCAGTTTCCACAGCCCGGACGGCACTTCCAGCCAGTTCAAGACCCCGGGCTTCGGCATTCTCGACCTGACCGGCTATTACAAGGTCAGCGACGACGTGACCGTCAATGCCGGCCTCTACAACCTGACCGACAAGAAGTACTGGCGCTGGGACGATGTGCGCGGCTACGACGGCGTGGGCGAAGCCGGTGTGACCGCACCGGCCAACCTGGATCGCCTGACCCAGCCGGGGCGCAATTTCAGCGTCAATGTGGTGTGGGATATCTGACACGGCGCGTGACCCAAAGCCCGCCGTCGAACCTGTGCGGCAGGCTTTTTTACGCGTTTGGGCGTGGCTATTCGTCTATTCAGTAAGCCCTTTTTTCAACATGCCTCCTATTTCAGCAAGGAAGACTTCGATGACGCTTGATCAGAACCGACCGACCCTGCGTTCGCAACGACTGAATCAGATCACCCACGCGCCGCATGAACAACTCGACAAGGCAGTCAAAGCCTATGCGCCGTTCGAGACGCTGGCCGGTTATGCACGTTTTGTGGTCGCCCAATACCTGTTTCAGAGTGAACTGCAAGGCCTGTACAACGAGCCTGCGTTGCAGGCAATCATCAGCGATCTGCCCGCACGCTGCCGTGCCGAACAGGCCAAAGCCGACCTTGCCGACCTGAACATGGACACCCCTTTACCGGTGGCTGGCGCAGTCAGAAGCCCCGGCACTGCGGAGGCGCTGGGCTGGCTGTTCGTCTCCGAAGGCTCCAAGCTGGGTGCCGCTTTTCTGATCAAGCGCGCCGAAGCACTGCAACTGAGCGACCGTTTTGGCGCACGGCATCTGGGCGAGCCCGCCGGGGGCCGGGCGGCGGGATGGAAAGCCTTTGTGAATACGCTGAATGAACTGCCTTTGACCGCCGCACAGGAAGCGCAACTGGATCAAGGCGCCATCGCAGCATTCGAGCGTTTCAACGTGCTGCTGCAGCACGCCTATGCCGATGCACCGGTCACGGAAATGGTACAGGCATGAAAAAGCGCCCGGTGCTGTTAAGCTGGCCGGGCTTTCCGAACCTGCCTGTAGAGACCATGACGTACAAACCACCCGGCTCAAGACTCTCACGCCTTCTATACGGCATCCTTGCCTATGTCGCTCTTGGCATAGGCATTATTGCGATCTTCATTCCCGGTTTGCCGACCACCGAATTCATCCTGCTGGCGGCCTGGGCTGCGACGCGCAGTTCGCCAAGACTGAACGCCTGGCTGGAAAACCACCGCGTGTTCGGCCCGATCCTGTACAACTGGCGTAACGGCCGGCTGGTTGCCCGCAAGGCCAAGATCAGCGCCACCATCAGCATGCTGGTGTGTGCCGTGGTGATGCTCAGCCTGATCGGCCATGCATGGTGGCTTTACCTGGCGCTCACGGGCATGGCGATGGGCAACCTGTGGATATGGTCAAGACCGGAGCCGGCTAAAAAAGCAGATTGAAGAGCAAGGCGTACGCGGCAACAAGACCCTTGCGCATCAGGCTGAACCGCGCAGGCACAGCCAGTGTCTGATCGATCACACTCATCGTTTGATGGAGCACCTCCATGTACGAGCCAGGCCATCTGCACATCACCCACGTGGCGCTGCAACCCTCGGAAGTCAGCTATGACATCCACTTGCGCTACGAAGTGAACGAAGACCCGAAAGAAGGCACCAGCATGCATTTCACCATGCAGGGCCAGATCAACGACAAAACGTTTGAAGAGCAATTCCAGTTGACGCGCGACCTGGCGTTCAACTTCGCCCACGACGCGAGCCGCATCGCCATCAGGCACGGCCTGCCCAACTCGGCCTCGTTGCCCATCGCCCAGCACAAGGACTACGACCGGATATTCGCGGACATTCGTGACAAGCTCCACGCCAAACCAGGCGACCCGGTGAAGCCTGAGCATCTGGAATAGGGCTGGGGCTTCAAGCTTCAAGCTTCAAGCTTCAAGCTTCAAGCCGAGATGGTCGTGCACACGCTCTGGGTCGCAAGAGGACGCAGAGCGTCCAAAACGGCATAACGACGCGGAGCGTCGCACGATGTTGGCGTTCCTCACGTTCCACAGCGTGGGAATGCAGTTCTGGACGCTCCGTGTCCGGTCTTGAATGTGCGTCGCGACGTATGGGTAAGCGTGTCATCGTACACACGCTCACTGCCGAATTTCACCAAACCCTTCACCACAAGGCATACTTGCCGGCCTCTGTGTCGCGAACCGTCAATGCCCCATGCGTATCCACGTCAGCTTCATCGACCGCGTTGGTATCACCCAGGAAGTGCTGGCCATCCTGGGTGGGCGCAATCTGAATCTGGATGCCGTGGAGATGGTGCCGCCCAATGTCTACATTGATGCGCCGACCCTAAGCCATCAGATGCTCGAAGAACTCAAGGATGCCCTGTTTCGGGTGCGTGGCGTAGAAGCCATTACGGTGGTCGATATCCTCCCCGGCCAGCGTCGCCATCTGCAACTGGATGCGCTGCTGGCGGCAATGACCGACCCGGTACTGGCACTGGACAGCGCAGGGCATGTGCTGCTGGCCAATCCTGCGCTAATAGCCCTGATCGGCCGTGAACCTGCAGGCGAACCCATCGCTGAACTGTTCGCCGACCCCGGCCTGCAGGCCGCGCTGCTGGAAAACGGTTTTCGTCTGCCGCTGCGCGAAATCACCCTCAACGGTGAGGCGCTATTGCTCGATGCCACACCGATCACCGAAGCGGGCGCGCTGATTACCCTGTACCTGCCCAGCCGCATCGGCGAAAGGCTGTCGGCGCTGCACCACGATCACGCCGAGGGTTTCGATGCACTGCTGGGCGATTCAGCCGCCATCCGCACGCTCAAGGCGCGCGCGCAACGGGTGGCGGTGCTGGACGCACCGCTGTTGATTCAGGGCGAGACCGGCACCGGTAAAGAGCTGGTCGCGCGCGCCTGTCATGCCAGCAGCGCGCGCCACGGCGAACCGTTTTTGGCCTTGAACTGCGCCGCGCTGCCGGAAAACCTGGCCGAAAGCGAACTGTTTGGTTACGCCCCCGGTGCCTTTACCGGTGCGCAGCGCGGCGGCAAGCCGGGGCTGATGGAGCTGGCCAACCAGGGCACGGTGTTTCTCGATGAGATCGGCGAAATGTCACCCTACCTACAGGCCAAACTGTTACGTTTTCTCAACGATGGCAGCTTCCGCCGCGTTGGCGGGGACCGCGAAGTCAGGGTCAATGTGCGTATTCTCAGCGCCACTCACCGTGACCTGGAAAAAATGGTCAGCGAAGGCACCTTCCGCGAAGACCTTTTCTATCGCCTCAACGTCCTCAACCTGGATGTACCGCCGCTGCGCGAGCGTGGTCAGGACATCCTGCTGCTGGCCCGTTACTTCATGGAGCAGGCCTGCGCACAGATTCAGCGGCCGGTCTGCAGGTTGGCCCACGGCACCTACCCTGCCCTGCTGGGCAACCGCTGGCCGGGCAATGTACGGCAGTTGCAGAACGTCATCTTCCGCGCTGCCGCGATCTGTGAAAACACTCAAGTGGATATAGGCGATCTGGACATTGCAGGCACTGCCGTCGCACGTCAGAACGACAGCGCGATCGACAGCCTAGAAAATGCCGTCGAAACATTTGAAAAGGATTTACTGGAAAAACTCTACGCAGACTATCCGTCCACACGCCAGTTAGCTGCACGCCTGCACACCTCGCACACCGCCATTGCGCACCGCTTGCGAAAGTATGGAATACCCGGCAAGCGCTAGTGGATTGAAACCGGCGGTCAAAATATATTTTAAAAGGTTAATTTAATAACCAATTAGCCGATAACGTTCTGGTATGGTCCACAAACCTCTTATCACTCATTTGAATGGGTGTCCGTAAGTGTGCGTTACGGCCGTTACGGCAGACAGCGTCACGTAATACCGGGAAGTCCAATGCCAAACCCGCCAGTCGACCATCCCACCACCGAGACGCAATCACGCGCCGAGAAAATCGTCGAGTCTCGTCGGCAGAAAACGTTGCTCAAGACCGGTGCCCTCCAGGACGCCATTTTCAACAGCGCCTATTTTTCCAGCATCGCTACGGATGAACACGGCGTTATCCAGATTTTCAACGTCGGTGCCGAACGCATGCTCGGGTATCACTCGGAAGACGTGGTCGACAAGATCACCCCGGCAGATATTTCCGACCCGGCCGAGCTGATCATCCGTGCAGCGGCGTTGAGCCATGAGCTGAATACGCCCATCACGCCAGGCTTTGAAGCCTTGGTGTTCAAGGCCTCGCGCGGCATCGAAGATATCTACGAACTGACCTACATCCGCAAGGATGGCAGCCGCCTGTCGGCGATGGTGTCGGTGACTTCGTTGCGTGACAGTGCCGAAACCATCATCGGTTACCTGCTGATTGGCACTGACAACACTGCACGCAAGCAAGAGGAAGAAACCCAGGCGTTGCTGGACCAGCGGCTGCGGGATCAGCAGTTCTATACCCGCTCGCTGATCGAGTCGAACATCGATGCGCTAATGATGACCGACCCGCAAGGCATCATCTCCGACGTCAACAAACAGATGATGGCACTGACCGGGCGAACCCGCGACGAACTGATCGGTGCGCCCTGCAAGAACTTCTTCACTGACCCTGCGAGTGCCGACGCCGCGATCAAGCGGGTGCTCAGTGAGCACAAGGTCAGCGACTACGAGCTTACCGTGCGCGCCTACGATGGCACCGAAACCGTGGTTTCCTACAACGCGGCAACTTTTCATGATCGCGACCGCAAGCTCAAGGGCGTGTTCGCCGCGGCCAGGGATGTGACCGAGCGCAAACGTTTCGAGCGCACGCTGGAAGAGAAGAACATCGAGCTGGAACACGCCAGCCACATGAAGTCCGAGTTTCTCGCCACCATGTCCCACGAGCTGCGCACCCCGCTCAATGCCGTCATCGGCTTTTCGGAGGCGCTCAAAGACGGCATGGTCGGTGACATGACCGACGCCCAGCGCCGGTACATCGGTGACATTTTCAACAGCGGCCAGCACCTGCTGTCGTTGATCAATGACATCCTCGACCTGTCCAAGGTCGAAGCCGGAATGATGCTGCTGGAGCTTGAGGCCGTCGATCTGGACGAGTTGCTGAGCAACAGCCTGCTGATCGTCCGCGAGCAGGCCGCACTGCAACGCATCCAGTTGAAGCTGGAAACCGAGGCCGACTTCGGCGTGCTTGAACTGGATAGGCGCAAGACCAAGCAGATTGTCTACAACCTGCTGGCCAATGCGGTGAAGTTCAGCGA
Organism: Pseudomonas sp. CFBP2511; assembly: GCF_030209255.1. NCBI lineage: Bacteria > Pseudomonadati > Pseudomonadota > Gammaproteobacteria > Pseudomonadales > Pseudomonadaceae > Pseudomonas > Pseudomonas sp. CFBP2511. The sequence goes on along the minus strand of NZ_JARVSI010000010.1, from coordinate 279,980 downwards.
ACCCGGCGGCTGGGTAACCCTCGCAGTGCGTCAGGTGTCGCGTGCACAGGTGGGCATTCTGGATGGCGACTGGCCAGTACACAGCTTCTCGCTGCCCCCCAGTGACTATGAGCATTTTCTGCAAGTGAGTGTCAGCGACACCGGAATCGGCATCGCGCAAAGCGATATGAACAAGCTGTTCAAGGCGTTCAGCCAGATCGACAGCAGCCTGGCGCGTAAATTCGAGGGCACCGGGCTGGGGCTGGCGATGGTCAAGCAGCTGACTGAACTGCACGGCGGCTGCGTGGCGGTCGCCAGCGTCAAGGACCTGGGCGCACGCTTTGTGGTCTGGCTGCCCATTCGCACCCCGGCAACCGAGGAGGCGCAATGGCCCAAATCCTGATTATCGAAGACAACGCCGCCAACATGCGCCTGGCCGAATTGCTGCTCAACAGCGCAGGTTACGGCGTGCTCTGCGCATCAGATGCGGAAACAGGCCTGAAAATGGCCCGCGAGCGCCAGCCCGACCTGATTCTGATGGACATCCAGTTGCCAAAAATGGATGGCCTGAGCGCGACGTCGCTGCTCAAGAACGATGCACAAACCGCCGCAATACCGGTCGTCGCGCTCACCGCTATGGCCATGAAAGAAGACGAAGAAAAAATCCGGCGCGCAGGCTGTAACGCCTACATCATCAAGCCCCTGCGCTATCAGGAGCTGTACCGGGTCATCGACACCCTGTTGGAAAACAGTCCGCCTCAACGGCCAATCAACTGAGCATTCGTCATGACCCAGCCTGCCGCAACCATCCTGATTGTCGATGATGATGTCCATGTCCGGGACCTGCTTGAAGTCCTATTGCAAAATCAGGGTTACGAGACGCTGACTGCGGAGTCTGGCGAACAGGCGCTGGCCATGGTCGATGCGCGGGCACCGGACCTTATTCTGCTGGACATCATGATGCCGGGCATGGACGGCTACGAAGTCGCCAGCGTGCTCAAGGCCGGAAAAGGCACCGCCAACATTCCGATCATCATGCTCTCGGCGCTTGATGAGCAGGGTGCGCGCTTGTCCGGGCTGGAGGCCGGTGCCGAGGAGTACCTCAGCAAACCGGTGGAAAGCGCCGAACTGTGGCTGCGCGTGCGCAACCTGCTGCGCCTCAAGGCATTTGGCGATTACCTGAAAAGCCACAGCATGATCCTCGAAGACCAATTGCAGCAACGCACCATCGACCTGGAGCGCTTTCGCACGGTGATGGATGCTTCCGAAGACGCGATCTTCCTGATCAACCGCAACACCATGAGTCTGATCGAATTCAACCGCAGGGCCTGCCAGTTGCTGGGCTACACCGCTGAAGAACTGGCGCACAAGACCCCCGCCGAGCTGGGCGAGACATCGATGGAAAATCTGGAAGTGGTGTATGACCAGATCATTGCCGGCAAAGGCCCCAGCGAACCCCTCGAAACCCAGATTCGCGACAAGAGCGGGCGGGACGTCGAAGTCGAAATTCATCGCCAGGCGTATCAGACCGGCGAGGACTGGGTCATTGTCGGCATCGTGCGTGACATCACCCAGCGCAAGGAAAGCGATCAGCGCCTGCTGACCATGGCCCATTACGACACACTGACCGGCCTGCCCAACCGTGACCTGTTTTTCACCAGCCTGCAGATGGGCCTGACTCAGGCAGCGGTCAGCCGCTGGAAACTGGCGACATTGACGGTCAACCTCGACGGTTTCAAGAACATCAACGAAACCTGGGGCCATGTGCTCGGCGACCAGGTGCTGCTGGAAGTCAGCCATCGCCTGTCGGAATGCATCAATGCCAGCGACACCCTCGGCCGCGTGGACGGTGATCAGTTTGCATTGATTCTGATGATCCGCGTAGGCCTGCCCGATACCCGCCAGACACTGGAGCGCATTCGCAAAGCCTTGCGGGTGCCTTTTATGGTCGAAGGTCAAAGCATCGTCATGACCGCCAGTATCGGCATCGCTCTTTACCCTGAAGACGGCGAAGACGCACGCGAGCTGGTCAGGCATGCGTACACCGCGATGAACAGTGCGAAAAAGATCGGCCCGGACACGTATCGGTTTTATACCGCACAAATGAACGCAGACGTTTCGGCGCGCCTGGACCTCGAAGCCGCCTTGCGCGACGCGGTGGAAAAACAAGCGTTCGAGATCGTCTACCAGCCCAAGCTGAGCCTCGTCACCGGCCGGATATGCGGGCTGGAAGCCTTGCTGCGCTGGCCGCGCCCAGGCCAGCAAGGCGTATCGCCTGCGGTGTTCGTTCCGGTGCTGGAAAGCCTGGGTCTGATCGGCGAAGTCGGCAACTGGGTCGTCGATCGCGTCTGCGCCCAGATTGCGCACTGGCAACGCACGGGGCTGGGGCTGTTTCAGGTGGCGGTCAACGTCTCTGGCCAGCAGATTTCCAACAGCAGCCTGGTCGCCGACATCCGCCAGGCGCTGACCAATCATCGGGTCGCCCCCCAGTGGCTGGAGGTCGAACTGACCGAAAGCTCATTGATGGAAAACACTTCTCACACCATCGCGACCCTGGAAACCCTGAAGGCCAACGGGGTCAGTATTTCCATCGACGATTTCGGCACTGGCTATTCAAGTCTGGCGTACCTGCGCCGATTCCCTATCGACAAGCTTAAAATCGACATCGCCTTCATTCGCGAAGTGACCAGCAACCCACAAGACGCGGCGATTGCCCGAGCAATCATCGAACTGGCACACAGCCTGGGCCTGAAAGTCATAGCCGAAGGCGTGGAAACGCCTGAGCAACTGGCGTTTTTGCGGGACAATCAATGCGATCAGATTCAGGGTTACCTGATCAGCAAGCCGCTGCCGCTGGCAGAGCTTGAAACATTTTTAAGCACGCCAGAGCGACAGTTCGGGTAAAGGTCTCAACAGGCTGGTCGGTGATTTTGCCGACCAGGCACCTCACGCGCGAAACGAAATCGTTCCACCGTAACGATTACATTACAGCCTGCGTCATCCCGCTCGTTTCAAGGCCTTGATCAAGCAAGCATTTTCCAGCGCCCATCGACCGTAGCGATTTCGCTACAGCTCAAATCACTAAAACTCTCGATTTCAAACCTAAGTCCATGATTTAAAACAATAAATAAAAGATGGCCGTAAAATTGCTAAGTCAAACCCATCGTGTTTTGCGCCCTGCGCGCACCCCATCATCCGAGGAGTTTGTATGAGCGAGTTGCGATTCACCGTTGACCACGAGTGGCTACGTGCCGAAGCAGACGGCAGTGTCACGGTCGGCATCACGCCTTACGCCCAGGAATCGCTGGGTGACGTGGTCTTTGTGCAACTCCCGGAATTACAGGCCTACGCTCAACACGCCGAAGTGTCAGTGGTTGAATCGGTCAAAGCCGCCAGCAGCATCAACATGCCACTGGACGGCGAAGTGGTCGAGGTCAACGCTGTGCTCGATGCCACCCCGGAACGGGTCAACGAAGACGCCCTCGGCGCCGGCTGGTTCTTTCGTTTCATTCCGCAAGACGCCGATGCCATTCACGGCCTGCTGGATCAGGACGCCTACGACCGTCTGATCAAAGCCAACGCCCAAGCCTGAGGAGCGAACCATGACTGACCGCATTGAACTGACCACCGCCAACGAATTCATTGCCCGCCACATTGGCCCGCGTGCCGCTGACGAGCAGGCCATGCTGCACACCTTGGGTTTTGACTCCATTGAAGCACTCAGCGACAGCGTGATCCCGGAAAGCATCAAGGGTACCAGCGTGCTGAACCTGCCTGCCGGGCAGAGCGAAGCCGATGCACTGGCCTCCATCAAGGCCATCGCCAGCAAGAACCAGCTGTTCAAGACCTACATCGGTCAGGGTTACTACAACACCCACACACCCGCCCCGATTCTGCGCAACCTGCTGGAAAACCCGGCCTGGTACACCGCCTACACGCCCTACCAGCCTGAGATTTCCCAAGGCCGTCTGGAGTCGCTGCTCAATTTCCAGACCCTGATCAGCGACCTGACCGGCCTGCCGATTGCCAACGCCTCGCTGCTCGACGAAGCCACTGCCGCTGCCGAAGCGATGACGTTCTGCAAGCGCCTGAGCAAGAACAAAGGCAGCCAGCAGTTCTTCGCCTCCAGCCACTGCCACCCGCAAACACTCGATGTGCTGCGCACTCGCGCCGAGCCGCTGGGCATCACCGTTGTGGTGGCCGATGAAACCGAACTGGGCGATGTCAGCGACTACTTTGGTGCGCTGCTGCAGTACCCGGCCAGTAATGGCGACGTATTCGACTACCGCGAACTGGTCGAGCGCTTTCACGGGGCCAACGCACTGGTGGCGGTCGCCGCCGACCTGCTGGCCCTGACCCTGCTGACCCCGCCGGGTGAATTCGGTGCCGACGTGGCCATCGGCAGCGCGCAACGCTTTGGCGTACCGCTGGGCTTTGGTGGCCCGCACGCGGCCTATTTCTCGACGCGCGATGCGTTCAAGCGTGACATGCCGGGCCGTCTGGTTGGCGTGTCGGTGGATCGCCACGGCAAACAGGCTCTGCGCCTCGCCATGCAGACCCGCGAACAACACATTCGTCGCGAAAAGGCCACCAGCAACATCTGCACCGCGCAAGTGCTGCTGGCCAACATCGCCAGCATGTACGCCGTGTATCACGGCCCGCGCGGCCTGACACAGATCGCCAATCGTGTGCACCACCTGACCGCGATCCTGGCCGAAGGCTTGAGCCAGTTGGGCCTCAACGCCGAGCAGGCCTATTTCTTCGACAGCCTGACTTTGCACACTGGCGGCCGGACCGCCGCGCTGCACGCTGCCGCCCGCGCCCGCCACATCAACCTGCGCGAAATCGACGACCAGCGTCTGGGCCTGTCGCTTGACGAAACCACCTCGCAGTCAGCGGTAGAAGTGCTATGGGACATTTTCGCCAGCACGGGCCAGACTCTGCCGGACTTCACCGCATTGGCCGCCAGCGTCAAGTCGCGCCTGCCAGCAGCCTTGCTGCGCCAGTCGGCGATCCTCAGCCACCCGGTGTTCAACCGCTATCACTCGGAAACCGAGCTGATGCGCTACCTGCGCAAACTGGCCGACAAGGACCTGGCGCTGGACCGCACCATGATCCCGCTCGGCTCGTGCACCATGAAGCTCAATGCGGCCAGCGAAATGATCCCGGTAACCTGGGCCGAGTTCGGCAACCTGCACCCGTTCGCCCCCGCCGAGCAAAGCGCCGGTTATCAGCAACTGACCGACGAGTTGGAGGCCATGCTCTGCGCCGCCACCGGCTATGACGCCATTTCGCTGCAACCCAACGCCGGTTCGCAGGGTGAATACGCCGGCCTGCTGGCCATTCGCGCCTACCACCAGAGCCGTGGCGATGAACACCGCGACATCTGCCTGATCCCTTCGTCGGCCCACGGCACCAACCCGGCGACCGCTAACATGGCCGGCATGCGCGTGGTGGTGACAGCCTGCGATGCGCGCGGCAACGTCGACATCGAAGACTTGCGGGCCAAGGCACTTCAACACCGCGAGCAGCTTGCGGCGATCATGATCACCTACCCGTCGACCCACGGCGTGTTCGAAGAGAGCATTCGCGAAATCTGCGGCATCGTTCATGACAACGGCGGCCAGGTCTACATCGACGGTGCCAACATGAACGCGATGGTTGGCCTTTGCGCTCCGGGCAAGTTCGGCGGCGACGTGTCGCACCTCAACCTGCACAAGACCTTCTGCATTCCTCACGGCGGCGGCGGGCCGGGCGTGGGTCCGATCGGCGTTAAATCGCACCTTGCACCGTTCATGCCTGGCCACGCACGCATGCAACGCAAGGAAGGCGCGGTCTGCGCAGCGCCGTTCGGCAGCGCCAGCATCCTGCCGATCACCTGGATGTACATCCGCATGATGGGCGGCGAAGGTCTGAAACGCGCTTCGCAATTGGCGATCCTCAACGCCAACTACATTTCGCGTCGCCTGGAAGAGCACTACCCGGTGCTGTACACCGGCACCAACGGGCTGGTAGCCCACGAATGCATCCTTGACCTGCGCCCGATCAAAGACAGCAGCGGCATCAGCGTCGATGACGTGGCCAAACGCCTGATCGACTTCGGCTTCCATGCCCCGACCATGTCGTTCCCGGTCGCTGGAACGTTGATGATCGAGCCGACCGAAAGCGAATCCCGCGAAGAACTGGACCGTTTCTGCGACGCCATGATCAAGATCCGCGAAGAAATCCGCGCGGTCGAAGACGGCACCCTGGACAAAGACGACAACCCGTTGAAAAACGCCCCGCACACCGCGGCGGAAATCGTCGGCCAGTGGAGCCATCCTTACAGCCGCGAGCAGGCGGTGTACCCGGTCGATTCGCTGATCGAGAACAAGTACTGGCCTCCGGTCGGACGCGTCGACAACGTATTCGGTGACCGCAATCTGGTCTGTGCCTGCCCTTCCATCGAGAGCTATCAGGAAGCCTGATCGCCCGTTGCTTGCCTGCGCCCTTCGTAAAGGCGCAGACGCATGGCTCGCCAACAAGGAATTGAACATGTCCACAGAAACCCTGCTGAAGCCCCCCCTGCACGCCCTTCACCGCGAACTCGGCGCGAAGATGGTGCCCTTTGCCGGTTACGACATGCCGGTGCAATACCCGGCTGGCGTAATGAAAGAACACCTGCACACCCGCGCTCAGGCCGGACTGTTCGATGTTTCGCACATGGGCCAGATTCGCCTCAGCGGTGCCGATGCCGCCAAGGCACTGGAAACCCTGGTGCCCGTGGACATCATCGATTTGCCGGTCGGCATGCAGCGCTATGCGATGTTCACCAACGAAACCGGCGGCATTCTCGATGACCTGATGGTTGCCAATCTCGGCAACAATGAGCTGATGCTGGTAGTCAACGCCGCCTGCAAGGATCAGGACCTGGCCCACCTGCGCAAGCACCTGGCGGGGCGTTGCGAGATCGAACCGCTGTTTGAACAACGCGCGCTGCTCGCGCTGCAAGGCCCGGCGGCGGTGACCGTATTGGCCCGCCTCGCGCCAGAAGTGGCGCACATGACCTTCATGCAGTTCACTCGCGTCACGCTGCCGGGCGCTCAGTGCTACGTCAGCCGCTCGGGCTATACCGGCGAAGACGGTTACGAGATCTCAGTACCGGCCGAACAGGCAGAAGCCCTGGCGCGCCGCTTGCTGGAAGAACCCGAAGTGGCCCCGATCGGCCTCGGCGCACGGGACTCGCTGCGCCTGGAAGCCGGGCTCTGCCTGTACGGTCATGACATGGACACGCAAACCTCGCCGATTCAGGCCAGCCTGCTGTGGGCCATTTCGAAGGTGCGTCGCGCCGATGGTGCGCGTGCCGGTGGTTTTCCGGGAGCCGAGTCTGTTTTCGCCCAGCAAGGTAACGGCGTGGACAAAAAGCGTGCAGGCCTGCTGCCTCAGGAGCGTACGCCGGTGCGTGAAGGCACACAGATCGTCAATGACCAGGACGTTGTCATCGGTACGGTGTGCAGCGGCGGTTTCGGCCCAAGCCTGGGCGGCCCGCTGGCGATGGGTTATCTGCACAGCGATTACACCGCGCTCGATACACCTGTCTGGGCAATGGTGCGCGGCAAGAAAGTGCCCATGCTCGTTACCAAAATGCCTTTTGTTGCGCAACGTTACTTCCGTGGCTAATGAGCGGCTAAATAGCGGCGTCAAAAAAACAGCAATAACCCGTGCAGGTGCAGGCACTGTTCCCCAATGATGTTTCGAGAGGGGAACACCCTGTTCTATATGCAAAGAATGCACCTCTAAAGTGCAAAATATTATGAACGCTTGAACACCGCGCCCCACGCAGGAACACGCCCATATACCGCTAAAGCCCCGTAAACAGGGGCGATGCAAGGGGCTTGTATTTATCACGAGAGTTGGCGTAGAGTTTCTGAACTGTGTTTGCATAGGTCGCTGAATCGGGACCTGGGCAGTAGCTCTAGGTTTGCTACAACCCGCTCTACGTTTCTTACTTCCTGCAACCAGCCCAGTACTCTTTCATGAGAAAGAGGCTGTCATTAATTCAAGCGTCAAAGGAAATAAGAAAATGGCTGAACGTCAGAGCGGCACCGTCAAGTGGTTCAACGACGAAAAAGGTTTTGGTTTTATCACTCCGGAGAGCGGTCCAGACCTGTTCGTGCACTTTCGCGCCATTCAAGGCAACGGCTTCAAGAGCCTGAAAGAAGGCCAGAAAGTGACCTTCATTGCTGTGCAGGGTCAGAAGGGTCTGCAGGCTGACGAAGTAAACGCCGAAGGCTAAGCCGCTACGCAGCGCGACTACGCAAAAGCCCCTGGTATCGCTACCAGGGGCTTTTTTACGGGTGAAAGACAGTCGCCCATGAAAAAGCCGACTCAGGGTCGGCTTTTTCGGTGAATCTACGTGCCGTTATCCGGCGCGGCGTAACAGATACAACCCCGCAAACGCACAGGCTGCTGCAGGTATCAGCACCGCCAGCAACGGCGGGAAGCCAAACAGCAAGCTCGACGGGCCCAGCAGGTCCTGGATGATGCGGAAGGTGAAGCCGACCACAACCCCGGTAAACACGCGCTGCCCCAAAGTCACCGAGCGCAACGGACCGAAGATGAACGAGATGGCCATCAGTACCAGCGCCACTGTGACGGCCGGTTGCAATACCTTGGTCCAGAACGCCAGCCAGTAGCGGCCGTTGCTCAGCCCCTGATCAGCCAGGTAATGCGCGTAGCTCCACAAGCCGCTGATCGACAGCGACTCGGGCGGCATGATCACCGTGCTCAGCAGTTGCGGGCTCAGTGATACGTCCCAACGCTCGTCCGGCGCATTGACGACTTCCGTGCGGCCTTCCTTGAAATGCGTGGTGCTGACGTCCTTCAATTCCCAGTAATCGGTCTTGAAGTGAGCCTCTTTGGCGAAGCTTGAGGTCAGCATATGGCGCTGGTCGTCGAAACGATAGCGTGTCACACCCAGCATCAACCCGTTGGGCTGCACAGTGTTGATGTGAATGAACTCGTCGCCCTGACGGTGCCACAGGCCATGCCGGGCACTTTGTGCATCACCCGACCCCTGGGCCAGCGAGCGAGCCGCCTGCGCCTGGTTCTCGGCGTAAGGCGCAACGTATTCGCCGACCAGCACACCGGCCACCATCAACAGCAGCATGGGCTTCATGACCGACCAGACGATGCGCCCGATGGACACACCGGCGGCGCGCATGATGGTCAGTTCGCTGCTGCTGGCCAGCGTGCCCAGCCCGATCAGGCAGCCGATCAATGCGGCCATCGGCAGCGTGTCGTAAACGCGCCGCGGCGCGGTCATCATCACGTAACTGAGGGCATCCACAAGCGTGTAGGTGTCATTGATATCGGCCATCTCGTCGATGAAGGCGAACAGCGAAACCAGCCCCAGAATGATCCCCAATACCGCAAGAATCGCCAGGAATACGCTTTTACCGATGTAACGATCAAGCTTGACCACGAGTCACCTCCGTGACGCTGCGACGACTCGCCATCTTCAGACGCAGAGGTTCCCAGTAAAACAGCACCAGACCGATGCCCAGATAAATGCCATGAACCCACCACATGCCGAGGCTGAGGGGCAGCTTGCCTTTCTCAAGCGAACTGCGCACCGAAATCAGAATGGCCAGGTAAGACATGTACAGAAGGATCGCCGGCAGCAGCTTCAGGTAACGGCCCTGACGCGGATTGACCCGTGACAGCGGGATGGCCATCAAGGTGACGATGAACACCGACAGCGGCAGCGAAATGCGCCACTGCAATTCAGCAACGGAACGCGGTGCAGGGTTGCCGAACAGCTCGCTGGTCGGAATGGCTTCGCGGTCAGTGATTTCTTCGCTGATTTCCGGCTTGGGCAACGCCGCCCCATACGTGTCGTACTTGACCACGCGGTAGTCAGCGGCACCCGGATTGCCATCGTAGCGGTAGCCGTTTTCGAGGATCAGGAAGCGACTGCCATTGGGCTGGACCTCCTGGTGCCCCTTCTCGGCCACCAGCACGGTTATGCCGTTGTCCTTGCTCTTGTCGTTGGACATGCGCTTTTCAGAGATGAACACGCCCGCCAGCTGCGAGCGATCTTCCGACAGCTCTTTGGTGTAGGTGATACGCGTACCGTCACGCAATGCCTGGAAACGTCCCGGCACCAGCGTGTCGAACTCGGTCATGGCGTCCTGCTGGTTGATCAGTTGCGAAAACTGCGCAGCGCCCTGGGGAGCCAGGCTGAAACTCAGCCAGGCGACCAGCAACCCGACCAACGCTGCCGGGCCCATGGTGATAGCAAGCAGACGCTGCTGGCTCATGCCGGTCGCGGCCAGCACGGTCATTTCACTCTCCAGATACAGGCGCCCGTACGCCATGAGGATGCCGAGGAACAGGCCCAGCGGCAGGATCACCTGCAAAAAACCCGGCAGGCGAAAGCCCATGATCAGGAACAGCACGCCAGGATCAAGCGCGCCGGACGCAGCCTGCGCCAGGTACTTGATGAAGCGCCCGCTCATGATGAACACCAGCAGCACGGCGCTGACCGCACTCAGGGTAAGCAGCACTTCTCGGGACAGATAACGGAAGACAATCAAACCAGACACTCCAGAGTTGTCAGGCTCAGGCAGCCAAACAGGGAAAATTGTGAGCTACGGCAACCAGAGATTCACGCCGGCAAAAGGCGTGGGCATCAAAAAATATGCGGCATTATCCTGTGATTGTGCGTTTCTGTCACTGCGCACCGGGGATAGTTCTCACATAGAGGCGAAGCAGGCCGCTCTGCGGGGTTGTCAGCAGTCGTGCAGCGGGGTCAAACTGCAAGGCTTACCGCGTGCATCATCCCTGAATACATCCAGGCCATGCCGCATTCATTATTCATATTGCGACTCTCATCGTCTATTCGGGGACCCCACATGGAATTGGTTGTTAAAAGCGTAAGCCCAGAAACCTTGAAAACCGCAACACTGGTCGTCACCATTAATGAAAGCCGTGTGCTGATCGGCGCAGCCCAGTTGGTCGACATCAAGAGCGGCGGGGCCATCTCGGCGGTCCTCGAGCGCGGTGATCTGGCGGGCAAGTCCGGCCAGACACTGCTGCTGACCAACCTGCAAAACATCAAGGCCGAGCGCGTGTTGCTGGTCGGCATCGGCAAGGACGGCGAGCTGTCTGACCGCCAACTGAAGAAAATCGCCGGCAGCGTGCTGTCCAGCCTCAAAGGCCTGGGCGGCAGCGATGCGGTGATTGCACTTGATGACCTGTCCGTGAAAAATCGCGACACGTACGGCAAGGCTCGCCTGTTTGTAGAAGCTCTGGCAGATGGCGAATACGTCTTCGACCGCTTCAAGACCCAGAAAGCCGAAGTTCGCCCCCTGAAGAAAATCACCCTGCTGACTGACAAGGTCAGCGTGGCCGATGTCGAGCGCGCTGCTAACCACGCGCAGGCCATCGCCACCGGCATGGCACTGACCCGTGACCTGGGCAACCTGCCGCCGAACATCTGCCACCCGACCTACCTGGGCGAAGAAGCCAAGGCGCTGGGCAAGGCACACAAAAACCTGAAAGTAGAGATTCACGACGAGAAGAAACTCGCCGAACTGGGCATGGGTTCTTTCCTCGCTGTGGCACAGGGCAGCGCCCAGCCGCCGCGTCTGATCGTCATGAACTATCAGGGCGGCAAGAAAGGCGACAAGCCATTTGTGCTGGTCGGCAAAGGCATCACCTTCGATACGGGCGGCATCAGCATCAAGCCGGCTGCCGGCATGGACGAAATGAAATTCGACATGTGTGGTGCTGCCAGCGTGTTCGGCACCCTGCGCGCCGTACTCGAACTGAAACTGCCGATCAATGTGGTGTGCATTCTGGCCTGCGCCGAGAACATGCCGAGCGGCACCGCGACGCGCCCGGGCGACATCGTCACTACCATGAGCGGCCAGACGGTCGAAATCCTCAACACCGACGCCGAAGGCCGTCTGGTGCTGTGCGATGCCCTGACCTACGCCGAACGTTTCAAGCCACAGGCCGTGATCGATATCGCGACCCTGACCGGCGCCTGCGTCGTTGCCTTGGGCGGCCATACCTCCGGCCTGCTGGGCAACAACGACGCGCTGATCAATCAGTTGCTCGACGCGGGCAAACTGGCTGATGACCGCGCCTGGCAGTTGCCGTTGTTCGATGAGTACCAGGAGCAACTCGACAGCCCGTTCGCCGACATCGCCAATATCGGCGGCCCGAAAGGCGGCACTATCACCGCAGCCTGCTTCCTGTCGCGCTTCACCAAGGCTTATGAATGGGCCCACCTGGACATCGCCGGCACTGCATGGCTGAGCGGCGGCAAGGACAAAGGCGCCACCGGGCGTCCGGTTCCGCTGCTGACCCAGTACCTGCTCGACCGCGCCGGCGTATAAAAAGAAACCCTGGCGTGTCGGCTTTACGGTCGATACGCCATTGGTTCTGGAACCTGTATGACCCAAGTCGACTTCTACATCCTGCCCAGCGCTGACCCTGCGGCCCGCCTGGACTTTGCCTGCAAACTCACGGAAAAGGCCTGGCGCCTGGGCCACAAGGTTTACCTGCACTGCAGCGATGCAGCACAGCGTGAAGACCTGGACGCACGGCTCTGGCGCTTCCGGGGCGAAGTGTTTCTGCCCCACGGCGACGCCGAGAGCGATCACGATGCACCCGTGGTGCTGGGCCTGGGCGATGACTCGGGCACGCATCAGGACCTGCTGGTCAACCTCGACCTGAGCATTCCGGCCTTCTTCAAGCGCTTCGCCCGTGTCGCGGAAGTGGTTGTCGAAGACCCGGCCATACGCCTTGCCGCACGCGAGAGTTTCCGTTCCTACCGCGAACAGGGCTATCCTCCGCAAGATCACCGACTGCAGCGTCTTTGAGGACACGATGGACACTTCAAAAAAAGCTGAATCCGCGCATTTGCTGGACGATCTGGAATCGATCCGCCAACTGCTCGGCGATGACTCCGCACAACCTCCGTTACTGACCGACACCGTCCACCGCGAGGGCCAGATCCCCCTGCTGTTCGATGTGGTTGGTAGCCGGCCTGACTCGGCACACCCGGAAAACCTGGACGAAGACGATATCCCGACGTTGACGGCTGATGCGCCGGTCGAGCAGTTGCAACAGGTTCAGCAGGCTCAAGCGCTGCCCAACCCCGATGCGTTGCTGCACCTGGACACCGAACTGCGTGCCGCCGCGCAACTGATCATGCAAGACGTGATTGATGACTTTGCACCGCATATCGAGACTGAAATCAAGCGACGGCTGGAGGCCAGGCTGGAGCGGCTCTTGGCGCAGCAGCAGAAGTGAGGGGGTGGTCAGGAACCCGGAACACACGCGCGTAGAGATTCTGTCAGGGAGAGTTCAATGCGGTGCGGATCTCGGCTATGCGCCGCATCATTTTCCGCCTCCTGCGCCTCGGGATCGACGACGGCAATACGATCCAGCGCGTCATAGCGATATCGACACAGTACGCGTCTGGCTTCAGGTCTGTCGTCCATGGCGGCGTCCGCCCTGCAAGTAAAGTCTGAATACCGATCATGCCCCCTTGACCACCCGCCGCCTACTGACAGAACTACCAGCTTGTGGCCCCGCGCTTATGGCTTGTCGCTTGCCCACAGGTCTATACTTACCGGTTTCCGAATCAAGGCCACAGGTTCCCGCCGCGCATGGACAAGACTTACCAGCCTCACGCCATCGAAACTTCCTGGTATCAGACCTGGGAGTCCGAGAACTATTTCGCTCCGCAGGGCGCGGGTGACTCGTACACCATCATGATCCCGCCGCCGAATGTCACGGGCAGCCTGCACATGGGTCACGGTTTCAACAACGCGATCATGGACGCGCTGATCCGTTTCCGGCGCATGCAGGGTCGCAACACGCTGTGGCAACCGGGCACCGACCACGCCGGTATCGCCACGCAGATGCTTGTCGAGCGTCGCCTCGAAGCGCAAGGCGTAAGCCGTCACGAGCTGGGTCGCGAGAAGTTTCTCGACAAGATCTGGGAATGGAAAGCCGAGTCCGGCGGCAATATCAGCCGTCAGATCCGCCGCCTGGGTTCGTCCGTCGACTGGAGCCGTGAGCGCTTCACCATGGACGACGGCTTGTCCGATGCCGTGAAAGAAGCCTTCGTGCGCCTGCATGAAGACGGTCTGATCTACCGTGGCAAGCGCCTGGTCAACTGGGACACCAAGCTGCACACCGCGATCTCCGACCTCGAAGTGGAAAATCACGACGAAAAAGGCCATCTGTGGAACCTGCGCTACCCGCTGGCGGACGGCGCAAAAACCGCCGAGGGCCTGGATTACCTGATCGTTGCCACCACCCGCCCGGAAACCATGCTCGGTGACGCTGCTGTTGCCGTGAACCCGCAGGACGAGCGCTACAAGGCGCTGATTGGCAAGTTCGTCGAGCTGCCGCTGGTTGGCCGCCGCATCCCGATCATTGCCGATGATTACTGCGACCCTGAATTCGGCACCGGCTGCGTGAAAATCACCCCGGCCCACGATTTCAACGACTATGAAGTCGGCAAGCGCCACAACCTGCCGCTGCTGAACATTTTCGACAAGAATGCCAATGTGTTGCCTGCCGCCCAGGTGTTCAACCTCGACGGCACGCTGAACGAAAGCGTTGACGGCACCCTGCCCGCGGCCTACGCCGGGCTGGACCGTTTTGAAGCGCGCAAGCAGATCGTCGCTGCATTCGATGCCGCCGGCCTGCTGGTCAGCGTAGATGATCACGCCCTGAAGGTGCCGAAAGGCGACCGCTCCGGCACCATCATCGAGCCATGGCTGACCGACCAGTGGTACGTGTCCACCAAGCCGCTGGCCGAGCCTGCAATCGCTGCGGTCGAAGACGGTCGCATCGCCTTCGTGCCCAAGCAATACGAAAACATGTACTTCTCGTGGATGCGTGACATCCAGGACTGGTGCATCAGCCGCCAGCTCTGGTGGGGCCACCGCATCCCGGCCTGGTACGACGAGTCCGGCAAAGTCTATGTAGGTCGTGACGAAGCCGAAGTTCGCGCCAAGAACAACCTGGGCCCGGAAATCGCGCTGCAGCAGGACAACGACGTACTCGACACCTGGTTCAGTTCGGGACTGTGGACCTTCTCCACGCTCGGATGGCCGGAAAAGACCAAGGCACTGGAGACTTTCCACTCCACGGACGTGCTGGTCACCGGCTTCGACATCATTTTCTTCTGGGTCGCCCGGATGATCATGCTCACCCTGCATTTGGTGAAGAACGAAGACGGCACGCCGCAAGTCCCGTTCAAGACGGTGTATGTGCACGGCCTGGTGCGTGATGGCCAAGGCCAGAAGATGTCCAAGTCCAAGGGCAACGTTCTGGACCCGCTGGACATCGTTGACGGTATCGACCTCGAAACGCTGGTAGAGAAACGCACCAGTGGCCTGATGCAACCGCAACTGGCGAAGAAGATCGAGAAGCAGACCCGTCAGGAATTCGCCGATGGCATCGCCAGCTATGGCACCGACGCCCTGCGCTTCACCTTCTGTTCGCTGGCGTCTACCGGTCGCGACATCAAGTTCGACATGGGCCGCGTCGAGGGCTATCGCAACTTCTGCAACAAGATCTGGAACGCCGCACGTTACGTGCTGGACAAGGGCGAAGACTGCGGCCAGAACGGCGAAGCCGTCGAACTGTCGCTGGCGGATCGCTGGATCATCTCGCAATTGCAACGCACTGAAGCCGAAGTGACCCGCCAACTGGACCAGTTCCGTTTCGACCTCGCCGCGCAGGCGTTGTACGAGTTCATCTGGAACCAGTATTGCGACTGGTATCTGGAGCTGTCCAAGCCTGTGCTGTGGGACGAAACCGCATCAATCGAACGTCAGCGCGGCACACGTCGCACGCTGGTTCGCGTGCTGGAAGTCGCGCTGCGTCTGGCGCATCCATTCATGCCGTTCATCACAGAAGAAATCTGGCAGCGCCTTGCGCCGCTGGCCGGTGTGGAAGGCAAGACCATCATGCTGCAACCCTGGCCCGTGGCCAACGAAGCACGCATCGATCAGGCTGCCGAAGACGACATCGAATGGCTCAAGGGCCTGATGCTTGCCGTGCGTAACATCCGTGGCGAAATGAACATCGGTCCGGGCAAGCCGCTGCAACTGTTCCTCAAGAACGTCAGTGCCGAAGACCAGCGTCGCCTGAGCGAAAACGACTACCTGCTCAGGAAGCTGGCCAAGCTTGAGTCAATGACGGTGTTGACCGACGGTGCCGAAGCGCCGCTGTCTGCCACCGCGCTGGTGGGCGACATGGAAGTGCTGGTGCCGATGGCCGGGTTGATCGACAAAGGGGCGGAACTCGCGCGCCTGGACAAGGAAATCCAGCGCCTGCAAGGCGAAGTGCAACGTGTGGGCGGCAAGCTGTCCAACGCAGCATTCGTTGACAAAGCGCCGCCTGACGTCATCGCCAAGGAACGCGCCAAGCTGACCGAGGCTGAACAGGCACTGGGCAAACTGGCCGAGCAACACGCGCGCATCGCCAGCCTGTAAGGTGGTCAGAGAAGCCAGCCCATACGTGGGCTGGCTTTTTGTTATCTGGCCTTTGTTATCCCCAGGTCCTGTATTGACCTACTCGCAGCCGAAATCGAATCCATGACCGATACCCCGAAACCTCCGCGCAAGAAGCCTCAGCGACCGGCCAAGCCCGCTGCGCCGCGTGAGAAAGCCACCTTGCACCCGCGCAATCGTCATCAGGGGCATTACGATTTTCCGAAGCTGATCAAATCCAGTCCTGAGCTGGCCGCGTTCGTGATCCTCAACCCCTACGGCAAGGAAAGCATCGACTTCGCCAACCCACAGGCAGTGCGGGTGTTCAATCGCGCGCTGCTCAAGGCGTTCTATGGCATCGCGCACTGGGACATTCCGGCGGATTATCTGTGTCCGCCCATTCCGGGGCGCGCGGACTACCTGCACTTTCTCGCCGACGTGCTCGCTGAAGACCACGAAGGCGTGATCCCGCGCGGGGCATCGGTCAAGGCGCTGGATATCGGAACGGGTGCCAACTGCATTTACCCGCTGCTGGGGCATAGCGACTATGGCTGGCAGTTTGTCGGTTCGGACATCGACAGCACCGCAGTCGCCGCCGCGACGGCCATCGTCAAGGCCAACGGTTTGCACAAAGCCATCAGCGTGCGCCTGCAGGGCAATCGCAAGCAAATCCTGCTTGGGCTATGCGACAGCAACGAACGCTTCGACGTGAGCCTCTGCAACCCGCCCTTCCATGCGTCACTGGACGAAGCACAACGCGGTAGCCAGCGAAAATGGCGCGCACTGGGCAAGGCCGACCCCAAGCGCAAGCTGCCGGTGCTCAACTTCGGCGGGCAGTCACAGGAACTGTGGTGCGAGGGCGGCGAAATCGGCTTCGTGACGCAACTGATCCAGGAAAGCGCCAGGTTACCCGGCCTGGTGGTGTGGTTCAGCACCCTGGTGTCCAAAGCAAGCAACCTGCCGCCGATCCAGAGCGTCCTGAAAAAAGCCGGCGCGCTTGAAGTGAAGGTCGTGGAGATGGGCCAGGGCCAGAAACAAAGCCGCTTCGTGGCCTGGACCTTCCTCGACAAGGCACAGCGTACACCAGGCTGACTCGACTCTGGCTATCGTGCGACGCTCTGCGTCCTCTCTTGAGTGTGCAGTGCGGCACAGATTCGTGACGCAGAGCTTCACGCAGTGCATTCCCACGCTGGAGCGTAGGGAACGATAATCTCAACTATCGTGCGCCCCCACGCCGGCAGGCCGTAATCTCGACTATCGTGCGACCCCACGCCGGCAGGCCGTAATCTCGACTATCGTGCGACGCTCTGCGTCGCATGCCGTTCTGGACGCTCTGCGTCCTCTATTGAGTGTGCAGTGCGGCACAGATTTGTGACGCAGAGCTTCACGCAGTGCATTCCCACTGGAGCGTAGGGAACGATAATCTCAACTGTCGTGCAACGCCCTGGCGAGAGTTGCCTGATCAGACGCCCACAAAAAAGCCGCGCCCGGTGAACCGGTGCACGGCTTTTTACAGCAAGCGGGTGCTTACTTGTTGATCGAGTCGGTCAGCACTTTGGCTGGTACGAACTTGATAACTTTCTTGGCAGCGATTTCGATGGCAGCGCCAGTCGAAGGGTTGCGGCCGGTGCGAGCTGGACGCTCTGCAACTTTCAGCTTGCCGATACCCGGCAAAGTGATTTCAACGCCGTTTTCCAATTGGTCGGCAACAATTTGGCCCAATTGCTCAAGAGCATTACGCGCGGTGGTTTTTGGCGCGTCGATAGCTTCAGCGATATCGGCGATCAATTGGTCTTTAGTAAGAGCCATGGTGGTGTTCCTTCCCTATCAAATTCATTTGGATTGCAGAGCGCAACGTCGGCCCGTGGCCAGGCAATGAACCTGGCCACCCGCTAGCAGCCACGATTAATCGCGAAAGTGTAGATACTGAAACCGGGCAATGGTTCGACCCACGTGTGCGCTAACTGCATGCTTGACGCGCTAAGTGCGCAAGACCGCGCAAAACTAGCACAGAGCCGGGCAAATATCCGCCCCTACCTATCCTTTTGGTCAGGTTTTAATGGTAATTGCGCAAAAAACATCCAGTAAACACCCGCTGCCAGCGAAAACCAGCTAGCTCGGGCCAACAGGCACATGCGTGCGTTACACTTGGCGCCTTGCAACGAGCTGCACGCTCTTCACCTTTTTCAGCCGAGAAGCCCATGCCGATCCGTCATTGCATCGTCCACCTGATCGAAAAAAAACCCGACGGTACGCCCGCTGTTCTCCATGCACGCGACTCCGAACTCGCTGAGTCCCAGGCCATCGAAAACATGCTGGCCGACCTCAACGAGAGCTATAACGCCAAACAAGGCAAGGCATGGGGCCTGTTCCATCCCGAGTCCGGCGCGCACCCTTTCAGCGGCTGGCTGAAAGAGTATCTGGACGGCGGCAAAGACTTCACGGCGTTCTCCCGAGTGTCAGTCGAGCACCTGCAGAAGCTCATGGAAGAATCCAACCTGTCCGTCGGCGGCCATGTGTTGTTCGCCCATTACCAGCAAGGCATGACCGACTACCTGGCCATCGCTCTGTTGCACCACAGCGACGGTGTGGCGGTGAATGCCGAACTGGACGTGACCCCTTCTCGCCATCTGGATCTGGGCCAGTTGCACCTTGCCGCTCGCATCAATATTTCCGAGTGGCAGAACAACAAACAGTCCAAACAGTACATTTCCTTCATCAAGGGCAAGAACGGCAAGAAGGTCTCCGAGTATTTCCGCGACTTCATCGGCTGCCAGGAAGGCGTGGACGGCCCCGGCGAAACCCGCACGTTGCTCAAAGCCTTCAGTGACTTTGTCGAAAGTGAAGACCTGCCGGAAGAGTCGGCACGCGAGAAGACCAAGACCCTGATCGACTACGCCAGCAGCCAGAGCAAGATGGGCGAACCAATGGGCCTTGAAGCGCTGTCCGAGCTGATCGACGAAAATCAGCCAAGGGCGTTTTACGACCACATCCGCAACAAGGACTACGGCCTGTCCCCGGAAATCCCGGCGGATAAACGCACCCTCAACCAGTTCCGCCGCTTCACAGGCCGTGCCGAGGGCCTGTCGATCAGCTTCGAAGCTCACTTGCTGGGCGACAAGATCGAGTACGACGAAACCGCAGGCACCCTGATTATCAAGGGGCTGCCGACCCAACTGACCGATCAGCTGAAACGACGGTAATCCGCCATGCTGATACGCACCCTCAAGAAGTTTGCGCTGATCATGCTGGTGGTGGTCATTTACCAGAACTGGGGCAGGATCGAAAACTTCATCAACCCACCGCCAGCGAGCGTTGCCCAGCGCTACAGCCAGGCAAAAGTGGTGATGTACGCCACCGACTGGTGCGGCTACTGCAAACAGACGCGACGTTTTCTGGACAGCAAAGGGATCGCGTATCAGGAGTTCGACATCGAGAAGTCAGACGAAGGCCGCAAGGCCTATGAAGCGCTGGGTGGACGTGGCATCCCGCTGATCGATGTCAACGGCACCCTGATCCGGGGCTTCGCACCGGATGAGATATTGGCGGCGTTGAAGTGAAGCCTCACCCGCTGTCGATTGCAGCGGGCTCGCGAGAAAGCTCCCAATTGTTATGTCGCGTCTCAGAGCACTTCGCGCCTGTGAGCAGGCTTGCTCACAAAGAGGCCCGTATGACCGCCGAATATTGACGCCCCTGTCAGTCCGTCTTCGCGAGCAAGCTCGCTCCCACTTGCCCTTCGACTTCAGCGTTTCTCGACCCGAAAACCCAGTCGCGGGAAGTGCACGTGTACCACACCGGCGCGATTGTCTTCGCGGCGCAGGATCAGTTCTTCGCGTCCGGTAAACATCAGCTCGCCTTCAACCGCTTCAACGCCGTAGTCGACCGCGGCGATGGCGACTTTATCGCCCGCCTTGAAGCCGTTCGGGTCAATGAAGGTTTCATCGGGCAAAGGCGCGGGCGTGGCGTTGCTGGCGATTTCGATGGCAGCGGCGGAACTCAGGTCGCTCAAGCTGCCGTGGCCAAATCCCAGTACGCGATCCAGCCAGACGCTGACACTTGGGTAATCATCGACAAACGGCGCCGTCACTGGCGTCTGTTTGAGGAACCACAGCGTGTGGGCGACCGAGAAATCGGCAATTGAAGGCGCACCGAACAGGAAGTCACCGCCGTGCGACAGTTGCGACTCAAGACGTGACATGAACGTTGGCCATTGGTGTTTGACCTGCTCGACGGGCGGGCGCGAAGCGGTGCCACCGTTGAACAGCATGGAGCGGTCAGCAATGAATGCCTTGGCGGCGTCAGGCGGTACTTTGGCAAAGCGCACGGCCATCGATTCAGGCTGAAACACCAGGCTCACTGCATGCAGAAACAGCACCGAGTCGGCCCAGGCGGCCAGGCCGGCCACGGCAAACTCATGGCCTTGCGGGTAGAAGGCCGGCGAGGCTTTTTCCTGCTCCAGACGCCGGGCCATCAGCGCCGTGTCACAGTAGATATCTGCGCCGATCTGCAACACCGGCGTTTTGCGATAGCCACCGGTCAGCGCGGTCAGGTCAGGCTTGGGCATGATCGAAGGAATGGTCACCGAACGCCAGTTAACGCCCTTGAAGCCCAGCATCAAACGGGCTTTTTCGGCAAACAGCGACGTGGGGTAGTGGTGAAGAATCAACTCGGACATGTTCAGCCTCTGCGCACATGGGAAGCCGACAGATTAACCCGCAGTACCCTGCCCGCACACAGGCTCAAACTGATGAGGCGACATCACCCTCATGGATCGGTACGTTCAGGTAGCTAGCCGCCAGCGCCTCTTTGGCGCTTTTTCTGAGTTTCTTGATCAGCCGCTCGTGACGCAACGCATCGCCCTTGCTGGGCCATTGCTCGACGTAGACCAGTGCCAGCGCCGGGCTGGAGCAGAAAAAACGTGCGCCCTTGCCGCTCTGATGCGCGGCAAAGCGTCGTTGCGGGTTGTCGCTGATGCCGCAGTACAACGCGCCATTGGCCGCGCGCACCAAGTACACAAACCAGGGCTTGCCGAGCGAAGTTTCCAGAGCCTCAGGCACGGCGGCTCTCGGTGAAGGCTTTCAGGCCCTTGAGCGCCTGGACGCGAACCGCGTTACGCACCAGCGGTGTCCAGCCGAGCAACAGGCCTTTTGCACCCAGCGCCTGACGCGACCAACGCCACATATCGAAATGGTCGTGGTGTTCGCAGATCTTGCCATCGCGAAACACGAAACGGGCCTGGATATCGTTGACCACCGTGCGCCCGGTCTGACTGAACAGATAGGTCGCCACCCAGTGCGCGCTGCCCGTGCGGTCATCGGCACGCACCTGATCGAAGACCACCGAAAAGTGCTTCGCCCGAGAAGTCAGCATGCGCCACATGTCGCCCACCTGAGGGCCACGCAACTCACCGAACGCCGGATCGCTGAACAGCACATCGTCGCTGTAGCAGGCGCTCATCGCCTCGGCATCCAGCTGAGCGAATGCCCCATAAAAGCGGGTGATGAGGGCGCTGTTGGCCTGGCTTTGTTCTTCGTAGCTCATGCATGCAAATCCCTTGGCGAATGATCCGTGCACGATAAGCGGCGCAGCGGAAAATGGCGAGTGCTTGATGGCCTCACACCTTCTCGCTGCTCACCTGAACATACAGCGCACGCCCCGCGCCCATGCCCGCGATCATGGCGCCCACGCCCAGCACGGCGAAGATCCAGCCAATCGCGTCCCAACTACCCGTCACGTCGTGCACGACGCCCACGGCGAACGGCCCCATTGACGCGATGGTGTAACCGAAGCCTTGCGCCATGCTGGACAGGTTGGAGGCCACGTGAGAATCGCGTGAGCGCAGAACGATCAGCGCCAGTGCCAGGCTGAACGTACCGCCCTGCCCCAGCCCGAGCAGAATCGCCCAGCCCCACAGCCCTTCGATGGGCGCGTACAGACAACCGAACAGGCCGGTCAGGGTCAGTGACATGACCAGCATGATCGCCAGTCGCTGGTCCTTGCCGCGGGTTGCCAGCCAAGGCGCACTCAAGGCGCTGATGACCTGCACGATGATCGAACCGGACAACAACAGCCCCGCTTCGGTCGGGGTCATGCCGCGCCCTATGAGGATGGACGGCAACCAGCCAAAGACGATGTACGACAGTGAAGATTGCAGCCCCATGTACAGCGTGACTTGCCACGCCAGTCGATCACGCAACAGGCCGTGCACCCGATAGACATCGCGATGCGTGCTGTGCACCTCGCGGGCCTGCGGGAACCAGAACAACGCAGCGATCAAGGCCGGAACCAGCCAGAAACCCAGACCTATTGCCCAACTGCCACCAAAATACTGACTCAGCGGCACGGTCGAGCCAGCGGCTATTGCCGCCCCCAGGCACAGCGCCATGGTATATACGCCCGTCATGGCACCCGCCTGACGCGGAAAATCGCGCTTGACGATACCGGGCAACAGCACCCCGATGATGCCGATACTCGCGCCCGCCAGCAGGCTGCCGCTGAACAGGCCGACTTCACCGAAAAGACTGCGCAGGGCCATGCCGGCAGCCAGGCTCAGCAAAATCACCAGCACCACCCGCTCACTGCCGAAACGGCGCGCAAGAATCGGTGCCAGCGGCGCGAACAGGCCCAGGCACAGCACAGGCAGCGTGGTCAGCAAACCAGCGTCGGCAGCCGACATGCCCAGGCTCTCGGACACTTCGTTGAGCAGTGGCGCGATGCTGGACAACGCAGGGCGCAGGTTGAGGGCAACGAGCACCAGCCCCAGCAGCAAAAGCCACGGGCGCTTCAGAGCAGGGTGAGTTGGATCGGCAGTCGGTTGGGGGCTGGGTTGAGCCTTGGCAGTCATCGGTTTCTCGGTAATCAGGTATGTCGACCCGTTTCAGGGGGGCAGTATCCTGTTGGAGAATCATCTTGAATACAAGGTTCAGCTGAAATTGCATACAGAAAAGGCGGCAAAAAAAGGCCGCAAAAAAACCGGGCGCAAGGCCCGGTTTTCTGTGCAGCCGCTACCGACTCAGTGAATGATCTGACTGAGAAACAGCTTGGTGCGGTCGCTTTGCGGGTTGTCGAAGAAGTCGTTCGGTGCAGCCTGTTCGACGATTTCGCCCTTGTCCATGAAGATCACGCGGTTCGCCACGGTGCGGGCAAAGCCCATCTCGTGAGTCACGCAGAGCATGGTCATGCCCTCTTCCGCCAGGCCGACCATGGTGTCGAGTACTTCCTTGACCATTTCCGGGTCAAGCGCCGAGGTCGGCTCGTCGAACAGCATGATTTTCGGCTTCATGCACAAGGCACGGGCAATCGCCACACGCTGCTGCTGACCACCGGAAAGCTGACCCGGAAACTTGTGGGCCTGCTCTGGAATGCGCACACGCTCAAGGTAGTGCATGGCGATTTCTTCGGCTTTCTTCTTCGGCATCTTGCGTACCCACATCGGTGCCAGCGTGCAGTTCTGCAGGATGGTCAGGTGCGGGAACAGGTTGAAGTGCTGAAACACCATGCCGACTTCACGGCGGATGGTTTCGATCTGCTTCAGGTCGGAAGTCAGTTCGGTGCCATCAACGATGATACGGCCCTGCTGGTGCTCTTCCAGACGGTTGAGGCAGCGAATGGTGGTCGACTTGCCCGAGCCAGACGGGCCGCACAGCACGATACGTTCGCCCTGGCGCACATTCAGGTTGATGTCCTTGAGCACATGGAACTGGCCGTACCACTTGTGGACGCCCTCCATGCGGATCATGCCTTCAGCGCCCAGGGGCTTATTGATAACTTCACTCATCACAAAACTCCTAACGCTTGTGGCCTGTGTCCAGCTTATGTTCCAAATGCATGGAATAGCGGGACATACCGAAACAGAAGATCCAGAACACCAGGGCCGCGAAGACGTAGCCTTCGGTGGCCATACCCAGCCATGCCGGGTCGGCGGTAGCTTGTTTGACGCTGTTAAGCAGGTCGAACAGGCCGATAATGATCACCAGGCTGGTGTCTTTGAACAAGGCAATGAAGGTGTTGACGATGCCGGGGATGACCATCTTCAACGCCTGCGGCAAAATCACCAGGCCCATGGCGCGCCAGTAACCCAGGCCCATCGCCGAGGCCGCTTCGTACTGCCCCTTGGGAATGGCCTGCATCCCGCCGCGCACCACTTCGGCGATGTACGCCGACTGGAACAGAATCACGCCGATCAGCGCCCGCAGCAGCTTGTCGAAGTTCATCCCTTCCGGCATGAACAGCGGCAGCATCACAGACGACATAAACAGTACGGTGATCAACGGCACGCCACGCCAGAACTCGATGAACGTCACGCACACCACACGCACGGCCGGCATGTTGGAGCGACGGCCGAGCGCCAGCAAAATACCCAGCGGCAAGGCACCGACGATACCCACGGTGGCAATCACCAGGGTCAGCATCAGACCGCCCCACTGGCTGGTCGGTACATTGGTCAGACCAAACGCGCCGCCGTGCAGCAGGTAGAACGCAACGACCGGGTAGATCAGCAAAAAGCAGATGCCGTACACAGCCTTGCGCGGAAACTTCGAAATGAATAGCGGCGCAGCGCCGATAATCGCCAGGATTGCGGTCAGATCGACCCTCCAGCGCAGTTCATTAGGAAAGTAGCCGTACATGAACTGACCGAAGCGCTGCTCGATGAACACCCAACAGGCGCCCGCCTTGGTGCAGTCTTCCTTGGTCGTACCGATCCAGTTGGCGTCCAGCAGGGCCCAACTGAGAATCGGCGGAACGATCAGGTAGATCAGATACAGCGAAAACAGGGTCAGCAGGGTGTTGATCCAGCTGGAGAACAGGTTCTGCCGCATCCACGCGACCGGACCGAACACTTTGCCCGGTGGTGGCATATCAGGTTTGAAAGTATGGGTTGTCATGCGCGTTTCCTCACCGCTCGATCAGCGCAATGCGCTTGTTGTACCAGTTCATCAGCATGGAAATGCTGATACTGATCGCCAGGTACACACTCATGGTGATGGCAATGACTTCAATGGCCTGCCCGGTCTGGTTGAGCACCGTACCGGCAAACAGGGAAACCATTTCCGGATAACCGATGGCTGCTGCCAGCGACGAGTTTTTCGCCAGGTTCAGGAACTGACTGGTCAACGGCGGGATGATCACTCGCAGCGCCTGCGGAATGATGACCTTGCGCAGCGTCGGCCCGGGACGCAGACCCAGCGAACGGGCGGCTTCGGTCTGACCATGGCTGACCGACTTGATGCCGGAGCGCACGATTTCAGCAATGAAGGCTGCGGTGTAGATCGTCAGTGCCAGGGTCAGGGAGATCAACTCGGGAATCAGCACCCAGCCGCCGGTGAAGTTGAAGCCCTTGAGCTGCGGCAGCTCCCAGTGCACCGGGCTGCCGAAGATCAGCATGCTCAGGCCGGGAATCGCCAGCAACAACGCCAGGCCGACCCAGAACTTGTGAAACGGCTGGCCGGTCGCCTCGAAACGCTTGTTGGCCCAACGCACCATCATCACAACCGCGATCACCGCGACCACGATGCTGATCAGAAACGCCCATGCGCCTTCGGCAGGCAGTGCTCCGGGCATGTTGAGCCCACGACTGCTGACGTAGAACATGTCCAGATAACCATGTGCCTGACGCGGACCGGGCAGCGTGAGGAATACGGCGGTGTACCAGAACAGGATTTGCAGCAATGGCGGAATGTTGCGGAAGACTTCGACATACACGGTTGCCAGCTTGCTGATCATCCAGTTCGGAGACAGGCGAGCGACACCAATGACAAAGCCCAGCAAGGTCGCCAGGACAATACCGATAACCGATACCAGCAAGGTGTTCAGCAAACCGATGACGAACACGCGAGCATAAGTGTCCGATTCGCTGTAGTCGATCAGGTGTTGAGCAATGCCGAAGCCGGCACTGTTTTCAAGAAAACCGAAACCCGAGGTAATACCACGGTGTTGCAGATTGGTCTGGGTGTTGTCGAAAATGAACCAGCCAAACGCGATCACCGCCACGACAGTGATGATCTGAAATAACCACGCGCGCACTTTCGGATCGCTCAGAGAGAGCTTTTGCTTGGGTGCGACGATTTGCTTTTCCATGAAATGCCCCAGGAAAAATCCAACAGAACAACGCCCGACAGGCTGGGAAGCCTGTCGGGCGCCGGGTCAATCAACGAATAGGTGGTGCGTACTGGATGCCGCCGGCATTCCACAGAGCGTTCTGGCCACGCTTGATTTTCAGCGGGGTGCCTTCGCCCAGGTTGCGTTCGAACACTTCGCCGTAGTTACCGACTTGCTTGACGATCTGCACGACCCAGTCCTTCGGCAGGTTCAGGTCCTTGCCGTAAGTACCGTCTGCGCCGAGCATACGGGCTACGTCAGGGTTTTTGGTCGCCTTGGCTTCAGCTTCGACGTTCTTGGAAGTGATTTTGGCTTCCTCGGCGTTGAGCATGGCGAACAGGGTCCACTTGACGATCGCGAACCACTCCGGATCGTTTTTGCGCACGACAGGGCCCAGAGGCTCTTTGGAGATCACTTCCGGCAGAACGACGTAGTCGTCCGGTTTGGCCAGCTTGCTGCGCTGTGCGTAGAGCTGCGACTGGTCGGAAGTCAACACGTCGCAACGGCCGCCTTCCAGCGACTTGGCGCTTTCATCGGAGGTGTCGAAAGTGATCGGCGTGTATTTCAGGTTGTTGGAGCGGAAGTAGTCGGAGACGTTCAGCTCGGTGGTGGTACCGGCCTGGATACAGATAGTTGCACCGTCCAGTTCCTTGGCACTGTTGACGCCCAGTTTTTTGTTTACCAGAAAGCCGATGCCGTCGTAGTAAGTCACGCCGGCAAACATCAGGCCCATGGCCGAATCGCGGGAGCTGGTCCAGGTGGTGTTACGCGAAAGGATGTCGATCTCGCCCGATTGCAGTGCAGTGAAACGCTCTTTGGCGTTCAACTGGCTGAACTTGACCTTGGTGGCGTCGCCAAATACTGCGGCGGCGACTGCGCGGCAGACGTCAGCATCGATACCGGTGATCTTGCCGGTGGAGTCTGGAACGGAAAACCCTGGCAGGCCATCGCTGACGCCGCACTGAACAAACCCTTTCTTGACGATAGCGTCAAGGGTGGCGCCTGCGTTGGCAGCCCCGGTCACACCAAATGCAGCCAAGGCGGTGACGATAGCCAGGGTGGATTTCAACATCTTCATTCAAAACCTCCAGTTTGCTCTTTGTTGTGTAGGCGTTTCAGTCGCGTCGCACCTTTGTGAGGCGCTAATGACCCGTGCTGGCTTATTTTTGGGTCATGCGACGCTGGGCATGAAGGGTGAATGGCCTGCGGGATCATCCCGTCATCGCCATCATCATTCAGAATCGGCCCCGTGGACTGAAAACCCATGATTTTCCCGAACCTGTTCGGTACAGCTTGAATCGTGCCGCGAATCCTGACGCATGGACTCCCGAGCTGCTTTTCGATCGCTATAAATAGTAGCCTTATAGTGTTACCGAACGATGTGAGCGCCTCGACTCCAGTCCTGCTGTAGCAAAGCCCGTACCAGCATGCTGGCTATGTCGAATTAGCGACAGGTCAAGTCAAAAACTTGTAACCTTGCGACATCTTCTTTCATTTTTAATCTACCCCGCGCACCCTATTAATGCGCTCTTAACGAGCCGGTGCACGCAAATGGAGCAGTCATGAGCGAACCTTTGATCATCCAACCTTCCGGCACAGTCGATGCCTGCGTCATCTGGCTGCATGGGCTGGGTGCCGACCGTTATGACTTTTTGCCGGTTGCCGAAGCGCTGCAGGCGTCGCTGACCACTGCCCGCTTCGTCCTGCCTCAGGCCCCGACACGCGCCGTGACCGTCAACGGCGGCTATGAAATGCCGAGCTGGTATGACATCAAAGCCATGAGTTCCGAGGCCCGCGCCATTGATCATGACCAGATGGAAGCCTCGGCGCTGCAGGTGATCAGCCTGATCGAGCAACAGCGCGACAGCGGTATCGATCCGGCGCGGATCTTTCTGGCAGGCTTTTCCCAGGGTGGCGCGGTGGTTCTGCACGTCGGCTATCGACGCTGGCAGGGCCCACTGGGCGGCCTGCTCGCGCTGTCCACTTATGCACCGACATTCAACAAGGATATGACCCTGTCTGCCAGCCAGCAGCGTATTCCGGCGTATTGCCTGCACGGCCAGCACGACGAAGTGGTCCATTATCCGATGGGCCGGGCCGTTTACGACCATCTCAAGGCTCAGGGTGTAACCGTTGACTGGCAAGAGTACCCAATGGGGCATCAAGTGTTACCGCAGGAAATCCACGACATCGGCGTCTGGCTGGCTGAAAAGCTCCGCTGAAGGGGTCTGTAACCCCTGTCACAGAGCGCTTTTGTAGCTCGCCACGGATGGCACTACGCCGAGCACGGTTCTTGCTTTACACTGCTCGGCGTACATTCCTTAATCAATTGATGAGATGACCGTGCTCAAAGCACTTAAAAAGATGTTCGGTAAAAGCGAGGCTGAGCAGCGCGCGCCTGGCCCGACAGCCTTCCTCCCCGCCTCTCCCGCGCCGGCCATCGGCGACCAACCGGATCATGCTGCCCAGCCCCAGGTGCTGGATATTGCCAGCGAGCCCGCCATAGCCCCGGCACCCCGCGCCGACAAGCCAAAAGCCGAGCGCCCGCGCCGTGAGCGCGCAGCAAAACCGCCCGCGCCACTATGGAACCTCGAAGATTTCGCCGTGGAGCCACAGGAAGGCAAGACTCGCTTTCATGACTTCAACCTGGCCCCCGAACTGATGCACGCGATTCAGGACCTTGGTTTTCCCTATTGCACGCCGATCCAGGCGGGTGTGCTGGGTTTCACCCTCAAGGGCAAGGACGCCATCGGCCGCGCCCAGACAGGCACCGGCAAGACCGCTGCCTTCCTGATCTCGATCATCGAGCAACTGACCCAGACACCGCCGCCGGCAGAGCGCTACATGGGCGAACCCCGCGCACTGATCATCGCGCCGACCCGCGAACTGGTGGTGCAGATCGCCAAGGACGCCGCCGACCTGACCAAATACACCAACCTCAACGTCATGACGTTTGTCGGTGGCATGGACTTCGACAAACAGCTCAAGCAGCTTGAAGCGCGGCACTGTGACATTCTGGTCGCCACGCCGGGTCGCCTGCTGGACTTCAACCAGCGCGGCGAAGTGCACCTGGACATGGTCGAGGTGATGGTGCTCGATGAAGCCGACCGCATGCTCGACATGGGCTTCATCCCGCAGGTCCGGCAGATCATTCGCCAGACCCCGCACAAGGGCGAACGCCAGACCCTGCTGTTCTCCGCGACCTTCACCGAAGACGTGATGAACCTTGCCAAGCAGTGGACGACCGATCCTTCCATCGTCGAGATCGAATCCTTGAATGTCGCCAGCGACAACGTCGAACAGCATATCTATGCCGTCGCCGGTGCCGACAAATACAAGTTGCTCTACAACCTGGTCACCGACAACGGCTGGGAACGGGTCATGGTCTTTGCCAACCGCAAGGATGAAGTGCGCCGCATCGAAGAGCGTCTGGTACGCGATGGCGTCAACGCCGCGCAACTGTCAGGCGATGTGCCGCAGCACAAGCGCATCAAGACCCTTGAAGGTTTCCGCGAAGGCAAGATCCGCGTACTGGTCGCCACCGATGTGGCCGGTCGCGGGATTCACATCGACGGCATCAGCCACGTGATCAACTTCACCCTGCCGGAAGTTCCGGACGACTACGTGCACCGCATCGGCCGTACCGGTCGCGCAGGGGCCGATGGCGTCTCGATCAGCTTCGCCGGGGAAGACGACTCCTACCAGTTGCCCGCCATCGAAGAGAAGCTGGGCCGCAAAATCAGCTGTGAAACACCGCCGACTCATCTGCTCAGAGCAGTCGTGCGACAAACCACCTGATCGATCCAGCCAACAAAAAAGCGCAGCCTTTTACGGGGCTGCGCTTTTTTTGTGCCTGTCAGACATCGACAGTGTGAGGGTCAGTCACTGCCGTACTTCGGCGAACGCGGGCCGTACAGCAAACCCGCCGGCCGACCCGCTGTAAGCAGTCGGTTGCTGGCTATCCCGGCAATGGGGTGACCGGCATCGGTAGCGCTGTTGATGATCTGCTTGACCGCTGCGGTGATCAGCATGCCCACCAGACCGCCGCCGCTATTGTTGCCTCCCTCTTCACTGGAAGCGGAAGCGGCGCCTGTCCACAACGCAGTTCCGGTGCGCAGATCAACCAGTTTTGCCGTGACCGTCACGACGGTCTGGCTGCTGATGACCACGTAACTGGTGCCGTATTGCTTGACCGTGATGTACAGCGCGGCATCGGCGCCGAAGATCTCGCGCAGCTTGGCAGGCGATGTGGCCTGAATATCGTTGGCGTTGGTCAGACCGTTGTTGCGAAACGTCTCGTCAACCAGCGCCACCGGCAACACGTAGTAACCTGACTCGGCCAGCGGATAGGTCACCTGCGCGAAGGTGCTGTACGTCGCTTTGACGTCAGGCGATTCGTTGACCGGCGGCAGCACCAGAATCGAACGCGGCTTGCTTTCCTTGAAGGCCGAGTAGTCCACCGTCGGCGGCGGAGTAACGCAACCCGACAACAGGGCGACGGCAAACAGGCTGACAGCCACTTTCAGATAAGCGAGGTTCATTTGGCGACTCCTGCGTGGGCGTTCTTGAGCAGGAAGTCCATGTAGGTGGCCGACTCGGGAAACAGTGCTTTTTCCGTGCGCAACTCCTGAACCATCTGGTCATCCTTGCCCAGGCCGCCGTAGAGCATGCCCAACTGAGCGTGGTAGCCCGGTGGCGGCGTTGCGTTGGCAGAGCGGATTTTCTGCAGGTCTTCTTCAAGTTTGGCGACCTGGACTTCTTTGGGTTCGCCTTTGAAATACTCATACACTTCGGGCTGATAACTGCCCCACTGGTACAGGGTTTTCGGCTGCGGAGCGCAACCCGTGACGCAGACGCCTGCCACCAGCAACATTGCGGCACTGCGCAACGAACTATTATTCATGTTCATGAACACCACAAATTCCCTTTTAAAACATCAGTTGGCAGTTGGTTTCCAGGCACCGCTGTCGAGCGCACGCACCATGTTGTTGACGGCTTCGCGCATGGCCAGGTCCAGAACCTTGCCGTTGAGTGTCGAGTCATAACTGGCGGTGCCACCAAAGCCGATGACTTCCCGGTTGGAAAGCTCGTACTCGCCCGCACCCTGAGTGGAGTACACCACTTCCGAGGTGCTGATATTGACGATGTTCAGCGCGACTTTTGCGTAGGCAATCTGCGATTTGCCACGGCCCAGCAGACCGAACAGTTGCTGATCGCCGACTTCCTTGCGACCAAACTCGGTCACGTCGCCAGTCACCACGTAATCAGCGCCTTTCAGGTGCTGGGCGGTGGATTTGATGGAGGCTTCCTGCTTGATCTCCTCCATGTTGTCGCGGTCCAGCACACTGAACCGGTTGGTTTGCTGCATATGGGTGATCAGGATGGTCTTGGCCTGACCGCCAAGCCGATCCACACCATCGGAAAAGATCCCGCGCATGTAGCTGGAGCGGTTATCGAACTTGCCGACCGCCACTGGATAACGCTTGCCGGCATAAGCAACACCAGCGCTTTCAACCTTTGCCACAGGCAGCGCCCGCGAGCTTTCCGTTGCACAACCAGCCATCAGCACTAACGCCGCTGTTGTCATCCCTGAAACCAAAAACTGCTGAAGTTTCTTCACATTCTGCTCCGAACGTTGACGAAAACCTGCCCGCAACGTGGCGGCCGCAAGGGCAATCACGCTCGGACAGTTATTGAATAAGTTGGCCGAAGCCGATGAGACGCCGTTTCCGGGCCGGCATGATAGCCCGAAGCCATCCCTTTGTACCAAGAAGATACAAATAGACGATACAAACAGCGAGAGACCACGCGTTCAGGAAAAACGCATGGACGCAGCTACCGGCTACCAGCGCCGGGCGGCTGCCTGATCGCTATCGCGACCCTCGACCCACTGCGGCCCCTGAGAAGTATTTTCCTTCTTCCAGAACGGCGCACGGGTCTTGAGGTAGTCCATGACGAAATCGCAGGCCTCGAACGCCGCCTGCCGATGAGCGCTGGCAACGCCCACAAACACGATAGGCTCACCCGGCTCGAGCGCGCCCACCCGATGCAACACGTCGAGCCTGAGCAACGGCCAGCGCTGCTCGGCTTCTTCAACAATCTTCGCCAAGGCCTTTTCGGTCATGCCCGGGTAATGCTCCAGAAACATGCCCGATACCTCGCGCCCTTCGTTGAAGTCACGCACGTAACCGACAAAACTCACCACCGCACCGATGCCCAGGTTGGCAGCGTGCAGCGCGTTGACTTCAGTGCCGGGATCGAATGCTGCTGCTTGCACACGAATCGTCATGCTCAGCCTCCGGTCACAGGCGGAAAGAACGCGACTTCGTCGCCATCAAGCAGGGGCTCGTCAAGCTTGCAGAGCTCCTGATTGCGCGCACACATCAGGTTCTGTTCGGCCAGAACCTGCCACGCTTCGCCACGTTGCGACAGATGCTGACGCAACACCTCCAGCGTGACGAACTCGCCTTCGACAGACTCGCTGTCTATGCCCAACGTTTCGCGATAACGGGCAAAGTACTGGACCTCAATCTTCATGGGGCAACCTGCGCATCATCTGCAATGAAATGACCGCTCTTGCCGCCAAGCTTCTCCAGCAGGCGAACCGACTCGATAACCATGCCGCGATCCACTGCCTTACACATGTCGTAAATAGTCAGCGCCGCAATACTGGCCGCCGTCAGGGCTTCCATCTCAACGCCGGTTTGCCCGGACAGTTTGCAGCTTGCCGTGATGCGCACTGCGTTGTCGCCCTCGGCAGCCAGGTGAACCTTGATGCTGGTCAGCATCAGCGGATGGCACAGCGGAATCAGATCGCTGGTTTTCTTGGCGGCCTGAATACCGGCAATGCGCGCGACAGCAAACACATCCCCTTTGGGATGGCCACCGCTGACAATCATTTGCAGCGTGGCGGGCAACATCCGCACCAACGCTTCAGCCACAGCCTCACGGGACGTCACGGCTTTATCAGTGACGTCGACCATATTGGCGCGACCCTGGGAATCGAGATGAGTGAGCACAACGTTACTCCTTGGCAGATGCAAGAAGTGTAGAGGGTGGGGCAGATACAAGCTATAAGCCATGAGCTGCAAGCGAGGGCCTTCATACACCGAAGTTCCCCGCTTGTAGCTTGCAGCTAAACGCTTGAAGCTGCTTTTCAGCTAAAGATGACTCTCTGCGTATTCGGCCAGAATGGAGCGTGGCACGCCTTGCAGGGTGAGGTGCACGCCGTTCGGGAAGTCTTTGAAGCGCTCCGTCAGGTAGGTCAGACCAGAACTGGTGGCTGACAGGTAAGGGGTATCGATCTGCGCCAGGTTGCCCAGACAGACCACTTTGGAACCGGCACCGGCACGGGTGATGATGGTTTTCATCTGGTGCGGGGTCAGGTTCTGGCATTCATCGATCAGAATCAGGCTTTGCTGGAAGCTGCGACCTCGAATGTAGTTAAGGGATTTGAACTGCAATGGCACTTTGCTGAGGATGTAATCGACACTGCCGTGAGTGTTTTCATCATCCATGTGCAGGGCTTCGAGGTTATCGGTGATCGCGCCAAGCCACGGCTCCATCTTTTCCGCCTCGGTGCCGGGCAGAAAGCCGATTTCCTGATCCAGCCCCTGAACGCTGCGGGTCGCGATGATGCGACGGTAGCGTTTGGTGACCATGGTCTGCTCGATGGCAGCGGCCAGCGCCAGGATGGTTTTACCCGAGCCCGCAGGCCCCGACAGGTTGACCAGATGAATATCCGGGTCGAGCAAGGCGAACAATGCCAGGCCCTGATAGATATCCCGCGGCTTCAAGCCCCAGGCTTCCTGATGCAGCAAGGGCTCCTGATGCATGTCGAGGATCAGCAACTCGTCGTTCTTGACGCCCTTGATCCAGCCCACAAAACCTTGTTCGTCGACAATGAACTCGTTGATATGGACGGCCGGAAGCATTTCATTGAGTTGAACGCGGTGCCAGGTACGGCCACGCTCCTGGCGGGTATCGACCTTGTTGACGCGGTCCCAGAACGAGCCGGTCATGTCATGGTAGCCACGCGACAGCAGTGAAACGTCGTCCACCAGCTGGTCGGTACTGTAATCCTCGGCGTCGATGCCACAGGCACGCGCCTTAAGGCGCATGTTGATGTCTTTGGTCACCAGTACGACGCTCAAGTCCTTGTTGCGCGCGTGCAGGTCGATCAATTGGTTGATGATGATGTTGTCGTTCAAGTGCTCGGGCAGCAGGCTGTTGGGTTCCTCGCGCTTGCTCATCAGAATGGACAGGAAACCTTTGAACACACCAGTCCCGCGATCAATAGGCACGCCCTTTTCGACTTCTTCGGGGCTGGCTTCTCCCAGAGTCTTGTCGATCAGACGGATGGCCTGACGGCATTCGGCGGCCACCGAATGTTTACCGGCCTTGAGTTTGTCCAGTTCCTCCAGAACCGTCATGGGAATGGCGACATGGTGTTCTTCGAAATTCAACAACGCGTTTGGATCGTGAATCAGTACGTTGGTATCGAGCACGTAAAGGATTGGCTGGTTGGTGGAAGGGGTGCGTCCGTGATCATCCATACTCGCTCACCTTTGTAGATGCCAGGCGACGCAGAACCACGACAGTGCTGCGCCACGAAAAGGCCGCCGGATTCTTCCCTTCAGGCAGGGGAGAAATGTCGCTCAAGGTGGGTCTTGGAAGACGCCACCTGTGTTGCAGGTTTCGGCGGTCTGTATTCGTAATACAGCAAAAGGGATGACAGAAAAAAGCGCTTTGATGGTTTTTTGAGGTTTATTTCACAGGGTGACGAATAGGACTTGGCGGACGTAGCCGGCACGTTTAAAGTCGGAAGTCCGCCCACGCCGAATCTGCCTTCATTCCCCCTCCGGCGCAGCCTCTTCACTGCTCTCGAGCCCTTGTTCCACGGGCGCTTCAGAGATATTTCGGCAATCTTCCCAGATCAACTCGCTTTGCGCAGTGTTGGCCAGCAGCAATGGCAGCGCAGACTGCGCCTTGTTGGCCACGTCGTGAAACGCCACCGTGCCTTTGCGCCAGAGCAGCATGAGGGTAAGCACCCGGTCCTGGATTTGCTCTGCCGTGAGCCGTCCGTTGTCGTCCTCGGCATCAATGTTCCACAACGACACGCGCAAATGCTGGGCGCGGAAGAAATCACCGCTGTCGGCCCGTCGATGACCGTAGGGGGGACGAAACAGCGGCACGAAATTATCCGCCAGTACGTGCTGAACCAGCGTCGCACTGCGTTGCACCGAATCCTGCCAGTCCAGCCACTGGCTGTGCGAACGATACTCCCAGCCCTGAATGCCGACACACTGCTGGCGGTACAACGCCTGCAGGTTTGCCACCGAGGTGCTGTCCAGACGCTCCTGAAGGCTTTTGCCCAGCACAAAGAACGTGGCGGTCATCTTTTGCTGACGCATGAAGTCGGCCAGCCAGTCAGTGCCGCCGTCGGCCGGGCTGGGCCCGCTTTCGAAGTTGAGCATGAAGGTGCGATCGGGCATCTCGTCGCCGCTCATCTCATCGGAGTTGTAACGCTCGATCTCGCTGCTGGTCTGCGGGAACAATGCCGCCATGAACAGCAGTTCGTTCAAGTAGCGCTGATGAAACACCGCGCTGGGCCTGGCCCAACCGGCGTAGAAGGAGTCGTTCGACACCTGGTACTCATCGGCACGCTGGCGCAACTGCTCCATGTCCTCGACCAGCACGCAGAAGTTGGCGTCCTCCTCGCAGCTTTTTTGGGCGTTCTGGTAGTTTTCCAGCAAGCGCAGCCACAGGCGATGACGGACCACGTTCAATGACGGCACATTGACGAAACGCAGGCCGAGGCGCTGCTTGAGCCCCTCCTCGCCCAGTTTCTCACTGAGCGACAGTTCATGGGCGAAGGCGAGGATCTCCGCACGCGACGCCACGTCGAACAAGGCCGGCGTTTCAAGGCGCTCGGGCCATACGCTGCGGTCGATGGTGGCGATGACCGGCGCTGCCGCCTGGGCCTGAAGCCAGAACAGACCTGCACACACTGCTAAAACAATACGCAAACCCGATGCCCTCTCGATCAACCATGAACGTCATGACCAGCGCGCCACTATAGCTGATATGCGCCGGCCTTCTTATGTCGGCACGCATACAAAGCCTGACATCAAAGCGCTGAGGCCTCTATCGCCACCATAGCTGGAGTCGAGGGCCATCAGCCCCTAGAATCCCCGGACGATCAAAGGAGACGACTTCATGCTGATGGTGATTTCCCCAGCGAAAACCCTCGATTTCGAGACGCCGCCCACCACCGCGCGCTTCACCCGGCCGCAGTACCTGGATCACTCCCAGGAACTGATCACCCAGTTGCGGGAGCTGACCCCGGCGCAGATCAGCGAGCTGATGCACCTTTCCGATAAACTGGCCGGGCTCAATGCCGCGCGCTTCGGCAGTTGGGACCCGGCGTTCACGCTCGACAATGCCAAGCAGGCATTACTGGCGTTCAAGGGCGATGTCTACACCGGCCTGCAAGCAGAAACCCTCAGCGACGCACAACTCGACTACGCCCAGGACCATTTGCGCATGCTGTCCGGCCTCTACGGGCTGTTGCGCCCGCTGGACCTGATGCAACCTTATCGCCTGGAAATGGGCACCCGGCTGGCCAACGCCCGCGGCAAGGACCTTTATGCGTTCTGGGGCACCCGAATCAGCGAATGGCTGAACGAGGCGCTAGCCGATCAGGGCGATGACCTGCTGCTCAACCTTGCCTCTACCGAGTACTTCTCGGCCGTCAAACGTTCGGCGCTCAAGGCGCGAATCATCGACACCGAGTTCAAGGACTTGAAAAACGGGCACTACAAGATCATCAGCTTCTATGCGAAAAAGGCACGCGGCATGATGAGCCGCTTCGTCATCGAAGAGCGCATCAACAGTCCCGAAGCGTTAAAGCAGTTCGATGTACAGGGCTACCGTTACAACAGCGAGCAGTCAACGCCTGACAAGTTAGTGTTTCTGCGTAACTCAGCTGAAGATTGACGCTGTAATCGTCGTGTAACGCACCGCTGTTACACGACGCCCCCTCCGATCCGCCCCCAAATGACAACTTAGTGACGTCAGATAAACGTCAACTTGCCGACGACTCGTTCACGTCGATTTTTTTCATGAAAAAAAATCCATCTTTTTAAGTAGTGGCCTTTTGGCTATTTGCTGTAGTAGCACTTTCATATCCACCCGGCTTTTATCCCCGCACACTAAGGCTTTTAAGAAACAGGCCATTATTTTGCAACTGCCATTGTCACAAACTGGATACACCGATTTTCTCAAATCAGGACGAGCGGCCCGGAACTAAATGCGAATTTGTACGCTCCTACATCCCGTAACAATTCTGGGCGAATGTGTAAGCGATCACTTACACGCAGAACAGGAAACGGGAAGTTACCAACCGCTAAGCCGGGTCCACGGGATTCGGAGGTCTGGTACAGGATTAAACTCACATCACTAGTTGATGTTGTAGACAGACGAAGCACCGGCCAGGTGCGACGCGCAGGACTCGAGCAAAGGCAGCAATGGCTCCGGCCAGAGGCTTTCCGACCGAGGTCCGCCGTCAATCGTCAGACAGGAGTAGTTTACTGCATCCAAGGAGAGCAGGGCCCTGCCCACCGGACAGGTCACTTGCCGCTTGCACTTAGTGTCATTTGAGTTCGCCTCGCTTGTTTGGGCACTCACTCATTCAATATGCCTGCGTTAGTTCTACGGTTCTGTTAACCGTGACAACTGACGCGTGACATCTGCTGGCCAAAATTAATATCCAGCCACTTTATGGCGTGAAAATCTAGGAGAATGATGATGCGTATCAGCATATTTGGTTTGGGTTATGTCGGTGCAGTCTGTGCCGGTTGCCTCTCTGCCCGCGGCCACGACGTAGTGGGTGTGGACATCTCCAGCACCAAGATCGACCTGATCAACAATGGCAAGTCGCCTATCGTTGAACCGGGCCTGGAAGAGCTGCTGCAAAAAGGTCTGGCCACCGGCAAACTGCGCGGCACTACCGACTTCGCCGAAGCCATTCGCGCCACTGACCTGTCGATGATCTGCGTGGGTACGCCAAGCAAGAAGAACGGCGACCTGGAACTGGACTACATCGAATCAGTGTGCCGTGAAATCGGTTATGTCCTGCGTGACAAGAACACTCGCCACACTATCGTGGTTCGCAGCACCGTACTGCCTGGCACCGTCGCCAACGTGGTTATCCCGATCCTGGAAGACTGCTCCGGCAAGAAAGCCGGCGTTGACTTCGGCGTTGCCGTAAACCCAGAGTTCCTGCGTGAAAGTACCGCAATCAAAGACTACGACCTGCCGCCAATGACCGTGATCGGCGAGTTCGACAAGGCCTCGGGTGACGTTCTGCAATCGCTGTACGAAGAACTTGACGCACCGATCATCCGCAAGGACATCGCCGTTGCCGAAATGATCAAGTACACCTGCAACGTGTGGCACGCCACCAAAGTGACCTTCGCCAACGAAATCGGCAACATTGCCAAAGCAGTCGGCGTTGATGGCCGTGAAGTGATGGACGTGGTCTGCCAGGACAAGGCATTGAACCTGTCCCAGTACTACATGCGCCCAGGCTTCGCCTTCGGCGGTTCGTGCCTGCCTAAAGACGTCCGCGCCCTGACCTACCGCGCCGGTAGCCTGGATGTCGACGCACCGCTGCTCAACTCGCTGATGCGCAGCAACACCTCGCAAGTGCAGAACGCTTTCGACATGGTTGCCAGCTACGACACCCGCAAGGTTGCACTGCTGGGTCTGAGCTTCAAGGCCGGCACCGACGATCTGCGTGAAAGCCCGCTGGTAGAGCTGGCTGAAATGCTGATCGGCAAGGGCTTCGACCTGAGCATCTTCGACAGCAACGTCGAATACGCCCGTGTTCACGGTGCCAACAAGGACTACATCGAATCGAAGATTCCGCACGTTTCCTCGCTGCTCAATTCCGACTTCGATCAGGTCATCAACGACTCCGACGTGATCATCCTTGGCAACCGCGACGAGCGTTTCCGCTCCCTCGCCAACAAGACGCCTGAAGGCAAGCGCGTTATCGACCTGGTGGGCTTCATGACCAATGCCACCACCGAAGACGGTCGTGCCGAAGGTATCTGCTGGTAAATCAGCCGCAAGCCACAAGCGCCAGGCTCCAGGCCACCAAGCTCAAACAATGAGCTTGCAGCCTGGGGCTTGAGGCTCGCAACTGACTTAGGGATACAGATTATGCAAAGGCTCAAGCACGGCCTTTTACAGGCCGCCGGTTGGCTGTTTTATCTCAGTTTGTTAATGGGCCTTGCTGCGGCATTGCCCACCAGTATCTTCGACTCGCAGTCGAAGAACTTTATCTTCCTGATTGGCGCTGTCGGTATCTGGCGCTACTCGATGGGGATCACGCACTTCGTGCGCGGGATGATCTTCCTCTACATCGTCTACCCGCATTTGCGCCGCAAGGTTCGCAAGCTGGGCAGCGCTGCAGACCCATCCCATGTGTTTCTGATGGTTACCAGTTTTCGCATTGATGCACTGACCACCGCACAGGTGTACAGCTCGGTCATCCGCGAGGCCATCGAATGCGGTCTTCCAACCACCGTGGTCTGTTCGCTGGTGGAAATGTCCGACGAGCTGCTGGTCAAGAGCATGTGGGCCAAGGCGAACCCGCCAGATCGCGTCAAACTGGACTTCGTGCGTATTCCGGGTACCGGTAAACGTGATGGTCTGGCTTATGGCTTTCGTGCCATCTCGCGGCACATGCCCGATGACCGTGCCGTGGTGGCCGTGATCGACGGTGACACCGTGCTCAACGAAGGTGTGGTTGCCAAGACCGTGCCGTGGTTCCAGCTGTTCGACAACGTCGGCGGCCTGACCACCAACGAGTTCTGCGAAGTGCGTGGCGGCTACATCATGAGCGAGTGGCACAAGCTGCGTTTCGCTCAGCGTCACATCAACATGTGCTCGATGGCCTTGTCCAAGCGCGTGCTGACCATGACCGGCCGGATGTCGGTGTTTCGCGCAAAAGTCGTGACCGACCCCGAGTTTATTGCCGACGTGGAAAGCGACTCGCTCAACCACTGGCGGCTGGGCACTTTCCGGTTCCTGACCGGTGATGACAAGTCCAGCTGGTTCAGCCTGATGCGTCTGG
Organism: Pseudomonas sp. CFBP2511; assembly: GCF_030209255.1. Classification (NCBI taxonomy): domain Bacteria; kingdom Pseudomonadati; phylum Pseudomonadota; class Gammaproteobacteria; order Pseudomonadales; family Pseudomonadaceae; genus Pseudomonas; species Pseudomonas sp. CFBP2511. Next base: position 239,252 of record NZ_JARVSI010000010.1, on the reverse strand, counting down.
GTTACGACACGTTCTACGTCCCGGATGCGGCGATCAACACCGTGGAGCACCCGCCGGAAAAGAGCTTCCTGAAGGCCAGCCGCAAGCTGATGTATCGCTGGTACGGCAACAACCTGCGTCAGAACTCGCGTGCACTGGGGCTGGGCGTTCGTCGCCTGGGGATTTTCACCAGCATCGTGCTGTTCGACCAGCGAGTGTCGATGTGGACCTCGATTCTCGGCCTGACCGTCGCCATCATCGCCAGCTTCAAGTACGGCGGCGCGTTCCTGCTGATGTACCTGCTGTGGATCGGTATGACCCGCCTGATCCTCACCCTGCTGCTGTCCTTGTCAGGGCACAGGATCGGGCCTGCCTACCCGATGATTCTCTATTACAACCAGATCGTCGGCGCCCTGATGAAGATCTACGTCTTCTTCCGCCTGGACCGCCAGTCCTGGACGCGCCAGGACACCAAACTCAGCCGCGACATGGCCAGCTTTCAAGGCTGGTTCAACACGTGGTCGTCCCGAACCATGACTTTCTCGGCTGGCACCATCTTCGTCGCCGTGCTGTTGACGATGGTTTGACCAGACCAACGGATTAATCGCTTAAGTAGGAAAACTAGCCATGAATACAGCCGTGAATGCGAACGTCGTACATGAATCCGAAGCCCAGCGCCAACACGCCCGGATCAAGATCCCTGCCAAGCTGCGCCTGCTGAACGACAAGCCGAACGCGCCGCTGGTGCGTATCGAAGACCTGTCGGCCGGCGGCTTGAGCTTTGTGGCTCCAGCGGGGCTTGCCTACACCACCGGTGAGGTCATCAAGGGCCGCCTGCAATTTCTGATCGACAACCTTGGTCTGGCCATGGATGTAGAAATGCAGGTGCGCTCGGTGGATACCGCCAGCGGCCGTGTTGGCTGCCAGTTCCAGAACCTGGAAGCTCAGGACATTGCCACCCTGCGCCACTTGATCACCTCGCACCTGTCTGGCGAAATCGTCAGCCTGGGTGAAGTGCTCGCCACCTTGCAGCGCGACAATTTCACCAAGGCACGCAAGGTCAAAGGCAGCGACAGCGGCATGAGCGCACTGGGTCGTTTGCGTGCGGTCACGTTCAGCCTCGGCATCTTTATTGTCGGCCTGGCAGCGTTCGGCTTCATCTTCAAGACGGTCTACGGCCTGTACTTTGTCAGCCATGCGTCGGCGGGTCTGGTCTCGATACCGAGCATGGACGTGACCATGCCGCGTGAAGGCACCTTGCAAAGCCTGGTCGCCCAGAACGGCGAAGCCAGCAAAGGCGCGCCACTGGCGACCTTCAACACCAGCATGCTGGAAATGCTCAAGGGCAGCCTGACCGGTGAAGACCTGCAGCCGGCCAAGATCGAAGAGCTGTATGGCAAGCAAATGAGCGGCACCATGACCAGCCCGTGCGATTGCGTCGTAGCTCGCCAACTGGTTGCTGACGGTCAGTTCGCGTCCAAAGGTCAGGTGATCTTCCAACTGGTGCCACGCAATGCGCCGGCCACGGTTGAAGCACGCTTTACCTATCGCCAGTTCAACGACGTCAAGCCAGGCACCCGTGTCAGCTTCCAGATCGCCGGCGAAGACAAACTGCGCACCGGTCAGATCGTCAGCAGCACCAACCTGAGCGACACCGACCTGTCCACCGACATTCGCGTGCAGATCAAGCCAGACGAAAGCCTGAGCAGCTCGCTTGCCGGTCGCCCTGTCGAAGTGGTCAGTGATCGCGGTCCGTCCGTGAACTGGTTGCTCGACAAAGCAATGGCTGCGGGTCTGTAACCATGAACAGCCCACTACGACGCCTGTCGACCCCCACGCTATTGAGCCTCGCTGTCGCGCTCGGCCTCAGCGGCTGTGCCGGCCTGCCTGATCAACGCCTTGCCAATGAAGCCCTGAAAAACGGCGACACTGCATTGGCGGAGCAGAACTATCGGCAGCTGGCGGACCTGGGCTACAGCGACGCGCAAGTCGGCCTGGCCGATATTCAGGTGAATACCCGCGACCCGGCGCTGCTCAAGCAGGCCGAGGCCACTTACCGCGCCGCCGCACAGACTTCGCCACGGGCACAGTCGCGCCTCGGTCGCCTGCTGGCGGTCAAGCCCGATGCCACTGAGGCCGAGCATCGCGAAGCCGAAGAGCTGCTGAAAAAAGCCTTCGCCAACGGTGAGTCGGGCACGCTGATACCGCTGGCCATGCTGTATCTGCAATACCCGCATACCTTTCCCGAAGTGAATGCGCAGCAGAAAATCAGCCAGTGGCGCGCTGCCGGCTATCCAGAAGCCGGTCTGGCGCAAGTGCTGCTGTACCGCACTCAGGGCACCTACGCCGAGCATCTGGATGAAGTCGAAAGCATCTGCAAACAGGCGTTGTCGGCCACCGATATCTGCTACGTCGAACTCGCCACGGTCTACCAGACTCGCGGCCAGACCGAGCAACAGGCGGCACTGATCGCGCAACTGAGAAGCGCACACGCTGCCGGTCGCGTCAACGCTCAGCGAGTCGACAGCGTCGCCCGCGTACTGGGCGATTCCACTATCCGAACGCCTGACGAAAAGACGGCTCAGCAATTGCTCGAAGAGGTTGCGCCGGGTTACCCGATTTCCTGGGTCACGCTGGCCAAACTGTTGTACGACTTCCCCGAACTGGGTGACGTCAACAAGATGATGGAATACCTGAACAATGGTCGCGCGGCCGATCAGCCACGCGCAGAACTGCTGCTGGGCCGTCTCTATTACGAGGGCAAATGGGTTCCGGCAGACGCGGTCAAGGCCGAAGAACACCTGAAAAAAGCCACCGCAACGGAAATCTCTGCCCATTACTACCTGGGGCAGATCTACCGTCGTGGCTACCTGGGCCAGGTTTACCCGCAAAAAGCCGTGGACGAGCTGCTGACCGCCGCACGTGGTGGCCAGAACAGCGCCGATTTCGCGCTTGCGCAACTGTTCTCGCAGGGCAAGGGCACGCTGCCCGACCCGGTCAACGCCTGGGTCTTCGCCCAGTTGTCGCTGGCCAGTGAAACCCCGCAAGCCACTGAGCTTGCCCAGGCAATGAGTACCCAACTGCCGCCTGAAAAGCTCGCCACTGCCAAAGACCTGTTGGCACGCGAGCAAAAAGTCCGGGGCGCTTCCGCCACTCAGAACGCGATGGCGATGCAGGCCCTGCAAGAAGAAAAAGACGGTGAGGAAGCACTATGAAGTTGAATCCTTTGATGGCCGCCGGCATGGGCCTTGGCTTCACCCTGTTCTGGGCCTGCCCGACGCTGGCAGCGCTGACCGAACAACAGAATTTCGGTATCGAAATCAAAGCCACGGCGCAGGCCGAGGATGATCGCGATCTGGGCACCCGTTCGGGCGGCGACGTCAACGGTGTGGGCCTGGACCTGCGCCCTTGGGTCTACGGTGAGCGCGGCGACTGGAGCGGCTACGCCATGGGCCAGGTGGTCACCGCCACCGACACCATTCAGACCGACCCTCTGGAGCAGAGCAACAGCGACGGCAGCGGCACGCAAACCTCGCGTGGCACGGCCAGCGAGCGCGAAGTCGAAAAATCCTACGCGGCACTGCGAGAATTCTGGATCGGTTACAGCGGCTTCACGCCTTATCCGGGCGAGATCCTCAAAGTCGGTCGCCAGCGCCTGCGCAATGACGACGGCCAATGGCACGACACCAACATCGAAGCCATCAACTGGAACTTCGACACCACCCTGCTGCGTGCCGAACTGGGTGCTGCCCAGCGTTTCAGCGAGTACCGCACCGACCTGACCGAACTGGCGCCCGACGATGAAGATCGCAAGCATCTGTTCGGTTCGGCCAGCTACCAGTGGACACCTGGCCACTGGGCCGGTGTGCGCGCTCACTACAGTCATGACGACGGCAAACTCAAGTCGCAGGGCGAGCAGCTGGACGATCTGGACAAGACCTCCAACGGCAACCTGACGTGGCTGGGTCTGCAGGCTGACAGCGATGCTTACAATTATCGCAACACCACCCCGCTCAACTACTGGGGCAGCCTGACCTGGCTGAACGGCACACGCGACGAAATCGGCGTGACCTCGGCTGCCAATGACCAGTTTTTTGCCGGCGAGAAAAACAGCCGTGACATGAATGGCTGGGCCACCGACCTGGGCCTGCGCCTGCGTCTCGACCCGCAATGGCAAGTCGGCGCCGCCTACTCGCGCGCCAGCAAGGACTACATTCAGAACGGTCTGGAGAGCAACCGCTCGAACTGGACCGGCACCCGTTCGCGCATCCATCGCTTCGGCGAGGCGTTCCAGGGCGAAATGGCCAACGTGGAAACCGGCTCGCTGTTCGCTTCCTGGCAGATGAACGAGGAATACGACGCGTCGCTGATCTACCACAAGTTCCGTCGTGTCGATGGCAACACCGGTATCGGCGGTTCGGGCATCAACGCAGTGCGTGAAAACGGCGACAGCAACACGTTCAGCTCGCTGCCGCTGGAAGACGGGCGCAAGGACCTGGGTCAGGAAATGGACCTGGTCGTGACCAAGTACTTCAAGCAAGGCCTGCTGCCCGCCTCGCTCAGCCAGTCTTTCGACGAACCTTCGGCACTGGTGCGCTTGCGCGCAGGTGTCTTCAAGCCCGGCGACGCGTATCACAACGGCGTGGATGAATACATGCACCGCGCTGTTGTCGACGTCATCTGGCGCTTCTGATGCGAACCGCCAAAGGAGTGCCAGAGATGAACAGCCATGCAAGCAACGGGCGTAGCCGCAACTGGCCGCACGCTCTGCTCGAAAGTGCCCTGCTGACCAGCGCTCTGCTGATGGCCAGCAGCGTCGCGCTGGCCAACGCGCCTGCCGTACCCGAAGCACCGAAGGCACTGGTTAAAGAGTTGCACCAGGCCAAGACCTACACCATCACCAGCCCGCCGACCGGGCCGCTGGAAATGGCCAAGCCGGTGCTCCCCGACTTGAGCGGTTACACCACCGAGGCGGCGCTGAAAAAGATTGCGCGCAACAAGCCCGGCAAGATCACCGTCGCGCGGATGATGGAAGAAACCGGCCTGAAGGAATTCATCGGCGGTGACAACAAGATGGCTGAATGGGTGGTCCGTCAGAAGGGCATTCCGCAGGCAATCATGATTTCCGACGGCTACGTGAACCTGCAGGATCTGGTGAAAAAGGTTCCCAAGCAGTTTCTGAGTGAAGTGTCGCCCGGTGTCTACGTGGCGCGCCTGCCGATCCTGGTCAAGGAGACCGGGATCTTCGAGATCGACAGCAAGACCAAGGAATTGCGTCTGTCTCAGGAAAAGGGCTCGTTCATCGTCAGCGAAGGCAAGATGCTGATCACCAACACCTCGGTCAACGCCTGGAGTGAAACCCGCAACGGTCTGGCGGCCTACCGCACCCCCGACGAGTTTCGCCCGTTCGTACTGACCTGGGGCGGTTCGGAAACGTGGATCGCCAAGACCAAAATGGCGAGCATGGGTTACAACCAGAGCAAGTCCTACGGCGTCAGTATTTCCCAGTACACGCCCAACACCGCGAAGGTTCTCAAGCGTGGCGAGCCGACCGGCTGGATCATCGACTCCGAATTCGCGGACATGTGGTACGGCTTTTACTGCTACGAAACACGTGACTTCGTGGTCAAGGGCAATACCTACCGCGACAACATCGTGTACGGCATTGACCCGCATGACCGCTCCCACGGCCTGATCATCGCCGAAAACGACGTTTACGGAACCAAGAAAAAGCACGGGATCATTATTTCCCGGGAAGTGGACAACAGCTTCATCTTCCGCAACAAAAGCCACAACAACAAATTGTCCGGCGTGGTTCTGGACCGTAACAGCGTCGGCAACATCGTCGCCTACAACGAGATCTATCAGAACCACACCGACGGCATCACTCTTTACGAAAGCGGCAACAACCTGCTGTGGGGCAACCGTGTGATTGCCAACCGCCGTCACGGTATCCGCGTGCGCAACAGTGTGAACATCAAACTGTACGAGAACGTGGCCATGGCCAACGGCCTGATGGGCGTCTACGGCCACATCAAGGACTTGAACGATACCGACCGCGACATCGAGCTCGACCCGTTCGACGCTCAGGTGTCGCTGATCATGGTCGGTGGCGAACTGTCCAGCAATGGCTCCGGTCCGCTGTCCATCGACTCGCCATTGAGCGTCGAGCTGTATCGCGTCTCGATGCTGATGCCCACCAAAGAGGTCGGTATCAGCCTCAACGGTATCCTCGGTGAGCGTCAGGACGAAATTCTCGACCTGCTGGTTCGCCAGAAAAAAGCCGTATTGATCGACCCCGTCGAAAGCCAGACCGAGCTGCGGGAATGAGGAAGGGTATTGTTATGCACGCACATCTGATCAAGCTGTTGAGCCTGTCCAGCCTCACCGCCGCCTTGATGGCCGCCGCCGGTGTCGCTCGGGCAGACGACGCACAAGCGCCGACGTTCAAGGCCGAGCCTTGCTGCAGCCTGTGCCCGGCCGCACACGACGCAAAAAACTACACCACCCGCTACCAGCAGAACTTCACCACGCTGGTACAGGCTCAGGGCGACTGGCTGTTCCGGACGCAGGAAGACCTGCGCACCGAGTTCGACACCACGCCGGGCGGCTACCGCCGCATGAAAGAACTGCACGATGCGTTCAAGAGCAAGGGCGTCGAGCTGGTCGTGGTTTATCAGCCGACCCGTGGCCTGGTTGATCGTAACAAGCTGTTCCCGGCCGAACGCGACAAGTTCGACTACGACAAGGCGCTGAAAAACTATCAGGCCATGCTCGGTCGCTTCAGCAAGATGGGTTACTGGGTGCCGGACCTGTCGCCGTTGACCAACGAACAGCAGGCACACGACTTCTACTTCCGCGGCGACCAGCACTGGACGCCATACGGCGCACAACGCACCGCGAAAATCGTTGCCGAGACCGTTAAAAAAGTACCGGGCTACAGCAGCATTCCGAAACGTGAATTTGAAAGCCATATTTCAGGACGCATGGGCAAGACAGGCACTTTGCACAATATGGCCGGGCAATTGTGCGGCACCAGCTACGCGGTGCAGTACATGGACCAGTTCACTACCGAGCCCAAGGGCGAGGCTGGCGACGGCGACCTGTTCGGTGACGCCGGCAACCCGGAAATCACCCTGGTCGGCACCAGCCACAGCGGCAAGAACTACAACTTTGCGGGCTTTTTGCAGGAATACATGGGCGCCGACGTGTTGAACGTGGCGTTCCCGGGTGGTGGTCTGGAAGGTTCGATGCTGCAGTACCTGGGCAGCGAAGACTTCCAGAAACGTCCGCCGAAGATTCTCATCTGGGAATTCTCGCCGCTGTATCGCCTGGACCAGGAGACCATCTATCGCCAGATGATGGCGCTGCTCGACAACGGCTGCGAAGGCAAGCCTGCGGTCATGAGCGCCAGCACTACCTTGAAGCCGGGCAACAACGAAGTGCTGGTCAACGGCAAGAACGGCATCAAGGATATTCGCAATGGCAGCAACCAGATCGATATCCGCTTTGACGACACGTCGGTGAAAACCCTCCAGGCCAGACTCTGGTACATGAACGGTCGCCACGAGGACCTGAAAATCGAGAAGCCGGAAACTTCCGATACCGACGGACGCTTCGCCTTTGAATTGCGCGAAGACGAGGATTGGGCCGACCAGCAACTGCTGGCACTCGAAATCCAGGGACCGGAAGCAGGCACGGCACCGCAGAAAGTGGCTGCCAAAGTATGCAAACGCAACGTGTTCCCGAGCGCTGCGAAACACACCGCTCAAGCTGGACTATGAGGTGACTTATGCAGACTCCGAAACTGATACGCCCTACCCTGCTGTCGATGGCAATTGTGTCATCGATGGCCTGGGCTACGGGTGCGTCCGCCGCACTGGTTCCACCCAAGGGCTACGATGCCCCGATCGAAAAGATGAAGACCGGCGATCACAATTTCACCTGTGAAGCCATTCCCAAGCCTTACACCGACAAGCTGGTTTTCCGCAGCAAGTACGAAGGTTCGGACAAGGCGCGCGCGACACTCAATGCAGTGTCCGAAGAAGCTTTTCGTGACGCGACCAAGGACATCACCACCCTTGAGCGTGGCGTCAGCAAAGTCGTCATGCAGTACATGCGTGACGGTCGCCCGGAACAGCTCGATTGCGCGCTGAACATGATGACCACGTGGGCAAAAGCCGATGCGCTGGAATCCCGCGAGTTCAACCACACCGGCAAGTCCATGCGCAAATGGGCACTGGGCAGCATGTCCTCTGCTTACCTGCGCTTGAAGTTCTCCGATTCGCACCCGTTGGCCAATCGCCAGCAGGACGCGCAGATCATCGAGGCCTGGTTCAGCAAGCTGGCCGATCAGGTGGTCAGCGACTGGAGCAATCTGCCGCTGGAAAAAATCAATAACCACTCGTACTGGGCTGCATGGTCGGTGATGTCCACCGCTGTCGTGACCAACCGCAAGGACCTGTTCGATTGGGCGGTGAAGGAATTCAAGGTCGCCGCCAATCAGGTGGACAAGGACGGCTACCTGCCTAACGAGATGAAGCGCCGTCAACGTGCGCTGTCGTATCACAACTACGCCCTGCCGCCGCTCGCGATGATCGCAAGCTTCGCTCAGGCCAATGGTGTTGATCTGCGTCCGGAAAACAATGGTGCGTTGAAGCGTCTGGGTGACCGTGTGCTGGCCGGAGTCAAAGACCCTGCATCGTTTGCGGAGCACAACGGTGAAAAACAGGACATGACGGACCTCAAGAAAGATCCGAAATTTGCCTGGCTCGAACCGTACTGCTCGCTCTACACCTGCAGCCCGGATGTGCTGGAAGAGAAACACGAAAAGCAGCCGTTCAAAACCTTCCGCCTGGGCGGTGACCTGACCAAGGTCTACGACCCGACCCATGAAAAAGGCGACAAGGGCGACAACGACGGCTCCTGATTCACCGTCGTTATCTGTAGGAGCGGGCTTGTCCGCGAAGACATCTGCCCAGGCGATGCATCCATAAAGACGGATCTCGCCTGGCCAGCTTCGCCGAGAAGCTGTGAAGCGATTTACCCCCCTGTTTCAACGGGGGGTTTGGGGGGGCTTTGAGCCCTTGACTGTTGGACAAACGGAGAGATCAGGATGGTTTTCTCATCCAACGTGTTCCTGTTCATGTTCCTGCCGATCTTCCTCGGCTTGTACTACCTGAGCGGGCAACGCTATCGCAATCTGCTGCTGCTGATTGCCAGCTATATCTTCTACGCCTGGTGGCGTGTGGACTTCCTGGCGCTGTTCATCGGCGTGACCGTCTGGAACTACTGGATCGGCCTCAAAGTGGGCGCAGCAGGTGTGCGGACCAAACCGGCACAGCGCTGGCTGCTGCTCGGCGTAATCGTAGACCTGTGCATTCTGGGCTACTTCAAATACGCCAACTTCGGCGTGGACAGCATCAATGCGGCCATGACCTCGATGGGCCTGGAACCGTTCATCCTGACCCACGTGCTGCTGCCGATCGGGATCTCGTTCTATGTCTTCGAGTCCATCAGCTACATCATCGACGTGTACCGCGGCGATACCCCGGCCACTCGCAACCTGATCGACTTCGCGGCATTCGTTGCGATCTTCCCGCACCTGATTGCCGGGCCCGTGCTGCGTTTCCGTGATCTGGCCGATCAGTTCAACAACCGGACCCACACGCTGGACAAGTTCTCCGAGGGCGCCACGCGATTCATGCAGGGCTTCATCAAGAAAGTGTTCATCGCCGACACCCTGGCCATTGTCGCCGACCACTGCTTCGCCCTGCAGAACCCGACCACGGGTGATGCCTGGCTCGGTGCGCTGGCCTACACCGCGCAGCTGTATTTCGACTTCTCCGGTTACAGCGACATGGCGATTGGCCTGGGCCTGATGATGGGTTTCCGCTTCATGGAAAACTTCAAACAGCCTTACATCAGCCAGTCGATCACCGAGTTCTGGCGTCGCTGGCACATCAGCCTGTCCACCTGGCTGCGTGACTACCTGTACATCACCCTGGGCGGCAACCGTGGCGGCAAGGTCGCGACCTATCGCAACCTGTTCCTGACCATGCTGCTGGGCGGTCTGTGGCACGGTGCCAACGTCACCTACATCATCTGGGGTGCCTGGCACGGCATGTGGCTGGCCATCGAGAAAGCGGTCGGCATCAACACCAAGCCTTACAGCTTCAATGTGATCCGCTGGGCTCTGACCTTCCTGCTGGTCGTGATCGGCTGGGTGATCTTCCGCTCTGAAAACCTGCACGTGGCCGGCCGTATGTACGGTGCCATGTTCAGCTTCGGCGACTGGCAGTTGTCCGAACTCAACCGCGCCAGCCTGACCGGCCTGCAAGTGGCAACGCTGGTAGTGGCTTACGCGACCCTGGCGTTCTTCGGCCTGCGTGACTTTTACCAGAACCGTGAAAAAGACAGCGGCAAGAGCGCCAGGGCCGACGGTCCTGCGACCGAGCAACCGGGCACCATCAAGGCCGTACCCGGCGACGCACCTGGCAGCCTGCACCTGCCCGGCTACACCGTGGGCAGCGAAGCTCAGGTGCAACCGGCCTACTGGGTCGCCGACTGGCCACGTTACGCCATGCGCGCACTGATCCTGCTGCTGTTCGTGGCATCGATTCTCAAACTCTCGGCGCAAAGCTTCTCGCCGTTCCTTTACTTCCAGTTTTGAGGAGCCTGACATGACCCGTTCATTACGAATCCTCTACATCGCCATCTTCCTGGGCATTCTGCTGATCCTCGGAGCCTGGTCGCTGCGCAGTTTCAGCAACTTCTCGACCTCGGCCGAGACCACCGTGCTCAACGGTAAATGGACCAAGGCTGCGGAAACCCATTACGACGATGAGTTTCCGATCAAACGCCTGGGCACCAACCTGTGGGCGGCGCTGGACTTCAAACTGTTCAACGAAGGTCGGCCCGGCGTGGTGCTCGGCAAGGACCAGTGGTTGTACACCGATGAAGAGTTCGATGCGGTTGCCAATGGCGAGCAGAACGAAGCCGACAACCTGGCGCTGATTCAGGGCGTGCGCGACGCCCTGGAAAAACAGGGCAGCAAACTGGTTCTGGCCATCGTTCCGGCAAAAACCCGTCTGTACCCGGAGCACATCGGTGACAACAAGCCGGCCAGTCTGCACGCCGACCTGTATCAGCAGTTTCACGCTCAGGTTGCCAAAGCCGGCATCTTTGCACCGGACCTGCTGGCACCGCTGCAAGCCGCCAAGCAACAGGGCCAGGTTTTCCTGCGCACCGACACGCACTGGACGCCGATGGGCGCCGAAGTGGCCGCGCAGCGACTGGGCGCCGCCATTGCCCAGAAAGCCCCGCTGGAAGGCGAACCTGAACAGTTCGTCACCCAGGCTATCGAAACCGCTCCTTACAAAGGTGACCTGACCACGTTCCTGCCACTCGACCCGCTGTTCAGCAATCTGCTGCCCAAGCCTGACGAGCTGCAGAAACGCAGCACTGACCCGGTAGCAGGCGAAGCGGCAGGCGGCGATGCCCTGTTCGCCGACAGCGACGTGGCGGTCGGCCTGGTGGGCACCAGCTACAGCGCCAACCCCAACTGGAACTTCGTCGGTGCCCTGAAACAGGCGCTGCGCAGTGACGTCGTCAACTACGCCGAAGACGGCCACGGCCCGATCCTGCCGATGCTCAAGTACCTGCAGACCGACGCCTTCAAGAACACCCCGCCGCAAGTGGTCATCTGGGAATTCCCGGAGCGCTACCTGCCGGCACACAACGACCTTGGCGAGTTCGATCCCAAGTGGATCGCCGAGCTGAAGAAATCGCGTGACACCCAAGAAAACGTGGCACTCAACGCCAAACCATCCGAGTCGCCCAACCGGGCGCAAAACTGAGAGGACTGACTCATGACTTCCAACAACACTGCACACCGTTCGGCCACCAAACGCCTGTTCAAAACCTGCGCACTGGCTGCAGGCCTGGGCCTGATGTCGCTGCCAGCGTTCGCCGGTGACTCCGCCCTGTACGGCCCGACTGCACCGAAAGGCTCGACCTTCGTGCGCGTTTACAACGCCAGCAGCGCAGAAATCAGCGCCAGCGTTGGCAACACCAACCTCAACGAAGTCGCACCACTGGGCAGCACTGCGTTCAGCTTCATGCCGCAAGGCGACTACACCGCCAAGCTGGGCAGCCAGAGCGTGCCGGTGAAACTGGCCAGCGATCACTATTACACCCTGGTCAACAACGCCAGCGGCAAACCGCAACTGGTTGAAGAGCCACCCTTCAAGAACAAGCAAAAATCCCTGGTTCGCGTTCAGAACCTCAGCGACAAGTCACTGACCCTGAAAACTGCAGACGGCAAGACCGAAGTGGTCAACACCGTAGCGGCCAAAGGCACCGGCGAGCGTGAAATCAACCCGGTAAAAGTCAGCCTGGCGCTGTACGACGGCGACAAGAAAGTCACCGATGTGAAACCTGTGGCGCTGGAGCGTGGCGAAGCCGCCGTGCTCTACATCACCGGCAGCGGCAGCAGCCTCTCGCCAGTGTGGGTCAAGCCACCGGTCGCAACCCGCTAAACGGATTATGCCGGTCGGTTCGCGGCAGTTGCCGTGAGCCGATCGACGCGGAACAAGAAAAAGACAGAAACGACAGAAACGACAGACATCTCGTACAGCCCAAATTGAATGCTATTGGAGAAACAAAATGATTCCAGTGATCTTGTCAGGCGGTAGCGGTTCGCGACTCTGGCCGCTTTCGCGTAAACAATTCCCTAAACAGTTCCTGGCACTGACCGGCGAGCACACCCTGTTTCAGCAAACGCTGCAACGTCTGGTGTTCGAGGGCATGCAGGAGCCTATCGTGGTCTGCAACAAGGACCACCGTTTCATCGTCAACGAGCAACTGGCTGCGCTGAACCTGGAAACCCAGGCCATCCTGATGGAGCCGTTCGGCCGCAACACCGCGCCGGCCGTCGCGCTGACCGCTATGAAACTGGTCAATGAAGGCAATGACGGCCTGATGCTGGTGCTGCCTGCCGACCACGTCATCGAAGACCAGAAAGCCCTGCAACGCGCACTGGCGCTGGCAACCGTCACTGCCGAACGTGGCGAAATGGTGCTGTTCGGCGTGCCGGCCAACAAGCCTGAAACCGGCTATGGCTACATCAAATCGACCGCCGATGCCCTGCTGCCGGAAGGCGTCAGCCGCGTGTCGCAGTTCGTCGAAAAGCCTGACGAAAAACGCGCCAAAGAGTTCGTCGAAGCCGGTGGTTACTACTGGAACAGCGGCATGTTCCTGTTCCGCGCCAGCCGCTTCCTGGAAGAACTGAAAAAGCACGACCCGGACATCTATGACACCTGCCTGCTGACCCTTGAGCGCAGCGTGCAGGACGGCGACGCGCTTGAAATCGACGCCTCTACCTTCGCCTGCTGCCCGGACAACTCCATCGACTACGCGGTCATGGAAAAAACCCAGCGCGCCTGCGTTGTTCCGCTATCGGCTGGCTGGAGCGATGTCGGCTGCTGGTCGTCGCTGTGGGAAGTCAACGCCAAGGATGCCCACGGCAACGTCACCAAGGGCGACGTGGTCATTCAGGACAGCCGCAACTGCATGATCCACGGCAACGGCAAACTGGTGTCGGTGATCGGTCTGGACAACATCGTGGTCGTCGAAACCAAAGACGCGATGATGATTGCCCACAAGGACAAGGTTCAGGGCGTCAAGCAGATGGTCGCCACTCTGAATGAACAGGGCCGCACCGAGACTCAGAACCACCTTGAAGTGTACCGTCCGTGGGGCTCTTACGATTCGGTGGACATGGGCGGCCGCTTCCAGGTCAAGCGCATCTCGGTCAAGCCGGGCGCGTGCCTGTCGCTGCAAATGCACCACCACCGCGCCGAACACTGGATCGTGGTATCCGGCACAGCGCAGGTGACCTGCGACGAGAACGTGTTCCTGCTCACCGAAAACCAGTCCACCTACATCCCGATCGCCTCGGTCCATCGCCTGCGCAACCCAGGCAAGATCCCGTTGGAAATCATCGAAGTGCAATCGGGCAGCTACCTGGGCGAGGACGATATCGAGCGTTTCGAAGATATCTACGGTCGCTCGAATGCGCTGGAAGCGGGTGTTAAGACACAGACGATTGCTCGCTGACAGACGCTTTTAGCTGCAAGTGAGACAGCCCCCGGTAATTCTTTGCGTAGTGTCATGCGCACATTATTGCCGGGGGCTTTTGCTGTGAGAGTTGCTTATATTCGTTCATGTGCTTTTACGCTGCTGGTTTGAGGCATGGCGGCCAGCCCCTCTCGCCTCAAAGCGATCAATTGACAGTTTATGCAATGCCAGGCTTCTCTTTGGGCTGATCTGAGCGACGGCGAAGCCTCCCCAAAAGTCAGCCACCTGAGACAACCACGTTTCAAATTTTTTGAACCCATGACGCCACGGCTTATAGCTCGCTCTTAAGTCCACATTCTTCTGAACGGCTTCTTTGACACTACCGATTAAAAGACCTCCTGCAAAATAGGGGGAAAACGTGGCCTTAAGGTCAAAGCCCAAGTAGTAGAAATCGTCATTCGTATCAAGCTCCAAATGAGACACTTCATGAATGAGAGTCTGCACACTGGACACCACATTTAATGTTCTCGCATAGTCAGTAAAAAACAAACGCCTATGGGGATCGCTCTTTACAAAAAATGCTGTCATATTCGGAGTTTCCGGATGCCCTTCAACAGAGACTAGCTGGTCGCGCAAATCTCCCCCGTCCTGATAACGAGCAACAGACTTAATGAGCTTTTCATAGCCGTTTATAACTGTTTTTACGAGCCGACTGGATGAGTCCTTTTGATCGTTTTTTTTCATACCGAGAAAGGCATAAAGATCATCAGTATCACCCGCCTTCAGCTTCTCTACTTCACGCGTCATAACGGCCACGCTTTCCTCTAGCGCGAGATCCAATGTGTACACCAGTTTATGCTCGTCGGCCCGCCGCATATCTGAGACCCCTCGGTATTTGATCGTGTGCGTCTTATCATAATGTCGATCAATACGATCATTCATTCCTCGATAAACCAGTCCACCATCGTCACTGCCTCCGCAAGGATCATTACGGACAAACAGATACACGTTCAACCCATCCACCGCCCCCGCCGGGTCCGGATTGATCCAACGCTGTAACCACGGTGCGTAATACCGCAACCCGTAGTAATAAAGCCCCGTCGCATCCCGCTCCTTGCCCGAGTAACGCACGGTCTTGTAATTCGCTTCGATGGCATTGCGCCCCGCCCACCATGACGTGCCGCCGAACGGGTAATAACTTTCCTGGCTGATACGCTGCGCCTGTCCATCCAGTTCCAGCGTGCCGGATCCCAGGTGGTCGTTCAATGTGTAGCGAGTCTGATCATTTTCAAGCGCGTCGGGCTTGCCAGACGCCCAATGCAGTACGCGCACGTTATTGCGCCCTGCCTGTGCCACAACAACGTGCAGGGTTTCGCCAGTGGCCGTATCGGTACGGATTTCAAGACCGGGCAGGTAACGTACATCGGCCGTATGGGTAATGGTTTTGGCCTGCGTGGTGCGCACCTTGCGCAGGCGCTGGCCGCTGGCGTCGTAGCTGTAGCGTTCGCTGTCGTCCATGCCATTTTCACGAATAACGGGGCGCACGTGCTGCAACTGGTTGCGTCGGTCCCAGCTCAGGTTTTGTCCGGCTTGCAGCGCAAGCAGATTACCGTTGGCGTCGAAGGCAGCAGCAATTTCTGCTTCGTCAGGTGTGTGGCCATTGATCACCGGCAGACTGCGGTTGCTGCAACGTGCGGTGACCAGCGTGCGCGAATGGGATTGCGTGCCTGTATGGGTAAGATGCTGCAGGTTACCGCCGGCATCGTAGCGATACGTCTGCGTGTAATCAGCCAGCGTCGAAGGATCGGCAGGACTCTGGAAACCAGGCAGCACCGGGCCGTGATTAACGACTGCCCATTCCCTGCCCGAGGCTTCGATCAGTTGATAAAGCGTGTCGTATTGATAGGTCGAAATCGAGTCGATGCGCTGACCTTTGGAGATGGCTGGCAGAGCACGATCATCGACACGGATCACATTACCGACCAGGTCATAGTCGTAGCGCAAATCCTGCAACAACTGCCCATTACTACGCGTGGCATTCAACGCCAGCAAACGGCCGTCTTCAGTGTCATACCGCGCAGTGCTCATTACTCCGTTGCCCGCCGTTTCCGACACCACCCGCTCCTGTGCATCGTATTGAATGGCACTGACCAGAACCTGTTCGGCTTGACCATTCATTTGCAAACGACTGCTTTTCAACAGCCCAGCGACGGTGTAATCCAGAAACTGAACATTGCCCTGCGCATCAGTCTGCCGGAGAGTTTCGTTCACGGAGTTGTAGCGCCAGCGAGTAGTCGCCCCTTCGCCAGGCTCCAGCAAGGCATCGCGCCCGGTGAGTGACTCGGGCCAGTCAGGCTCGTCGAGGTTTTGCAGGAAGCGCCGCGTTTGACTGATCACACTTCCGGAAACACCGAACTCATCGTCAAGCCGCGTACCTGCCGGATCGTCATGACGAATCAACTGACCACACTGGTTGTGATCAGTCGAATCAGGGCCGCCATAGAGAAGGCGCTCAACGCAGTGCTCATCTTCAAAAACCTCGGTGGGCCTGAGCAACGCGTCGTACCCGATGCGTCGCACAACGCACCGAGCGTCCCAGACCACCAGCGCCTGCCCGGCCTCCCCCGCTAACGACACTCGCCAGCCAGCATCGACGCTGTCACTGGCCAGCACCTGACCGCTGAGCGAATGAATAACGCTGAGATTGGCGGGCGCCCGATCAGCCCACAGGCGCGGATCCCAGCTCATCGACGGACGACCCGCGACATCAAAGGCCGTATGACTTTGCCTGGCCTGCGGTTCTTCAGCAGGCTTCAGACGGCAGAAAACGACTGAATCGGTCAACAGCCGACGCGGGTCTACCACCTGTAGATGCGGGGTGTAACGGTGCAGTACAGCGCTCGTAGTATTCATGGTTCAGTCGTCCTTGATCCGCCTTGCCAAATAGCGCATTGAATACTTTTCAGCTCGAAACCATCGCGATTTACTTGGCACATAGACTCATAACCCGGGCAAGATCCCGTTGGAAATCATCGACGTGCAATCGGGTAGCTACCTGGACGAAAACGATATCGGGCGTTTCGAAGATAGCTACGGTTGTTTGCAAGCGCTGGAGGCGAGTGTGAAAACACAGACTATCGCACGCTGAAGCTGTTAAGTTACTACTCCCGGCAGCGGGCCGGGGAATTTTTTCATATCTACTGCAACTAGCGGGCCTCAAAAAAACTGTTTGTACAAAGCAAACTCGGATGCTTTCTTTGAAGCCGACCGCTTTACATACATAACAGCACTCGCAAATGAATCAGCATTACCATATGCCAACTCCGCGAATGTTTTGTTTGTATCGTTCCGATAGTGCTTACCTAAAGTTGCTGAATTCTTATCGACCTTGCCCGCAGCCAGATCTAGCAAAGGCGTAGGGTCCTGGCCCTCCTTGGCCTTACCGTATACATAATCCATGGTATTCAACGCAGCGTGGGAAAATTCGTGAATCAACACCTGGGCAATAAAACTTTTCCCGGTAGCCTTTTTGGCTTCTCCCCAGGTTTTCCTGTTAATCCTCAAAAATTTTTCGTCGCGTTGATCCCTATAATTTTTGCGAAGCTGTGTCATCTCTCTGTTCAACTCTTTCGGGGAAGCACTTTGACGTGTCACTCGTTCAGTCGCAGCCAGGTAATGAGAGAACCCTTTATAGCGCTCCATATCAAGTAACGCAGTGACGGTATCCTCTGGTTTATCTGAATCCAAGATATCGACGTTACGCATAGAGGTTTCTCGGGCCACTCGTAACACCTTATCAATGTCATCTTTCCAGCGAGCCTTAAATTCGACACTGTCAACTCCAAAGAAACGCTTTATGACTATTGGCACATCTTCATTGGCTTCAACGTCAAGCAGCGCTTTCGTTTTTTCCAACGCCCTTATCGCTTCGAGGCGAGCATCATCTACCTCCTTCTCAAATCCAAATAACGGAGCGAGTCCCTCGACATCAGTCATGGATACCGGATTATTTCTGACCATTCGGTACATATTCAACCCGTCCACCGCACCCGCCGGGTCCGGATTGATCCAGCGCTGTAACCACGGCGCGTAATACCGCAAACCGTAATAATAAAGCCCTGTCGCATCGCGTTCCTTGCCCGAGTAACGCACGGTCTTGTAACTCGCCTCAATCGCATTGCGCCCCGCCCACCATGACGTGCCGCCGAACGGGTAATAACGTTCCTGACTGACACGCTGCGCCTGTCCATCCAGTTCCAGCGTGCCGGACCCCAGGTGGTCGTTCAGGGTGTAACGAGTCTGATCATTTTCAAGCGCGTCGGGCTTTCCAGACGCCCAATGCAGCACGCGCAAGTTATTGCGCCCGGCTTGGGCCACAACAACGTGCAGGGTTTCGCCAGTGGCGCTATCGGTGCGCACTTCCAGCCCTGGCAAGTAGCGCACGTCGGCGATGTGGGTAACGGCTTTGGCCTGCGTGGTGCGCACCTTGCGCAGGCGCTGGCCGCTGGCGTCGTATATATAGCGTTCGCTGTCGTCCGCAGCGTTATCGCGAACCACTGGCCGCACCTGCTGCAACTGGTTGCGTCGGTCCCAGCTCAGATCTTGCCCGGCTTGCAGGGCGAGCAAATTTCCATTGGCGTCGAAGGCAGCAGCGATTTCTGCTTCATCGGGTATATGGTCATTGATCACCGGCAGACTGCGATTGCTGTAACGCGCAGTCACCAGCGTTCGCGAATGGGACTGCGCGCCTGTGTGGGTAAGCTGTTGCAGGTTGCCACCCGCGTCGTAGCGATAAGTCCGCGTGTAGTTAGCCAATCGCGTTGGATCCGCAGGACTTTGAAAACCAGGAAACACCGGACCGTAATTGACGACTGCCGATTCCCTGCCTGTGGCTTCGATTAATTGGTAAAGCGTGTCGTAGTGATAGGTTGAAACAGAGTCGATGCGCTGATTGCCTTTAAAGACAGTTGGCTGAGCGCGGTCCTCGACACGGATTACATTACCGACCGGGTCATAGCCGTAACGCAAATCCTGCAACACCTGCCCATTACTACGCGTGACATTCAATTCCTTCAGGCGACCGTCTTCAGTGTCATACCGCGCCGTGCTGATCACACTATTGCCAGCCGTTTCCGACACCACCCGCCCCTGCGCGTCATACTGAATGGCACTGACCAGAACCTGTTCGGCCTGACCGTTGAGCTGTAAACGACTGTCTTTCAATTGCCCTGCAACGGTGTAACCCAGAAACCGAACATTGCCCTGCCCATCGGTCTGCTGAGTGCTCTCGTTCAACGGGCTGTATTGCCAGCACGTGGTTGCGCCGTCGCCGGGCTCCAGCAAGGCATCACGCCCGGTCAGCGACTCGGGCCAGTCAGGCTCATTGGCAGAGTGCAGAAAGCGCCGCGTTTGCCTGATCACACTTCCGGAAAGACCGAACGCTTCATCAAGCAGCGTGCCTGCCGGATCATCATGACGAATCAGCTGACCGCACTGGTTATACGCGGTCGAATCAGGGCCGCCATAAAGCAGACGCTCGACGCAGTGTACATCTTCAAAAACCTCCGTCGACCTGAGCAACGCGTCGTACCCAGTACGTCGCGCAACGCCCCGAGCATCCCAGGCCTCCAGCACCTGCCCGGCCTCACCCGCCAACGACACTCGCCAGCCAGCATCGACGCTGTCACTGGCCAGCACCTGACCGCTGAGCGAATGAATGACGCTGAGATTAGCGGGCGCCCGATCAGCCCACAGGCGCGGGTCCCAACGGCTGACCAGTCGACCGGCAACGTCCAATGACGCCTGGCTGATGCGCATTTCCGGCTCGTGGTCGATGCTCGAACGACACAGCAGAATCGACGCCACAGACAACCCGCGCGGGTCCACTGACTGTAGCGCAGGCGTGTGCTGATGCAGAATGAATGAGCTTTCGACCATGACAGGGACCTGTAGCTAGCCCAGAGAACCCGGAATATTCCTTGCTGCCCACAATCTAGATGAATGAACCGATGGCGCCTACTGGCACTTATGACAGGTGTCGCCCCCGCCAGGTCCTCTACCGGCCTGGTATCTGCCCATTGGTCAACCCGTCTGCAATGTCTGTAGGATGTGCAGCACTGCCCCCGGCTGGAGACCCGCCGCATGTTGATCGGCATTTTGTTAATCCTGACCTGGCTGATCCTGTTGCTGCGCTATCCGGCCAAGGCCTTGCCAGTGTCGCTCGCAGCGGCGGCGGGGCTGGGCATCGTGGCGGCCATCGTGATCTGGCAGGAAAGTCAGGAAACGCGCCAGCTGGAACGTCTGGACATCCAGCTTGGTTACGACCCGCAAGGCTGCCCGGCAGACCGGCCGCTGCGCGTTTCGATAACCAACGACAATCAGGCTGCCCTGCTGGAGCTGCACTGGCGGATCGCGGCCTACGCGCCGGGCGACACCGTGAATCTGGTGGACAACACCTACACTTCTGCACGCTATCGCGGCCCCGGCCAGCTTCAGTCAAAGGCAGCGTGGCAGGATTGTGTGCCGTTGCCTGCGTTACGTAATGGCTACCGCCCGCAAACCCTGGCATTTCGCGCAGAACATCTACAAGGCAGTTTCTCGGACTGACGACAAGGATCCCCACATGCCCATTGCTTTGATTACAGGCTGTTCAAGCGGAATCGGCCGTGCTCTGGCCGACGCGTTCAAGGCCACTGGCTATGAAGTCTGGGCCACTGCACGCAAGGCCGACGATGTCGCGGCACTCAGTGCAGCGGGTTTCATCGCCGTGCAACTGGACGTCAACGACAAACTGGCGTTGGAGCAACTGGCCGCCGGTCTGGAACACAGCGGCCTGGATGTGTTGATCAATAATGCTGGCTATGGCGCGATGGGTCCCCTGCTCGACGGCGGTGTGCAGGCCTTGCAGCGGCAGTTCGAAACCAATGTGTTTTCCGTCGTCGGGGTGACTCGGGCGCTGTTTCCGGCACTGCGGCGTAACAAGGGGCTGGTGGTGAACATCGGCAGCGTATCCGGTGTGCTGGTCACGCCGTTCGCGGGGGCTTATTGCGCATCCAAGGCGGCGGTGCATGCGCTCAGTGATGCGCTGCGTCTCGAGCTGGCGCCGTTCGGCGTACAGGTGATGGAGGTTCAGCCCGGCGCGATTGCGTCGAGCTTCGCGAAGAATGCCAGCCACGAAGCCGAGCAACTGATCAGCGAACAATCGCCCTGGTGGCCGATTCGCGAAAGCATTCGTGCACGCGCCAGGGCTTCTCTGGACAACCCTACACCGGCCACGGAATTCGCTCGCGACCTGCTCAAGGCCGTGCAACACACCCATCCGCCACGCCTGCTGCGACTGGGCAACGGCTCAAGCCTGCTGCCACTGATGGCGTGGTTGCTGCCCAAAGGGCTGCTGGATATGGGCCTGAGAAAACGCTTTGGACTGAACGCTGATCTGTAGCCGAGTCTTGTAACTATCGTGCCCATGTTCCGCGTTGGCATGCCGTTCTGGACGCTCTGCGTCCTCAAGCATCAGCCGTCTACTGGCCTGACAATCACCGTGCAGGTCATCCCCGCCGCCAGCAATACATCCTGCGGTACTTGATCGAGGTGGATACGCACCGGCACGCGCTGGGCCAGACGCACCCAGTTGAAGGTCGGGTTCACGTCGGCGATCAATTCGCGGCTTTGCGGGTTGTCACGGTCGTAGATGCCGCGTGCGATGCTTTCGACATGCCCCTTGAGCACCTCGCCGCTCATCAGTTGCAGGTCCGCAGGATCACCCACGTTCAGGTGCGGCAACTTGGTTTCCTCGAAGAAGCCGTAGACCCAGAACGAGTTCATGTCGACCACGGCCATCTTCGCCTCACCGATGCGCGCATAGTCGCCGCGATGAACATTGAGGTTGGTGACGTAACCGTCCACCGCCGCCAGTACCCGCGTGCGTGCCAGGTTAAGCTCGGCTGCCTCCAGTTGCGCCTGGGCCAACTGGTAATCGGCAAGGGCCGAGGTGGCTACGTTACTCGCGTCGTCACGATTTTCCGCCGAGATCACCAGTTCATCCATGTCGGCACGCCGCCTGGCATTCAGTTTGCGCATCTCCCAGGTCGCCTTGCGTGACGCCAGCAGTGCCTGCGCCTGTTTGACGGCGATCCGGTAATGCTCCGGGTCGATCTGCATCAGCAGATCGCCACGTTTTACCCACTGGTTGTCATGCACCGGGACGTCGACCACGGTGCCGGACACATCGGCGGCCACGTTGATGATATCGGCGCGTACACGGCCATCGCGGGTCCATGGGCTATCCATGTAGTCGACCCACAGCGTGCGACCGATCCAGAGCGCGATTGCCAGCACCAGCAACGTGGCAAACAGACTGAAGAACTTTTTCATCCAGAGATTTTTCCCGACTCAGGCGTCAACGATAAAGGGGCAGCGCCAACGCGCCAAACAGACACATGAACAGGCTCATGCGCAGCAAGGCCGGGTGCCAGAAATAACGGTACAGATCGAAACCGGCCAGCAAGCGATCCAGCGCCCAGGCCAGCACCACGGCGATCAGAAACATCAGGGTCAGGGTCGGCATGTACAGACCGTGAAACGCTATTTCACGCGGCATGAACCACTCCCGAGGCGTTCTGCTCGACGGCATAGGCGGCCAGCGGCGATTGCGGGTCCAGTAGCGACGAGCGGATAAAGTGCAGGTAGCTTTTTACTCGGCGCAGCACCGACGTATCGAAATGCGAAGCGAAGGGTTCATCGGCCTCCTGCACCCGCTTGATGGCCTGATCGACTGCCGCCAGGCAGCGCTGCAGATTGACCGCATCAGGCTGGATGAACAGCCGCACCAAGGCGCGCCCCATGACTCGCAACGCGATGCGCCAGGGCTGGTATCCGGCGTAGGCAGGGTGAATCGGCAGAAGCGCCTGTTCATGGCGCAGCTCGATAATGGCGTGGCCGATTTCCAGCACCACGAACATCCAGCGCAACAACTCGCGCTGAACCAGCGGTTTGCCAATCGCCAGGCCGTACGCCTGGTGCATCAGGTCGCGGGCCTGGCTTTCGAAGCTTGAGCCCAGACGCTTGAGTGGTGCGCTGATCGCAAACACCACCTGATTGCGCAAGGCCTGTTCCAGGCGTTGCCACATCCAGCGGCTGTTGGGCGGCAGGATGATTGCCCCGGCAGCGGCGCAGATCAGCATGCCCACGACCATCGCGATGTAATCGTTGATGAAGGTGTAAGGGTTGTAAACCGTGAGGTTGTCCGGCACCGAGCCCAGGCTGAAAAAGATCAGCAGCCCCAGGCCGTAACCCGTCCAATGCGGACGTGACCCCAGGTACGCGCCGAGCACAAACACCGGGGCCAACAGCAGGCACAGCAACGGAAAACCGTCGATGTGCGGGAACAGAAAAAACGTTTCGATAAAACCCGACAGCGCACCGAGCAATGTACCGCCGGCCATCTGCAGCGACATGCGCCTGGGATTGTGGGTGGTCGACGAGAGCGCAACGGTGGCCGCCGAGGCCAGGACCATGCTCGCGCCGCTGGGCCACGCCGTCAGCACCCAATACACACTCATCAGGCCGACCACGCAGGTCGCCCGTGCGCCGGCTGCCAGCGCGGTCATCCAGTGGGTACGCGGTACGAACGAGCCCTTCCACTGTTCACGCTCATGCGTGTGGTCGGCCAGCGATGCATGGGTTCGTGCGTAGTCGAGCAACTCGCTGAGCAGGCGGTACAGCAGCTCGAACGAGGTGTGAAAGTCCAATCGTTCGGCGTCGCTGGGCAGGGTGCGCTCAAGCTCGGTGCGCAGGCCTCTGACGCGCTCGGGAAAGTACGCCCTGCACGACTCCAGACGAGTGACCAGCAGCGCCGCGTCATCGTTGGTCAAGGCGCGGTCGGCGAATCCGTCGAGCAGTTGCGCAAGGTTTTCAAGGCCGGGATCGATATGCTTCAACACCTGATCGGCCTGCTCGAGGCGCAGACGCGCGAGCAATTGGTGCAGCGCATTGAAGCGCGTGGTGACCGCCATAAATTCGCTGTTCAAGCGGTTGAGTCGACCGTTACGGCGACGCATATGCGGGTCTTCGAACACCGTGACGCTGCGTAGCCCTTCAAGGCCGATGGCCTCGGCCACAAAACGTACGTTGCCGGTTTCAAATTCAGTGCGTGAAATGTCGCCGCGCAGGCCGTTGACCACGAAGCGCGCGAACCCGCCAAAGCGCAGATACAGCGCGTTGCGCATCGCAGCGCTGGAACTCTGCGGCAGCACCGCTGCACTGATGGCCGTGGAACACAGGATGCCCAGGCTAATTTCCACTACCCGCCACACCGCCGACATAAACGAACCTTCCGGATGCGCCAGCGCAGGCAGCCCGACCATGGCTGCGGTATACCCGGCCAGCACAAAGCCATACGCGCGAAAGTTGCGATAGCGCGCCGCGCCGGCCGAACACAGGCCGACCCAGAGCGCGAGACTGCCGAGAAACGGCAGCGGACTCTGCGCAAACAGGGCCATCAACAGCACCATCATCGCCGACCCGGCCAGCGTCCCCAGCAGGCGATAAAAACTCTTGGCGAACACCTGCCCGCTCTGTGGCTGCATGACGATGAATACGGTGATCATAGCCGTGTGCGGCTGCGGCAGTTCCAGACGCAGCGCCAGCCAGTAGGTGAGGAATGCGGCGAGCAGCACCTTGAAGATGTAAACCCAGGTCACCCCGTCACTGCGCGCCCAGCTATACAATTCGCGACGCCACGGCAGGTCGGTGATGCGCTGTAGCGAGGCGATCATTGCCCGCCCTCAGACTCGGCGACGGTGTGTGCGCAATGACCATTGCCTTTGCGATTCCCGTCAGCGTAACCGCCCAGCGCCACCATCAGCCCGGCGTAGGCTTCCAGTCGCGCGGCCTCGACCTGTTGCTGAACCTTCTGCTGGCGAAACAACTGCGTGCGCGCATTGAGCACGTTCAGGTAATCGGTCAGGCCGCGCTGCCAGGCGATCAGAGCAATGTCGTAGGTCTTTTGCGCCGACGCCACCGACTCGGCGGCGAGTGCCTGCTGCTTGTCCATAGAGGCGCGCCGAATCAACTGGTCGGAAACACTTTTCAGCGCCATCACCAGCGTCTGGTTGTAATGCGCCACGGCCTGATCATAAGCAGCGGACGCCCGCCCCAGCTCCGCCCGCAAACGTCCAGCGTCGAAAATCGGCAGGCTGATGGCCGGCCCGACCTTGTAACCCAGCTTGCTGCCGTTCAGAAACTCGAGTAAGCCACCGCCCGTGGCCATGTAGCTCAGGCTGCCGACCAGATTGACGTTGGGATAAAAGTCCGCATGCACAACGTCGATACCGCGTGCCTGCGCCGCCACCTGCCAGCGCGCAGCCACCACGTCAGGTCGCTGACCAAGCAGTTCGGCGGGCAATGCCGAGGGCAATGTCAGTGCGGTGTGCAACGACAGCGCAGGCCGCTGCAACGCTGCGCCCTGCCCCGGTCCCTTGCCTGCCAGCGCGGCCAGTTGGTTGCGACTCAACGCGATGGCCTCTTGCAGCGCGTTGATCTGCCGATGTGCCTCAGGCAGCGGGGTTTCGGCCTGACTGACGTCGAAGTGCGTACCGATCCCGCCCTTGAGGCGACGCTGCGCCAGGTCGAGTATCTGTTGCTGCTGGGCCAGTGCCGCCTCGGCGATATCCAGTCGGGCGTAGTCGAGGGACAGCCGGATGTAGGCGCGGACCACGTTTTCCTGCAATTCGAGCTGCGCCTGACGCTGCTCGGCAGCACTCATGTGCGCCAGATCAACGGCTTGCTCGCTGGCGTTGCGTTCACGTCCCCACAGGTCCAGTGCGTAGCTCAAGCCCAGCGACGCATTGTTGTCCCAGGTGTGAGTATCGGCCAGCGCGCCGGGGCCATAAAACTGATCCTCGGGCCAGTCGTGACGCATCAGGCTGGCGTTGCCTTGCACTTGCACAGACTCGGCGGACTCGGCCACCTGCGCCATCGCCTTTGCCTGGCGCACACGAGCAGCGGCAAGTGCCAGACTCGGGCTGCCCAGCGTCGCCATGTCGACCCATCGGTCCAGTTGCGAGTCGCCGTAGGCGCGCCACCATTGCACTGCGGGCCAATGGGCGTCGAGGGAAGCGCTCTGAATCGCCTGATCGGTGGCCAGGCTGTCAGCGTGCAGAACACTGCCCTGCGGTGTGATTCCATGTGTTCCGATACAGCCGCTGAGGACCAGCGTAAAAGCCAGAAGACCTACGGGCCAGAGCCCTCTGATAATGCGACGCGGCACAGCTGCGAGTTCCCGAGCGAAGGTAATGCACCTTGAATGGCGGCGATTCTAGGCGGCACTCGACACGGCGATAAGCGGGGATATATGTGAATCTTTGTTACTGAAACGGCGATAATGCTTTGGTCTGGCTGACATGCAATCGTTACTTCATGTCACAATTTGCCATCTATTCAGAGATGTACTCATGGACACCCTGCAAAACATGCGCGCTTTCAGCAGCGTGGCACAGGCGGGCAGCTTCACCGCCGCCGCTGCCGTGCTGGACACCACGACCGCCAACGTCTCGCGCGCTGTGTCCAACCTTGAAGCGCACCTGCAGACCCGGCTGCTCAACCGCACCACACGACGCATTGCTCTCACCGAAGCGGGCAAGCGTTACCTGTTGCGCTGCGAGCAGATTCTGGCCTCGGTCGAGGAAGCCGAGGCCGAAGCGAGCGACGCCCATGCAAGGCCCGCCGGGCAGCTCAAGGTGCATTCGATGCCGGGTGTCGGTCAGCACTATGTGATCGATGCCATTGCCCGCTATCGGCGCAACCACCCGGACGTCGCCTTCGACCTGACCATGACCCACCGGGTGCCAGACTTGCTGGAAGAAGGCTTCGACGTGTCGATCGTGCTGGCCAGCGAACTGGCCGATTCGGGCTTTGTGTCGCAACGCCTGGGCATTACCTACAGCATCGTGTGTGCATCCCCCGAGTACGTCAAAACCTTCGGCATGGCGCACAAGCCCGCAGACCTTTTGAACCATGCGTGCCTGCGCCTGGTGAGCCCGGTGTTCCCGCTGGACAAATGGCTGTTCGACGGCCCGGAAGGCCAGGAGATGGTCACCATCAACAGCTCGCCGTTGCTGGTCAACTCGGCGGACGCCATGAAGACCGCGATTTCCAGCGGCATGGGCATCGGTATCCTGCCGATCTACTCGGCCATCGAAGGCTTGCGCAACGGCACGCTGGTGCGCGTACTGTCCGACTATCGCTCGCAAGAGCTGAACCTGTACGCCATCTACCCGTCGCGCCAGTACCTGGACGCAAAGATCAGGACCTGGGTCGAATACCTGCGCGGCTCGCTGCCGGAAATCCTCGCGGCCGATGAAGCCGACTTGCACGTACAGGCACTCAAAGCGTCCTGCTGACATCGTACAACTGCAAAAAGCGGCTGCCAAAGGGCGGGCAGGAATGTTAGCGTGCTACTCATTCAATCGCTCAAGAGTGACTGCCCGATGAAAAAAACCGTACTCGCCTTCAGCCGTGTTTCCCCCGAAATGGCCGAGCGCCTGGCGCAGGATTTCAACGTTATCGTGCCCAATCCCAAACAGGGCGATATCAACGCCCAGTTTGACGAAGCCCTGCCGCACTCCCACGGGTTGATCGGCGCAGGCCGCAAGCTGGGTCGCGAACAGCTGCACAACGCTACCCAACTGGAAGTGGTTTCCAGTATTTCGGTGGGCTACGACAACTACGATGTCGACTACCTGAGCGAGCGCGGCATTCTGCTGACCAACACGCCGGATGTACTGACTGAAAGCACCGCCGACCTGGGCTTCTCGCTGATCATGAGCAGCGCCCGCCGAGTTGCCGAACTGGACGCCTACACCAAGGCCGGACAGTGGACGCGCAGCATCGAACCGCCCCATTTCGGCACCGATGTGCATGGCAAGACGCTCGGTATCGTCGGCATGGGCAATATCGGCGCAGCCATTGCCCGCCGTGGTCGTCTGGGCTTCAACATGCCGATTCTGTACAGCGGCAACAGCCGCAAGACTGAACTGGAACAGGAGTTGGGCGCACAGTTTCGCAGCCTGGACCAACTGCTGGCCGAGGCAGATTTCGTCTGCCTGGTGGTGCCGTTGAGCGAAAAGACCAAACACCTGATCGGCCGTCGCGAGCTGAGCCTGATGAAGCCTGGCGCCATTCTGGTCAACATCGCCCGCGGGCCGATTGTCGATGAACCGGCACTGATCGAAGCCCTGCAGAACGGCACTATTCGCGGCGCTGGTCTGGACGTCTACGAAAAAGAACCGCTGAGCGAATCGCCACTGTTCCAGCTCAAGAATGCCGTCACCCTGCCCCACGTCGGCTCGGCCACCACGGAAACCCGCCAGGCGATGGCCGACCGCGCCTACAACAACCTGCGCAGTGCACTGCTGGGCGAGCGTCCGCAGGATCTGGTCAATCCGCAGGTGTGGAAGGGCTGAGTGTCATACCGCTGTTGATCGTTCCTTGCATGAGGAACGATCGACACTGGCTCAAGCCAGCTTGCCGTTCACCACAACGGCAACCGGCCTGGCTTTTCTGAACACCAGCACATTCCCCGCCATCACCAGCACCAGCCCAAGCAAGGCGGCAAAGGTCCACTGGTAGCCCTCAACCCATGTCGAGATGTTCAGCGCCACAATCGGGAACAGCACGGTGCAGTAAGCCGCGCGCTCCGGGCCCATGCGCCCGACCAGGGTCAGGTAGGCGGTAAAGGCGATCACCGAGCCGGGTATCACCAGGTAAAACAGCGAACCGACGTAGCGCGTGTTCCACTCAAACGTGAACGGTTTGCCGCTGAGCAGGCAGTAAATGCCAAGAATGCTTGCGCCGTAGAACATCCCCCAGGCATTGGTGGTCAGCGGGCGCAGGCCGGCTTTTTGTTGCAGGCTCGACAGCATGTTGCCCGCCGAGAAGCACAGTGTGCCGAGCAGGGCCAGGCCCAGGCCGATCAGGGTCTCGCGGCTGGCGCTGTGCCCGGACAGCTCGGGCCAGAACAGACACGCCAGCCCCAGCAAGCCCATCGCGCCACCGGCCATGACGTTGCCGGCGATTTTCTGGCGAAAGAACACCCGCGCATTCAGCGCATTCCATAACGTCGAGGTCGAGAACACCACGGCGATCAGGCCGCTGGGTATCCATTGGCTGGCGGTGTAGAAACACATGAAGTTGACGCAGAACAGGCACACGCCCTGCGCCAGACAGATCAACTGGCCGCGACGATTGACCGGTTGCAGGCGTTTGCTCAGCAACAAAAAACCGAACAGCACCAGGGCCGCCAATGCGAAGCGATACACGATGGAGACTGGAATAGCGACATCGCCGAGTTGAAGTTTCAGGGCGATCCAGGTCGTGCCCCAGATCAGCACAGTCAGCAGATAAAGCGAAATGTTCATGGTGCAGGCTCCTCAATGAGCCATCAGTCTGCTGCGTCCGGCGCGCGCGCCGTTTGCATAATCTTGCGCTTTTGATTGAACAGCTAATGGCAACGGCATGGGCTGCGGGTAGGATACGAAGCCTAGAGGAATCACTATGTCAGCCATCGACTCCATTCAGGTCTTTCAGGCCTTGAGCAGCTCACCCCATGCCCGCCTTGAGCAAAGCGCGCCGCTGGGCGACGGCTTGATGGCCGCGCAGTGGAACAATCGGCACGACTCGCAGGAATATCACGCGCCGACTCATCACACGTTGTCGTGTTACATCGCCGACGGCACCGGTACGTTCCGGCGCGGCCAGCCTGATCAGAAAGGCTCTCCGGGCAAACTCTGCGTGCTGCCCGCAGGCCACGAGTCGGCCTGGGTGGTGAATGGCGAGATCCGTCTGGCACATTTGTATTTCAGCCAGGAACACTTCGCGCTGGGCTGCGTGACCCTGCTGGATCGCGAGCCTCGCGAGATGCAGTTGCGCGAGCACACGTTCCTCGACGACGAGGTTCAGGCCAGGCGATTCCAGCAGTTGATCCACATGAACTGGGCAGAGCCCGGCGAGCGCTTGCTGACCAGCAGCCTGGCGCACGAGATGGTCAGCCATGCGATGCTCAGTCAGGTAGGGTTGCGCGAGGGTTTACGCCTGAAAGGCGGACTGGCTCCGCACTTGCGGCGTCATCTGGTGGACTTCATCGAAATGCACCTGGCCGACCCGCTGAGCCTTGGCCAACTGGCGGGGCTGTGTGCGCTGTCGGAATACCACTTCGCACGCATGTTCCGCGAAAGTTTCGGCCTGCCGCCGCATCAATACCTGTTGGCACGACGCATCGACCAGGCCCGCCGGTTGCTGCGCCAGACAACCACACCGCTGGGCGAGATCGCCCTGGCCTGCGGCTTTGCCAGCGCGAGCCATTTCAGCAACCGGTTTCGCCAGGCCGTGGGCGCCACACCGGGCGAATATCGTCTGGCGCTAGGCCAATAATTGGCTCATGGCGGCAAACGGGCTGAGCAGCGCGCCGCATCCCGCCAGTGCAAGCACCCAAAGCGGCCGAAAAGGCAGCAGCGCAACCAGCAACACCGCGCTGCTCATCAAGATGGCAAACCAGTGCACAACCCCCATCATCCAGCCATCGGCATCGACCGCCGCCCACGACGACAGCACCAATGCGCTCCAGCCGATCAATTTGAGCGCCCGGCGGCGACGCCCGGTCAGCGAGCCTTTGAGCAGTTCGCTGTAATGGCGCGCCATCGACAGGCACAGGCAGGTGAACCCCACATAACACAGCAAGGCCGCCAACAGCATCAGTGAGTCTCCTGAGGGGTGGCCTGCACGGCAACGCGGGCTGTTTCAGCGACAGGTACAGCCTTGAACTTCAGCGCCACCCAACCAAGAAATACGCCAGTGATCAGCGCCGTCAGGTCAAAGGCGGCGTGCACCCAACGGCCTGCCAACAGCGAATCGAGCAGATAGCGGCCGCTGGTCAGCAGATCGAGCAGCGGCAGCCCGGCAAACAGCAGCGCACCCAGCGTCAGTTGTTCTCGCCATGCATTACGCCCTTTGCGCATAAGTGCATGCACGACTGACAAGGCCCAGAGAGTGAAAAACACGCTGATTTCCCAGTCGGCGCGCCCGGAGAAGCCCGAGGGCAGCAAACGGTTGGCACAGAAGAAGCCCGCCACGGCGATCATCAGCCCGGACATGCTGGCGATGTTCAGCACTTGCACCAAGCGCAACTCCAGCGGCAGTACACCGGTTTTTGCGTGCTTGAGCTGACGCTTGCCCAGCCACATCACCAGCCCGGTGCCGATCATTGCGGTTCCGGCAACGCCAAAGATGAAATACAGCCAGCGCAACAGCGGCTCGGCAAAATGGCCCACATGCAGGCCGTACATCCCGCTCGCTATTAATAAAGCAGTCGGACGCTGCGGCACCTCATTCTGCAGCTCGCCGCTGACACCGTTGAAGGTCAGCGCACCGCCACGGTCCGGCACGATGCTGCCTTTGTCGTCACGCGTGAGCAGCACGACCGCTGTGCTGTCCCCCGGGTTATTGACGATCACCCGGCCCACCTGACCGCTGTCCCAGTTCGCGTTCGCCGCGCTGACCAACGGCGCGAGTGCTACCAGCGGCGCAGGTTCACCCGCTGGCTTGACCGTTTCAGGGGACGGAAAGGCTTCGCGATAGAACGCCTGAACGGTGTCGTACTGGCTCAGAATGCTCGCAGGCATAACCATCGACATGAAAATTACCAGGCTGCTGTAGGTGATCATCAGGTGAAACGGCAGCACCAGGATGCCCAGCGCGTTATGCCCGTCCAGCCACGAACGCTGGCCCTTGCGCGGGCGGAAGGTAAAAAATTCCTTGAAGACTTTCTTGTGAATGATGATCCCGCTGATGAGTGCGACAAACATCACCATCGCGGCAATGGTCGCTAGCCAGCGGCCCCAGGGATGTGGCATCTGCAGCTGGTAATGAAATCGATAAAAGAAGTCGCCGCCACGGGTTTCGCGCGCCTGCACTTCGCTGCCGGTTTGCGGATCAAGCAGTTTGCGCACGAAGTTGTTGCGTTGCCCGGTCTTGCCCTCCGGCAACCAGCCAACCGTCAGGCCCGGCGTGCGTTCGTCAGGCAGGCTGATGAACCAGCGCGTCGCCCCGGCGGCATGGTTTTGCAGGTAATCCTGAGCCCGTTGCACGCTGGCACCGGCATCAAGGGCGCGCAGCGGGATCTCCGGCTGCATCCACTGGGTGATCTCATCCTTGAAGTAGGAAAGCGTGCCCGTCAGAAAAATCGCGAACAGCAGCCAGCCAAACAGCAGCCCGACCCACGTGTGCAGCCAGGCCATTGCCTGACGGAAACCGTCCTTCACAGCAGCCACCGAACGCCAGCGTATGCGGCCCCGAGCAATGCACACGGCGTGAGCACACCAACCCAGGCCTGTAGTGCCGTGCGGCAGGCAAAACACCAGAGCACCGCGACCAGATAAAAGAGGAACGACAGCATCATGCCCGTCACCACCGCTTCGGCGCGCGGAACCGGCAACCACTGCGCGATGCAAATACTGGCCACCGACGCCAGCAGGTAGCCGCCAAGGATCGCCGCCAGCGAACGCGAGGTGACGGCCAGCCGATAAGCGACCGTAAGCCTTTTGCCTGTAGTTTTCGGCGCGCGCTTTTCTGGCACAGCCCTGCCTGCGGTGGTGACGTCCATCAGAAAATATTCACTGGGTGATTAAAACCAAAGGGGCAGGATCACAACGCAATGGCAAACGTTGTGATAAATCCCTGCAGGACCAGCCGCTCGTCCCTGTCAGAACGAATAAAGCGCAATATTAATGATAAATATTCTCATACGCAAAAGAGTCTGCCAGAATCCACGCCATCAATGAGTCCCCGTGGATTGTTCTCCGTGATGCACATCGCCCACTCCGCTCCCAATCACACTGTCGAAGGCCTGTATCGGGCGCATAACGTCTGGCTGACGACCTGGTTGCGGCGCAGGCTCGGCTGCCCCCACAGCGCAGCGGACCTGGCGCAGGACACCTTCGTCAAAGTGCTGGGCGCACGCGATACCGCGCAGATCATCGAGCCTCGCGCCTTTCTGACGACCATCGCCAAACGCGTGTTGTGCAACCACTACCGGCGTCAGGACCTGGAGCGTGCGTACTATCAGGCACTGGCAGAGCTGCCCGAGTGTGCAGCGCCTTCGGAAGAAGAGCGGGCGATCATTCTTGAAACGCTGGTGGAGCTGGATCAGTTGCTGGACGGCCTGCCAGCGCTGGTCAAACGTGCGTTTCTGATGTCGCAGGTCGATGGCCTGAGCCACGGCCAGATCGCCGCCGAGCTGGATATTTCCATCGCGACGGTCAAACGCCACCTGAACAAGGCCGCGCTGCGCTGCTACTTCGCCTTATGAACCTGAGCAACGATTCCCTGAACAAATCCGACATTTCGCCTGCCGTGGCGCAGCAAGCGGTCGGCTGGCTGCTGGAAATGCAGGAGGGCGCGCTGGACGCCCGCCGCCAGCACGCGTGGCAGTCATGGCTTAATGGCAATTCCGAGCATCAGCGGGCCTGGGCGCATATGCAGCGGGTCAATCAGCGCCTCAGCGGCCTGTCCTCGCCGCTGGCCCATGCGGCGCTCGGCGCACCGAAATCCGCCGGGCGTCGGCATGCCTTGAAACTGCTGTTGCTGCTGGGTGCAGGCTCGATGGCGGGCTGGAGCCTGCGCGAGCAGATTGCCCTGCAACCGTTGCTGGCTGACTACAACAGCGGCGTGGGCGAACAACGCAACGTGGCGTTGAGCGATGGCAGTCGGGTGCAGTTGAATACCGCCAGTGCCGTGGATGTGCGCTTCGATGCGCAGCAGCGTTTGATCAAGCTGCTACAGGGCGAACTGCTCATGAGCGCCTCGGCAGACGCTCGCCCGCTGAACCTGTTGAGCGCCCAGGGGACTGTCAGGGCGTCGACAGGCAGCAGCCGCTTCAACCTGCGCCAACTGGACGGGCGCACGCAACTGGCCGTGTTTGCCGGCGCCATCGAAGTCGCACCGGCGAACAAAAGCGGACCCGGCTTGATGCTGCGCGCCAGCCAGCAGGTCACGTTCAGCCGTGATGCCTGGGACAGCGTGCGCACGGTGGATGCGAGCAGCGGCGCGTGGGCCGACGGCATGCTGGTGGCGTCGCGCATGAAGCTGTCCGACTTTCTGGCAGAGCTGGGGCGTTATCGACGCGGCCGTCTGAACTGCGACGCGAACGTGGCCGACCTGCTGATTTCCGGCAGCTACCCGCTGGCCGACAGCGAGCGCATCCTCGACATGCTCCAGCTCGCCCTTCCCGTGCGCGTGCAGCGCTTCACCCGGTACTGGGTGAACGTGCAGGCACGGGTTTGACTGTCCCCATGCTCAAGCACGTAGCGTTATCCACGTCCTGAAAAGCCCGGAATACGGTACTGAAACTACGCTGATGATCGTTCCCACG
This sequence comes from Pseudomonas sp. CFBP2511, assembly GCF_030209255.1. Lineage (NCBI taxonomy): Bacteria > Pseudomonadati > Pseudomonadota > Gammaproteobacteria > Pseudomonadales > Pseudomonadaceae > Pseudomonas > Pseudomonas sp. CFBP2511. Next base: position 204,772 of record NZ_JARVSI010000010.1, on the reverse strand, counting down.
CTCCGCGTGGTAATGCATTTCGTGACGCTCTGCGTCACACAGCGGTTTTGCGATGTCAGTGATGTTCGGTTAAGGCTCAAGGCACCTTTTCGCCCCTCGGCGAGTGACTTTGAAGGATCAAAGTAACCAAAATCCCAGCTCCGTTTCCGGCCCGACTTCGTCGGGTTCCTTCGCCCTGTCACTTACGTCGCACTCTGCGTCGTCAGTACCATCGCGATAAAAGAGCGCTTTCGTTTATGTGCAGTGATTGCGGGCCAGGCATGACGTTGCGCTGCAGCAAGAATTTGACGCGGAGCGTCACAAAGAGCATTCCCATTAAGGGCCTGCAGAAAAATGGGCGGCCCTCGGAAAATAATTTCAAAAAACGTGAGCCGTTTTCTGCCGCTCACGTGACAGACAGGGAAAGCATCTCTCAACCTTCCGGTCAAAGGACTCCTGCATGTCAGCCCGCCCTACCCAACTCTCACCGCTGGTGCGCACGTTGCGCCATGTCATTTTCGGCGCCAGCCTTTCGGTCGGCAGCCTTTCGATGGCTTATGCTGCCGACGTGGCACCCAAGGTGTATCACATCGCGCCGAGCGAGCTTGAAGCGGCGCTGAGCCAGTTCGGTCGAGAGTCCGGCGTGCTGATTTCCTACGGTTCGCAGATCACCAGCGGTCTGAAAAGCCGTGGGCTGGAAGGGCAATACACGCCCGAGCAGGGCCTCAATGCCTTGCTCGAAGGTACGGGCTTGCAGGCGATGGCCGACGGTAATAACGGTTTCACCCTGCAATCGGCCAGTGCCGCTGGCGCACCGATCGAGCTGGGCGCATCCACGGTGGTCGGTGACTGGCTGGGTGAAGCGCAGCAGACCAATGTCTTCGAGCACCCCGGCGCACGTGACGTGATTCGTCGCGAAGAATTCGAGCGGGTCGGCGCAACCTCGGCGCGTGAAGTGCTCAATCGTATCCCCGGCGTCAACGCTCCGGACAACAACGGAACGGGCAGCCATGACATGGCGCTGAACTTCGGCATTCGTGGCCTCAACCCGCGTCTGGCGTCACGCTCCACGGTATTGATGGACGGCATCCCGGTGCCGTTTGCGCCTTATGGCCAGCCGCAGCTGTCTTTCGCGCCGATCAGTATGGGCAACATGGACGCAGTGGACGTGGTACGTGGCGGCGGCGCCGTGCGTTATGGCCCGCAGAACGTGGGCGGTATCGTCAACTTCGTGACCCGCGCCATCCCTGACGCGCCAACCCTCAAAGGCGGCATACAGACCGAAACCAGTCCATCGTCCAGCCACGATGGCTTCAAGACCACCGGCAACCTGCTGGCAGGCGGCACTGCGGATAACGGTCTGGGCGGCGCGATTCTGTATTCCGGCGTGCGCGGCGGTGACTGGCGCGAGCACAGCGACACCCAGATCGACGACTTGATTCTCAAGGGCAAATACCAGATCGACGAGGCCAACAGCCTTAATGCAACGGCGCAGTATTACGAGGGCGAAGCACAGATGCCCGGCGGCCTGAGCGTCAAGGATTACGATGCCGATCCGTATCAGTCGACGCGCCTGAAGGACAAGTTCTGGGGCCGCCGCACCCTGTTCAACTTCGGCTATCGCTATGAAGAGGATGCGCGCGTATTCACCGCCAACACGTTCTTTACCAAGACCTTGCGCAGCGGTTATCTCGACCAGGGCAGCTTCGTTTCCCTGTCGCCGCGCGAATACTGGGTGCGCGGCCTGGAAACACGCTTTTCACAAGGCTTTGCCCTGGGCGAAACCTGGCATGAAGTGGGCGTCGGCTACCGCTACGTCAACGAGGCCGGTCACGAACTGCGCTATCGCGAGCCAGTGACCGGCAACCTGCCGACCACCGCCAGCCGCAACGACCGCGACACGCGCGGTGCTACCGAAGCCCATGCGTTCTACATCGATGACCGTATCGACATCGGCAAGTGGACCATCACGCCCGGCGTTCGCTACGAGATGATCGACACCGCGCAGAACAACAACCTGACCAATGCCAGATATCAGGGTGACTACAGCACTGCGCTGCCTGCGTTGAACGTTCTCTATCACCTGACCGACACCTGGAACCTGTACGCCAACACCGAAGGTTCGTTCGGCAGCGTGCAATACAGCCAGATGCCCAATCGCGTCACCGGGGATGAAGTCAAACCGGAAAAAGCACGCACCTGGGAGCTGGGCACGCGCTACGACAACGGCAACCTGCGGGCTGAAATCGGCGCGTTCCTGATCAACTTCGATAACCAGTACGACAGCAACCAGACCAACGACACGGTGATCGCACGCGGCGAGACACGTCATCAAGGGATCGAGACCAGCGTCAACTACGCGCTGGAAGGTCTGAACCCGATACTGGCCGGTTACGATGTTTACGCAACGTATGCGTTTGTTGACGCGACCATCCGCGAAGACGGGCCGAACAAGGGCAATCGTGTGCCGTTCTCGTCAAAACATAAAGGCACGATGGGCGTCAGCTACACCGAAGGGCCGTGGAAGCTGAATTTTGACAGTTCATTCCAGAGCGACCAGTTCGCCGACAACGCCAACACAGCAGCGGAAAGCGCCGACGGCAGCACCGGCAAAATCCCTGGCTACATGCTGTTCAGCACCCGCGCCAACTACGATTTCGGCCCGCAACTGTCGGACCTCAACGTAGCGGTCGGGATGAAGAACATTTTCAACCGCCAGTACTACACCCGCTCGTTCGACGACAATAATCGCGGAAAATACGTCGGCGAGCCGCGCACGGTGTATGTGCAGACGTCGGTTGCGTTCTAGTTTGCGGGAGCGTGAGGAACGAGAGGTGTCCGCAGACCCGCTTATCGTGCCGACGCTCTGCGTCGGCATGCAGTTCGTGACGCTCTGCGTCACCGATCTATGGCCGTGCGCTACGTCAGGCACGACCGATTCACGCTTTTCAGCCTGTCTCACCACCGATACGTAGCACTCGCCTGCACGGTGCGTTGCGAGCCGTACCAGCACCATGAGTAGGTGTAGCACGACGCAACGTACTCCTTGTTGGCGAGATTGGTGACATTCAGCGCCAGGCGCAGGTTGTCCATCGCGTTGCTGATGTTCGGAATGTCGTAATGCACGGCGGCATCGAACAGCGTATAACCCGGCACTTTCAGGGTGTTGGCTTCATCCCCCCAACTCGCGCCCACATAACGTGCGCCGCCACCCACACCAGCGCCTTTCAACTGCCCGTCATGAACCGTGTAATCCACCCACGCCGAGGCGGTGTGGCGTGGAATGGCCGGTGCCGTGGTGCCTTTGGTGGTCAGATCAGGACCTGGCGCATCGCCGATGATGCCGGACGTGACATTGACCACGTTGCTGGACTTGGTCACCCGGTTGTCGAGATAGGCGTACGCCGCAGTGATGTCCAGGTTGTCATTCAAACTGGCCTTACCTTCCAGCTCGAAACCACGCGACTGCACTTCACCGGTCTGCACCTGACAGACCGCGCCGTTGCACAGGTTGCCATTGGGGTCCTGGCTCAGCACATTGGAACGACGCAGGTCGAAAATCGCCGCCGTGATGAAGCTGTTGCTGCCTGGCGGCTGATACTTGATACCCAGCTCGTATTGGGTGCCTTCGGTCGGATCGAACAACGCACCGCCCAGCCCCGTGCCGCTTTGTGGCTCGAAGGATTCCGAATAACTGATGTAAGGCGCCAGGCCGTTATCAAACAGGTAAACCAGACCCAGACGCCCGGTGAACGCTTCGCTGTCAGCCGAAGACCGGGTCTTGGTGCCTGAAGTCAGGTTGGTAGAACTGTTGCTGCTCTCGGCCCAGTCGTAGCGGCCGCCCATCAACAGCACCCATTTGTCCCACTTCAACTGCTCTTGCAGGTACAGGCCCTTCTGCTGATCACGCTGTGTGCTCGACTCGGTAAAGGCTGGAACCTCGACAGGCGAGCCATAGACCGGGTCGAAAATGTCCAGCGTTGGCCCTATGCCGTAACCCGCTTTGGTATCAGTGCTGGTGTTCTGATAATCCGCACCCAGCAATAGCGTGTGCTGCAACGGGCCGGTGTCGAAATTGGCCTGCATCTGGTTATCGATGGTGTAGGAGTCCAGATTCACATCGGTGGCGATGGTGGCGCGTTCGGAGGTGCGATAGTCAGGCTGCAATGTGCCCCAGCCGTTGTAGATGCTTCGGTAAACCCCTTCGCTGCGCAGATAGCGGGCGTTCTGGCGCAAGGTCCAGACGTCGTTCAGATGGTGCTCGAACAGGTAACCGACGGCGTGATATTCACGGTCGCTCTTCTCGAAATTCTTCTCGCCATCATAGAAATCGAAATCGATGTGCCGCCCGGTCGGGCTTTTCACCACCGAACCATAGGCCGGCATCGATCCGTAGGAAGCCCCCTTGGGATCGCTCTGCAGATTGGCCAGCAGGGTCAGCGAAGTGTCCTCGTCGGGCCGCCAGGTGAACGCCGAGGCCAGTGACTGGCGACGGGTTTCGGTGTGTTCGATCTGGCCGTCGGCATCGTCGTACAGCCCGGACAGGCGATAGGAATAAACACCCTGATCATCAATCGGCCCGCCAAAATCGAACGTGGTGCGCTTCTTGTTGAAGGTGCCATACGTCAGACCGATCTCATGGAACGGCGTCTCGGTGGGCAATTTGCTGACCATGTTCACCACACCACTGGGGCTGGCCTGACCGTACAGCACCGACGCAGGACCACGCAGCACTTCCACACGCTCCAGATCGAACACGTCTTTCTGTGGCGCGGCATCACGGTTGTCCGGCATGCGCAGCCCGTCCAGATACAGCGCAGGCGAAAAACCGCGGATGCTCAGCATGTCCAGACGCGAAGCCGTCGAGCCACGTGTCTCGGGCACCACGGCGGCGCTATAGCGCAACATCTGGCTGAGGTTCTCGGCGCCCTGGGCTTTCATCTGGTCTTTGGTCACCACCGAGATCGACTGCGGGGTTTCGATCAGCGCAGTGTCGGTCTTGGTCGCCGAGAGGCCACGCGTCGCCACATAACCGGTTACAGGCCCCGTAGCGGTCTCCAGCCGGGACGCGCCGCTGATGGTGGTCGCCTGCAATTCCAGCGACCCCTCCACCGCCTCGGGCGCGGTCTCGATGCGATAACGGTTGGCCGACAATGCCGTGGCGCGCAAACCGCTGCCGCTCAGCAAGCGGGCAATCGCCTCGTCGGTGCCGTACTGCCCCTGCAAACCGGGGCTGCGTTTACCCCGGGTAAGCGCCGGGTCGAACGCCAGCGCAAGGCCCGCCTGCTCCGAAAACGTATTGAGCACCTGGCTCAAATCCCCAGCCGGTATCGAGAAACTGCGCGCCGCACTGACGTCTGCATTCGGCGACGAAGGCTGGGCGGCGTGCGACGGCATCGCTGCACAGGCCATGAGTACGGCAAGTGCCAAGGGGTGCAGCGAACGGGCGGGACGGGGCATGACAGATCCTTGGTATAGATTGGGGTTCCTTAGCCATGACGCACACGATCGCAAAACAGACAGCGAATGAGATGGATTTTCATTCAATAAATCACGAATAATTTTTTTACTGCGAAATATTTCTTCCATATTGGGGTTGAATTGTTGGGCCATTGCCGCCAACACTGTGAATGAGCGCAAACGAAATCGATTCCGCAAGGAATCACGCAGTCCAGCCTCGCACGAGCAAGCCCTAATAAGGATTAACTATGCAAATCCAGGTCAATAGCGATAATCACATCGAAAGCAGTATCCGACTGGAGGAGTGGGTTCGTACCACCGTTGAAAGCACGCTCGAACACTACGATGAAGACCTGACTCGCGTGGAAGTCCATATCCGCGATGAAAACGGCGACAAGCCCGGCCCGCATGACATCAAATGCCAGATGGAAGCCCGGCCAAAAGGACACCAACCCATTTCTGTTTCCCACAAGGCCGATACGGTCGATCAGGCGGTGGACGGCGCAGCCGTGAAGCTTGATCACGCTCTGGAGCATCTGTTTGGCAAACTGCGTGGCAAACGCAGTGCTGCGCCGGTTATTGCCGAGCAGGACGACGACCCGATCAGCCCGGATGCGCTGCTCGAAGAAGAATTTCTGGAAAAAGAGCAGGAGAAAGAGGCCGCTCGTTTGGGCTGATAATCTGACACATCTCGCAAAACAGACACGTTTTGCAAACAAAGGGCGAACCGGCAACGGTTCGCCCTTTTTGTCTTTTATCAGCGCTGTGTCATCGAGCGTCAGGCTTGACGATGACCAGCAGGTCGGTAAACCGCTCGACCTTGATCGGCAAGTTGTCAGCCAGTGTGGCCAATGCCGCATCGGTGTCATCCAGCCGGAACACGCCCGACACGCGCAGGCCTGCAAGCGCTTGCGTATCGTAGCGCAACAGGCCGTGGCGATAGGTCGCCAGGGTTTGCAGCACTTCACTCAACGGCCGGTCATCGACCTTGAGCACGCCGCGCGTCCAGTCTGCCGGGTCATCACTGCCCAATGCGTGCGGCGTCTGCACGCGTCCATCCTTGAGCAGCGCCTGCTGACCGGTAGCCACATTTATCACATCTGCCGTGTTGGCCTGGGCGGCAATGGCCGATTCCAGCACGCTGACCGTGGTGCCCTCCTCGCCGCGACGAACCACAAAACGTGTGCCCAGCGCGGTGATGGTGCCCTGGTCTGTGCGCACCACAAATGGTCGCTGCACATCTTTGGCCACCTCGACCCACAATTCGCCTTGTAACAATTCGATCACGCGTTGCCGTCCATCGAATTTAACATCCAGCGCAGAGCCACTGTTGAGCTGCACCTGGCTGCCATCGGCAAGGGAAAATTCGCTTCGCTCGCCCACGTCGGTGTGCCGGTCTGCCATCCACACCGGCAGGCGCTCGACACTCATCCAGCCGCACACCAGCACCCCCACCAAGGCCAGCGCCTGAACAGTACGCGAGGTCGGTTTCGACCCCGCAGGTGCGAACGTCTGACGAAGGGCGATGCGCGCCGGAGTGTCGGACAATTCGTCAAAACTGCCCCACAGAGACTGCATCCGCGACAGCGCAAGCTGATGCCCCGGATCAGCCTTTCGCCAGCGTTCGAATGCATGTCTGTCGGCCGCGCTGACCGGCTCATCCTGAAGCAAGGCCAGCCAGGAAGCGGCCTCGGTGATCATTCGTTCGGAGGGTTCACGCTGGTCGCTCATGCAAAATGGCCCGAACCATGCAGTGCCTTGTAGCAATGCACCATGACGCTGGCCATGTACTGTTTGACCATGCTGGAGGACACCCCCAAATGAGTGGCGATTTCGCTGTACGTCAGACCATCGAGACGGTGGAGCAAGAAGGCCTGCCGCGGTTTTTCGGGCAGACCTTCAAGCAACCGGGCGATTCGCTCGAGTATCTGCAGCGCGGCGTGAATGGCTTCAGGGCTGGGAATGCTCGCCTCGTCGGCATGCAGCGCCAACGCATCCAGATAAGCGCGTTCGACCTTGCGGCGGCGGGCACCGTCAATCAGCAGACGGGTGGCCGTGGTCGCCAGAAAAGCGCGCGGTTCCTTGAGGTTGAGCGGCTCGGTCAAGGTAAGAATTCGAACGAAAGCATCATGAGCAAGATCGGCTGCACGCTGCGAGCAGCCCAGTTTTTTCCGCAGCCAGTTCTGCAACCACGAGTGGTGGTCGACGTAGAGCTCGGTCATTTGTTGGCGACGACTGGCGTCATCATCAACGGCGGAAAAGTCGCGCATACGTCAAAGCTTCTCAAACACGAAAAATTATCATTAACGCGAAAGATGACATCAAAATCTGTCAGCAGCAAGCACAGGAGTAAAGCAACCGCTGATCAGTCATCGAGAACCAAAAGGACAAATACCCGGTCAACTTATGCAGAACCATTGAGCAGGTGAATGATATGGACAATCCTTTTCAGATGATCACGGACACATTTCACCCCGACTATCGGGTGAATCTGAGCATTCAGGGGCTGGAAGGCAGCATCATGCTGACCTTGTCCAACGAACGCGGGGTCGTTGCCAAGCGCCTGATCAGCGCCGCGCAACGTAACGATCCGCTACGCCTGCGCAAGCTCATCGAAAGCGTGCAATTCGGTATCGCCATCGAGCGTGGCGAGAGCGCTATCAAGATTCTCGCGGCGATGACCGACGGTGTTACGCTGCAGAAAGCGCCGAGGCCTGCGAATGGTCTTTGGGCCTCAGGCCAGACGAATACAACCGCCGCCATCTGACGACATTTATTTCGGGGGTGGATCCGCCACTCCCCGCTTCATAGCCTGTCAATTTTCAATCCTGCCCATTCACAAAGCCCTGGCGTCGTTGATGAAGTCAGGATTTTGAACGCTTCAGCCCCTCCCCCAGGTTCAGCAAAAGTACAGATACAACCTGCTACAACATTCCTTGCGCAGAAACATTCGAGCGACTGGGCATTGCGTTCAGCGCCACTGCACCGCCGGATAATTCCGAGGAGGCAACATGTTCTTACGTTACGGGGTATTGATCGCATCACTTGCGATAGCGTCAGGTTGTGTCGAGGAGCGAGTCGTGCATGAGCGATCGCACGCGCATCATGAATACGTCGAAGAAGTCATCGCGCCGCAAGCGCCGCCCGAGCGGGTGATCGAAGTCGAACCGGCTGCGCGTCCCGGCTATGTGTGGGCGCGTGGTTACTGGCACTGGAATGGTGAGCGCTACGTGCCGGTTCACGGCCACTGGGAGGCGGAACGGCCTGGCTATCGCTATGTGCATCCGCACTGGGAAAGCGCAGGGGATGGCTGGCACTGGCACGCCGGGGTCTGGGCTAACTGATACCTTTATAGCAATGCCTGTCTAGCAACTTCATGGCGGCATCGTTCCCGGATGCCGCCATTGCCGCATCAGATCTCGCCTTTCTCCTCGGTCACGGCGCCTTTGACCGCGCTGGATGAATCGGGAATCTTCGCCGACGGGTATTTGTACGACGCGTAGCGCACGACCAGAATCGCGAACGCCAGCAACAGAATGCCGCCACACAGGTAGATGATGCCAATGTCCGGCGGGTTGTGGTGGGACACGTCGGAAATCAGCAAGCGAGTCAGGGCCGTGATCGCGACGTAGATCAAAAAGCGCACGGGCATGTGGTTGGTCTTGAAATAAATCCCCGTCATCGCCCCCAGTTCCAGGTAAATGAACAGCAACAGAATGTCATCGACAGTGACGTTGCCTTTCTCGACCATGCCCAGGAATGCGACCACTGACGCCCAGGCGGTGATTGCGCCGATGGCGAACAGCGCAAGAAAGTGGAAGCTCTCGACGCAGAGGTTGCCCAGTGATTCGGCCTGCGCATGCACACGATGCCTTATCTTTACTGCCCATTTGTTTCCCATGACGCTTTACCTCTGAACCTTGGTTTATGCCAACCGGATGATGCCGGGTACTCATGACGCTCGTTGTGGCCTGCTTTTTAAAGCAGGAACAGGGCCATAGGCTATGGTTGAGAGCGCGACGGGTTGTCGCAAGGCACATTTATCGGGCAAAAAGATGCTCAAACGCCATCAGTCAGGCAGGGGTTGATTGGCACACGGCTTTTACTGTATAAAAACACAGTAATCGAGAATCACCGCAACGCAGATGCGTGCGTGAGTTGATTGGCCTTCAATGTGGCGCACCCGATGCGGTGCACCGCTCGCGATACCTGACCGGCATGCTGGTCATGCACGATCACAGCTTTTGCATCAACCCGCTGGTCAGAGCGTGAAGCGCTGAGCGTCCGGGTCTAGCCCCTTAAACACTGGATAAGACGACGAGGCCAACATGGCTGTTGAAACCCTTTACCGCAGTACCCGCGATCTGGAGACTACTTTCGTGGACCGTAAACTCGCCGATGCGCACGACCAAATGCTCGAGCTGGCCGAGCTTCTCACCGACGTCCTGATCAAGAACGTACCGGGGCTCTCGGAGAAGCATGCTGAGGATGCGAGCATCTATATGGCGAAGAATCGGGCCGTGTTTGCAGCGGCGTTCAAAAACAACGCAACAGCGTTGAGCGAGCTCTCGGAGCCTGCCGAGTCAGAAGGCTGATTGCGGCCTGCCCTGCGATCCTCCTCACCCGAGGAGGTCGCTGATTGCTCACCTGTTGATTCAAGCAACTGCGTTTGACCTGATTGCCTTTGATTTGATAGTGCCTGCGCCTGACAACTTGATCATATGTAACCCGGCTCACAACAACCCCCTGCTCGCCCTTCCTGCAAACTCATTGCATAATTAAAGTTCCACACCGTCATAATCTCAGCGCCAGTTTTGTGAACCCCTTCTCTATTATTGTCATTTAACAGGCGTCAGGAATCTGCTGTAGTGACCCGGACCGACGCCGCTGTTTTTTTGTTGGAACTTTTTGCCATCACGCCCAGTTACAGCACATGTACAGCCTATGAAAACTGTCGCAACCGCGCTACTATCAGGGCCTCAACACCCCGTATTCATTGGCCAAAACCTGACTTTTAAAAGTTTTAACCATTTACAGACCGTATTAAAAAATGAAAGTTCCGACAAGCTGTTACTTTGAAAAATAGTTAATAAAAAATTTGGCTTTATTAAGTTCTTCTGCTAATAATCCTGACAATTCCGGGTAACAAGGCACCTCGCTACATCACATTGAAGTGAACATCGAGTCATCCACTCCGATTATTCCCGCCCGAGAAACTCATCAACTCACAAGCTAACCAAGCTGGTTGCAGCCTGGTTTTGCTGCTGTGCGGCGCGCTCAAAGCGCGGGAGGAAATAAATGGCTGGTCAACACCCCAGAATGAAGGTCCTTTCAATTTTCGGCACTCGTCCAGAAGCCATCAAGATGGCACCTCTGGTCAGAGCACTGGCCGCAGAGCCGGGTATCGATTCGAGAATCTGCATCACCGGGCAACACCAGAGCATGCTGCAACAGGTGCTGGACATGTTCGAGCTCAAGGCTGATTACAGCCTCGACGTGATGCGCCCCGAGCAGACCCTGAACTCCCTGACGGCAGCGCTTTACGCCGCCATCGACCCGATTCTGGATGACATGAAGCCGGACAAGGTTCTGGTTCACGGTGACACCACGTCGGCGATGGTTGCGGCCATGTCGGCGTTTCACAGGCGCATACCCATCGGCCACGTCGAAGCGGGCCTGCGTACTGGCGACATCCGTCAGCCCTGGCCTGAAGAGATGAACCGTCGTTGCATCGACCTGATCTCCGATCACCTGTTTGCACCCACTGCCGAGTCCCGCCGCAACGTGCTGGGCGAACGCCTGCAAGGCGTGTCGTTTGTGACCGGCAACACCGTGATCGACGCGCTGCAACTGACCGCTGAGCGAATCGACAGCAACCGCCAGTTGCGCCACGCACTTGATCGCCAGTTCTCTTTTCTGGTGCCTGAGCGCAAGGTTCTGGTGGTCACAGGGCATCGTCGCGAGAATTTCGGCGATGGCTTCCTGAATATCTGCAAGGCGCTGGCCGAGCTGGCCAAACGCGACGATATGCAAATTGTCTATCCGGTACACCTGAACCCCAATGTGCTGGGGCCGGTGACCGAGCACCTGGGCGAATTGCCCAACGTGCACCTGATCAAGCCGCTGGACTACCTGTCGTTCGTGCGCCTGATGCAACGTGCCCACGTCATCCTCACTGACTCAGGCGGCGTGCAGGAAGAAGCGCCCTCGCTGGGCAAGCCGGTGCTGGTGATGCGCGATGTCACCGAGCGTCCGGAAGCCGTTGCTGCAGGCACCGTACGCCTGGTGGGCACCGAGACGGATGCAATCATCAACGGCGTGAACGCTCTGTTTGATGACGAAATTCTCTGGCAGAACGCCTCCCGTTCGGCCAACCCTTATGGCGACGGCAAAGCCAGTGCACGCATTGTCGATGCACTGATGGGCCGCCCGGTGGATGAGTTTGTCGCCGAACTGCCGCGCCACCGACCTGATTCGATGGACGCGCAACGCGACACCCGAATCAAGCCTCAGCCGCACCATTCCCGGATGCGCTCGATGGCCGGTTAACGAAAAAACGCGCAGGTAGCGCACACCAACACCTGAACAATTCCGCAGGATGCAGTCCGCAAGCGACAAGGGCACTCGGTTCCAACCGAGTGCCCGTAAAACGTTGTAACGCACCGGCACTCTGCATCAAGACCCAATGGCCTTGAGCCCTCACCGAGATCTGCCTGATGAAATCTTCCGTTGCCGTAAACATGGGCGCGTTGAATGTCCTTGCCTGCGGGATGAGCCTGTTGGCTCTGATGCCTGCCTTTGCCCTCGCTGCCGAGAGCCCGTTGACCCAGGCGATCAACCGGATCACGGCTGACAGCCGTCAGGAACGCGTGATCGAGTTGAGGGAGCTGGGCATTGATCGCCCGATCATCCTCAATGCTACAGATGCGCGCCGCGAGCTCTACCTGCCGGTGCCGGCCAATGTGCCGCTGACTGATGCGACGCTGAACTTTGACGCCAGCTATCTGAATGGCGAAGCCGGCCGCAATACGCTGCTGCTGTCGCTGGACGGTTATCCGGTGCGTGCACTGGGCCTCAACGAAGAACAGGGCAACGCCAGCGCGACCCTGGGCGTCGACAAGGCCGCGCGCGAAAGCGGCTCGGTGCGTCTGGGGATCGCCTGGTCCTCGGTGATCTCCAAGGTGCTCTGCGAAGACCAGCGCGCCATCGGCAATGTATTGCGCATCGACCCGCACACGCGCCTGACGTACAGCTATGACGCCAGCCAGTTGCAGGATGTCGGTGCGGCATGGAATGCGCTGCCCGGCAAACCTGGCTTACTGGTTGCGCCGGGCACCTTGTCCAGCGCCAGCTACGATGCGGCCTGGCGTATGGGCGTGGCGCTGGAGCGGATCGGTAAACAGGCACGCATTCTGCCGTTTCCAGCCGTGCAGGACAGCGTGGACCTGAGCAACCTGAACATTCCGGCAGAGCTCAAGCAGATCCCGGCGTTCGCCAGCCTCGACGGCAAGGGGCAGTACACCCTGCGCGACCCGGCAGAGATCGGCGCATTGCTGATGCTCGGCCAGACACCTGCGTTGCAGGCAGACCTTGCGCTCAGCGACGCGCCATTGCTCAAGGCCATCGATGATTCCCTGAACGCTCTTCAGGCGCAGGTACAAGGCCTTGATGCCTCGGCCGGCGCTGCGCTGACCCAGTGGCGTGCACGGCATATCAAGCAACCGCTCGCCAACAGCACCGAAGACGTGAGCCTGGCCCTGCTGGGCAATCGCGCGCTGTTGATGATCAAGCCAGAGTCGGCCAGCAAAGCCATCGGCCTGTTCAGTTCGGCGTGGAACACACTGGCGCGCAATCGCCAGTTGACCATTGGCGAAGAGACCGCCATGCCGCTCAGTGAAGACGGCCGTGTAGCGCTGACGCGTCTGGGCGGCAAGCCTGGCACCGTGGATGTGCTGGCGAAAACCGACTGGAGCGCTTCTTTCCCGCTGGGCAGCGTGGCCTATGACGGTCGTGTGCCGGTGACCGCGATGATCGACGTGGCCGCTGCACCGGGCGCGTCGGGAACGCCGCCGGTGGCCACGCTGTTCCTCAACGATTACCTGATCGGTGCGATGCAACTGACCGCCGATGGCAAGAAAGAGCGCATCGAAGCACGGATCCCACAATACGCACTGGCAGCGCAGAACGTCCTGCGTGTGTCTTTCCAGCGTCAGCCGGTGAGCAACCAGTGCCTTGAAACGCCGCAGGCTTTCCCGATCTCGGTACTGCCAACCAGTCACGTGGTGCTGGACAAGGTGACACCGGACGAGAATTTCTCGGGCATGGCGGCGCGATTCGCCACCGACACTCAGGTGATGGTGCCTAAAGGCTACCTTGAGCGCCCGGCCAGCAGCCTGCCGCAGGTCATCCGCATCGCCAGCGCCTCCGGCGTCTCGCCGTTGCGCGCCCAACTGAGCGTCAGCGATGACGCCAGCGTTGCCGTGACCCCGGCCAAGGCGTTTCTGGCCTTCGAGCTGCCCGTCAAGGACGCTGCCGAGTCGGTCAGGGTCAGCAACGACGGCCATCTGCTGATCAACCATAAAGAACAGACGCTGCTCGACCTCAAGTCCCTCAACCACCTGGCTTCGCTGCAAGTGATCGAAGCGGGCGGTCAGCACGGCATGGTCTATCGCACCCTCGGCGGTCAGGCCCCGGTGTTCGAGCGTCCAGTGCTGCTGGAGCGCGGCAATGCCACGGTATTGGCCGACAGCGGCTCACTCACCACCTTTGACGCCAAGGATCCGACCGGCAGCCAGATGATTGAGGACGAGGAAAGCACCGGCATCGACGCCTGGCGCAAACCTTCGCTGCTGTGGCTGATTCCGGCCGGCATCGTACTGTTTCTCATCCTGTTGCTGGCTGGCCGTAACGCCCGTCGCAATCGCTCGTAACAGGACGCCGCAATGACGTCGCTCTATTGGCCTTACTGGCTGGCCCATTACTACAGCATGCTGGAAGTCGCGACGATCATTGTCGGGCTGATCATTCTGGTATCGAGCATCGATGACCTGTTCATCGACCTCTGGTACTGGGCCAGACGGCTGTACCGCAAGTTCACCGCCGAGCGCCGCTACCGGCCGCTTACCGCCGAGCAGTTGATTGCCCGCGACGAGCAGCCGCTGGCGATCATGGTTCCGGCGTGGCTGGAATACGACGTCATCGCGCCGATGATCGAAAACATGGTGTCAACGCTCGACTACCAGAACTACGTGGTTTTTGTCGGCACTTACATCAACGACCAGCGCACCATCGATGAAGTGGAGCGCATGCGCCGCCGCTACAAGCAGTTGCACCGCGTGGAGGTGCCGCACAATGGCCCGACCTGCAAGGCCGACTGTCTGAACTGGGTGATCCAGGCGATTTTCCTGTACGAGCAGACCCATGCCGTGCAGTTCGCCGGAACCATCCTGCACGACAGCGAAGACGTGCTGCACCCGCTTGAGCTGCGTCTGTTCAACTACCTGTTGCCGCGCAAGGACATGATCCAGTTGCCAGTCGTGTCGCTGGAGCGCAACTGGTACGAATGGGTGGCCGGGACCTACATGGATGAGTTCGCCGAATGGCACGGCAAGGACCTGGTGGTTCGCGAAAGCATGACCGACACCGTGCCCTCGGCCGGCGTCGGCACGTGTTTCTCGCGGCGTGCCTTGATGGTGCTGGCCGATGAAAACCAGAACCAGCCGTTCAACACCGAAAGCCTGACCGAAGACTATGACGTAGGCGCGCGGTTGGCGAAGTACGGCATGCAGGCGATCTTTGTGCGTTTTCCGGTGCAGTTCCGGGTGCTGCGCAAATCGTGGTTCCGCAAGCCATACGAGTCGACGCTGGAGATGCCACTGTGTGTCCGGGAATTTTTCCCGGACACCTTCCGCACCGCTTTTCGCCAGAAGGCCCGCTGGACACTGGGCATCGGCCTGCAAGGCTGGGAGCAAATGGGCTGGACCGGTTCGCTGGCGAACCGTTACCTGCTGTTTCGCGACCGTAAAGGCGTGGTGACCTCGTTTGTCAGCATCATTGCTTACCTGATTCTCGTGCAGTTGCTGGCGTTGATCGTCCTGCGTTCCAGCGGGCTTTGGAACACCAGCTTCCCGACACCGTTTGAAACCAACGGCCTCATTCAGTACCTGCTGGTGGCCAACGGCATCGCATTGCTGTGGCGGATTTTGCACCGCTGCTACTTCACTACGGTTCTGTATGGCTGGCAGCATGGCTTGCTGTCCATACCGCGCATGGTGGTCGGCAACTTCGTCAACTTCATGGCTGCGGCGCGCGCCTGGCGGATGTTTCTGGTCGGCAAGGTGCTCAATCGCAAACTGGTCTGGGACAAGACCATGCACGACTTCCCGTCCACCGACCTGGTGGCCGCCGCGCCGCGACGTCTGGGCAGCGTGCTGATCTCGTGGCAGGCCATCAACGACGAGAAACTTCAGACCGCACTGGCCGAGCAACAGACTCGCCAAGTGCCGCTGGGCCGGATTCTACTCAGCCACGGCTGGCTCGACGATGAAACCCTGGCGGAGGCCATTGCGTTCCAGAACGATCTGCCACGGGTGTTCGACATTGCCGGCAAACGTAGCGCGAGTAATCCGCTGGCGGATGAGTTCTGCCTGCGCTGGCGTGTCGTGCCGCTGCAAATGAATGCACTGGGTCGCCAGGAAATAGCGGTCGCCAGCCCGCTCCCGGAAGAAGGCCTGCAACAGATTACCGAACAGTTGGGTGCCGAACCGGTGCAGCTGATTGCGCGTGAAAGCGACATCGTCACGCAGTTGCGCCAGCTTCAGGTGGTCGAAGGTCAGCCGTTGCCGTCCGCTACGCCGCTGTTGGGCGACCTGCTGATCGAGCAAGGGCTGCTGGACCGCGAAGTGTTCCGTAAAGCCATGCTTGGTTATCGCCCGCATGTGCACGGCCGGATCGGCGACTACCTGGTCGACATCGGCGTGCTACCCAGAGAAACCATCGAACAGGCTGTGGCACGTCAGCACAACCACTACCACGCTGACGATCAAACGGAGCAGCCACTATGAAGCGCCCCTTCATCCTGTCGCTGCTGGTGAGCGGCCTGAGCCTTGTTGCGCCGCTCAGTCAGGCAGAAACACTGCCGTTGCCGTTGACCGGTCCTGCGTATGCCATCGCCAACGAGGCCTACATGGCCTACAACCGCAAGGACTACGACCTCGCCATCGCCAAGGCGCGCGAAGCGTTGCGCCAGCGGGGCGATGCCGAGCAGTTGCACGATTTGATTGCCCTGGCCGAGCGCGACAAATACCGTCGCGACCACCCCCAGCGGTTCCCCAAGGCCCGCGTAAAGCCGGGCTATGTGGAAGGCAATCAGGCGCTGCGCGCTTATGCCAGGCGTGATTACGATGGCTCGGCAAACCATGCGCGCAAAGCCATTGCACAGGCGCCAAAAAATCTCGATTACCGCATGATGCTGATTGAGGCGCTGCAGCGTCAGCAGCGTCTGGACCAAGCACAGGTAGCGATCAACGATGCCGAGCTGGCAGTCGGTCCACAGCCAGTGCTGACTCGTCGTCGGCAAGCGATTCAGGAACAGGTGGCGGTCAACAAGGCTGCCGCTGGCTACAAGGCACTGGCGCGCGGTGACAATGAAACCGCGGTCAGCGAAGCGCGTGACGCAGTGCGTAGCTTCCCGAAACAAATGGCGTATCGGAAACTGCTGGTCAGCGCTTTGATCGCCCAAGGGCAATATGCCGAAGCGCGCTCTGCCGCCACCGAGGCGCTGGCGCTCAACGGCAACGATGCCACCCTGCTCGCACAACGCGGGCAACTGCGCCAACGCCTCGGCGATCAGGACGGCGCGCGTCAGGACTTCGCTCAGGCACTCGCTGTGGGTAATCTGCCGCTGCGCGAGCAGGCTTCGCTGTACGCCGCGATGGGCCAGCCGAAAGAGGCGTTGCAACGTCTGCAAAAGGCCCGCGATGCCGGTCAACTGCAGCCGGGCGATGAAGTGCAGATTGCCTACTTCCTCAGCCAGGCGGGCGATGATCGCGGAGCACTTGCCGAATTCAAACGGGTTGACCGCAGCAGCGGGCTCAAACCCCGTGAAGTTCAGGATGCGGCTTACAGCGCCATGCGCTCATCGGACGACGCGCAGGCCATCACGTACTTCAAGCGCGTGCTCGAATACCAGCAGGCCGGCGATTTGCAGATGCCCGATCAACAGGTGTTCGACACCCGGCGCGCCGTCTCCGACCTGTCTCGCGAATGGGGCCTGACCAACACCACGACCTATCGCGGCGCCAGCACCAGCAGTGGTCTTAACGGCGCGCCGAGCAGCACGAACGACAGTGTACAGAACAGCACCGAAGTGTTCTGGCGGCCATTGGGCTACCGCAATGCGCGTTTCGTCGAGCTTTATGGCCGGGTGACCGACACGCTGTGGAGCAAGGATGGCGACTCCGACACCGGCGCGGACGCACTTCAGGGCGCGCTGGGTATCCGCGTCAAACCGTTCAGCGCGGTCAACGTCATCGGTGCGTTTGAGCGCACCTTTCCCTTGGGCAACTCCAACGCCGACGGCGACTGGCTGGTGCGTCTGGGCTACGGCTCAAGCATCGGCACTGATCTGCGGGTCGATGTGCCCAGCTGGTGGACCTCGCAGCTGTACGCTGAAGGCGGGCGTTATCTGCAGGACAAGCGCAACTACTTCAACACTGAATGGCAGGTCGGGCGCAGCTTTCGCCTGGACAGCATCAGCCCGCGATTGGTGGTATTCCCTCACGTGGTCGCCGCAGTGGACTACGATTCGAAGATGCGCAGCGAAGTTGATAGCCTCGGCCGCAGCAGCACATCGTCCGGCAACGCTGGCGGCATCGGCGTGGGCACCGGTGTGCGCTACTGGTTCCGCGAGGACACGTACAAGGCGCCTCAGTCGTATGTCGACTTCTCGGTGCAATACCGCGAGAAAGTCTTTGGCGATGACCGCGCAGAAGGCGTATTCGCACGCATGACATTCTCGTGGTGATCACCGCGAGTCATCTACCAGGGAGTAATGTTTGAAGGCTTTGGCCGCACTGCTACGCCAGACAACACTGGTCAAGACTTCGCTGGCAGCCATGCTGGTGGCTGCGCTGACCTTCGCCTCCAGCGAGCTGTATCAATTGATACAGCCCAAGGGGCCGGGAGTGGTCGGCATAGTCTGGCAGCCGGATAACGCCACGGTCGGTATCAGCGGTGACTGGGACAAGCTCGGCGCGCGGCAATTGCTCGTGCAGTGGACGGCGGTCGATGACCAGTCGTTCATACCCGGCACCGACCTGCCGAATGTGCCGGTGCTGCCCGACTGGTCGCGTATCGGCCAGCAGCCCTGGGCGCAAGAGGTGATCCTCGGGCTGGCCGGCTACTTCAGCGAGAATCGCTCACGGGACAACATCGAACAATTGGCGGTGCTCTCGGCGCAGATGGCCAAGGTCAAAACCCCGCTCAATGTCACCGGCTGGTATTTCCCGGCCGAGGTCGATCCCAGCTGGAGCCGTGCCAAGGAGTTGCCCGCACTGCTGGCAAACCTGCCAAGACCCTTGTGGATAAGCGTCTACGACGGCGCCAACATCGGCCCCGCCGCCACCGCCGACTGGCTGAAAACCTGGCTGCCGGACGACATCGGCGTGTTCTTTCAGGACGGTGTCGGCGTTTACGCACGCACCGCGCCAGTGGCCCGAACCTACGCCGATGCCTTGCGCAAACGGCTGGGCAAAGACCGCGTAAGGATCATCGTCGAAGCGTTTCGCCCGCAGTTCGGTGGTGGCTTCCGCTCGGCAACCGCTGCCGAATTGAAACCGCAGATTGCTGCTTTTGACGGGTATCCGCTGTACCTGTTCGACGGTCCGCACTACGTGACGCCCGAACTGATAGAGGCGTTAAACAAGTAGAAACAAGCGGGGCTGGACGAAACTCCCGGGCGGGGCTACAAAGAGTCTTCGTACTGAATGCCTGAGCCGCACGGGGTGGCCAATGACTCCACGTCAGCATTGCCTGACCTGCCTGCAACAGACGCCGCCCTCGGTGTTTGAAGCGGCCTTGTGGGTATCGGTAGAACACGACGCGCACTTTGCGCGCCATGAGGTGATGAGCGAGATGGACCAGTTGCAGCGTCAGGTCGGCGCAGCCCTGCCGGTCCTGCCCGCTGCCGAACTCGCACAACCGCTGTTGCGACAACTCAGCGCCCTGGGCTTTCAACAGGATGACTGGAACCCTCCGAAACCTGACTCCGCACTGCTGCACAAAATCGTGCAGCAACGACGCGGGCAGCCATTGGGCCTGGCATTGATTGCAATGGAGATCGCACGACGGCTGGACATCGCACTGGAGGGCGTCAACTTTCCCGGCCACTTTCTGCTCCGCGTGCCGGGTGCCGACCATGTGCTCGACCCTTGCGGCGGGCGCAGGCTGTACCCCAAAGACTGCCGCGAGCTGCTGATCCGCCAGTTCGGCCCGACCCTGCAACTGCACGTCGAACACATGAAGCGCGCCACACCGACCCATATGCTGCAGCGCTTGTCGCGCAATCTGCGCCACCTGCATCAGCTCAACGATGACTACATTGCTGCGCTCAAAGACGCCAATCGAATCATCGAGCTGGGCCAGGCGACCAGCAGCGATCACCTGGCCCGCGCCAGCCTGTATCAATTCCTGGAATGCCCGCAGGCCGAACGCTTCGACCTGGAGCACGCGTTGCTGCTCAGCGAAGACCCGATTCAGCGCATCAGGCTCACCGAGCGCCTGAGTCAAATGCCATCGAACCGCAGCGTCCACTGACGGCGCGGCCATTTTTTCGGTTCATTGTTGCTTGGCATTGTTACCTGCAGGGTAATGCTGCATATCCCGCACAGGGATGTTTCAGGGTCGTGACGACAGGTAACCTGCGCGCGTTGAATCGACGTGGATTTGCAAGCTCCCTTGATCCTGCGTTTTGTTTGGCCGCTGCGTGTGTATGAACACAGCGGCCTTTTTTATCCCCTGAGCACTCTCACGCCTTGGCATTCGGCGTTCGTTTGATCAGCCCCTTGTTTTCCATATCCTTGATCTTGCGCATATCGTAACTGTCGCCCGACTCGGCAAATGTCTGAAGATTCTGCATGATATGGATCGTTCTGATGTAATCAGGCAATAACACTTTGGCGTAAGGGTCTCCGCCCATGGCCTTTTCCTTCATTTCAATGATCCGGTTGGCAAAGAACTCCAGTGCATTGATTTCCTTGCTCGGATCGACAAGTTTGCCTTTCTTGTCGAACTCATCACCCGCTCGGCTCATGAGCTCGGCAGTAAGATTGTCGATCATGCCAAACTTGAACAGGATCATTCCGGCTCTATTGAGGTCCTTGGGAGTAATCTGTTCGGGGTTGAACCCCTTGAACAGCGGCTTCATCCTGCGCTTCTCCATCGCCAGCGAATTTAGCGCAACCGCATTCTCACCGACCTCCTGCAACACCTGACCCACCTGCTCTGCAGCCTTCTTGAACTTGAGCCTTTCAGGCGGTGCAGCGATGGTTACCGGTGGCAGGTCACCCCACATTGTTCTTCCCACGTGATACTCCTTATATGAATGTGTTCAAACTTCATATCGGAGCCGGAAGAGCTGAGTTGATGGCTGGGGGAAAATCCGTACTTGAACTACATAGTCCTAGGACCGATCTTACATCGATTGGTAAAGTCTCTTATAAATGCCTGTGTTATTTGACCTAATCCGCTTTAAATACACGTACACAGATTGTTAGTGTACTTATCTGAGAGCCCCCTGCAGATTGGCCATCATTTCCTTCAGCGCCTCGGTACTGTCAGCAGGGTGCGCCGCGCCGTCGAAATCACCAATCGTCTGCCACTGCGCAGCGACGTCTTCCGGGCTGAAGCCCGCCTGTGGATCGAAGCACGCACCCAGGCTGCGCTCCCAGCGGACTTTGCCGATCCATCCGCCGCCTACTTCAAACAGCGCACCGCTGTCCTGGCACTGTTCACTGCCCAGGTACACCACCAGCGGGCTGACCAGTTCAGGTTTGAGCAGCTCGAACACGCTGGCAGGGATCAGGCCCTCGGTCATTCGTGTGCCGCCGGTGGGCGCGATGGCGTTGACCAAAATTCCGTTCTTGCGGCCTTCCAGTGCAAGGGTGCGAGTCAGTCCGTAAAGCCCGAGCTTGGCCGCTGCGTAATTGGACTGGCCGAAGTTGCCATAGATGCCGGAGGTCGATGAGGTGAAGATCACCCGTCCGTAATTCTGCTCACGCAGGTGCGGCCAGGCGGCATGGGTCACCTTGTAGGCGCCCTCTACATGAACGCGATAGACGAGGTCCCAGTCGGCATCCTGCATTTTGGCGAAGGTCTTGTCGCGCAGGATGCCAGCGTTGTTGACCACCACATCGATGCGACCGAAGGCGTCAAGCGCGTGTTGCACGATTCGCCCGCCATCGGTCACCGAGTCATGGTTGGCCACAGCGGTGCCGCCCGCCTCGCGAATCTCGGCGACAACCTGATCGGCAGCAGAGGCACTGGCCCCTTCGCCCTGCGCCGAACCACCCAGATCGTTGACCACCACCCGCGCGCCATGTTTCGCGAAGAGCAGCGCGTGGGCTCGTCCAAGCCCGCCGCCTGCGCCCGTCACAATCACGACTTTATCTTCAAAACGTACTGACTCGTTCATCGCAGGCTCCGTGAATACAGGGAAACGTTGCGATAAGTGTCGTCCATGCCCTCGTCCGTCACAATCAACACGCGCTGTGCTGAATCATGTCCGATAAAAGTGCAGGATGATTTCAGCCCAGTCGGGTCATGAACGTCGCCAGCCAAGGCTCGGCATCGGTTTCAGGGGTGACGCTTTCACTGCCGTCCAGACGCAGCATGTCCTGCACTTCGACAATACCCAGTTCGGCAAACAGCTCGCGCATCTGCTCGCCACCTGCACAAAAGGTGTCGCCGTAGCTGGCATCACCCAGCGCGATTACGCCCCCCGGCAAACCGCGCAGGGCTGCGGGCAGCAGGTCACGCAATTGTGAGTAGAGTGGCATGAGGTTATCGGGCAGCTCGCCCATACCGGTGGTCGACGTGACCGCCAGCAGTGCCTGTGGCTCGAACGCCAACAGGTCTGGCAGCGCAAGCCTGGGGTTGACGAGGGTGTCGTGGCCTGAAGCTTGCAACAGCGTGGCTGCGTGTCTGGCAACTTCTTCGGCCGATCCGTAGACCGATCCACACACGATGGCGACTTTCATGGTTATTCCTGTGGCAGCCTGAAAAAGTGAAACATTATGCCCCAAAACAGCGTCTGATTTTTCGCCTGCCTTTGAGTGACGCGCAGGAAAGTTGAAACACTGAAATGCAAAAATATGATGAATGGTCAGAACAGTCCTTAGAATTAATGGTCTTTGTTCTCAATAACCGGTTAGCCCGAGTCCCGTCATGCAACCTGATTCACTCCTCACACAGGCAGAGCTGGATTTTATCCAGGGCATGCAGCGTAATCCCAAGCTGAATGTGCGCGACAGTACGCGTAGCTTGCTGGTCAATGGCGGCATTCAGATCCAGGATTTGCTGACGCGTCTGGCTGCGCATGAGCAGGTCACGATTCATGCCCAGTTTGAAAATCAGCAGATGAATTTCCCGCTGCATCTGGTCGAGGACGAATTCCATGCCCTGCACCTGGAATTGGGCGCGCCGAGCATCTTTGAAGAAGGCCCGCGCATCCGTCCATGGCGATTGGTGCTTGAAGACCCGATCCCGCTCGAAACCGAGAAAGGCACACTGACTGCGCTTTGGGTTCACGAGCTGTCGTTCAAAGGCGTGCTGCTTGAGTACCGCAAGGAAGGCAAGCTGCCGAGAAACTTTTCAGCCTGGTTCAATCCTGCAGGCCAGGCCCCGATTCCGATGCGCGGCAAGCTGGAACGAATGACCGAGCACAATTTTGGCGCTTATCATTTCAGCAAACACGGCAAGGACGATGCCGAGCGTCTGCGGCAATACATCCTGCAAGAGCATCGGCGCAAGCATCCTGCTCTGCACAAGTAATGCTTCAACGGCTGCAAATTTCTACCGGTCTGGCACTGTTTCAGGAATAATCCTTGCTTGCTTCTCAGTGAAGCTGTCGCGACCCATCACCCCGGATCGCGGCATGTGACCTCCCTACCCGGGAATCTCACGCCTCTACCGGAGATACACAATGTCTACCTCACCCGTCACCCTGATGGTTGCCCGCCGCGTGGCGCAGGGTCGCTACCATGAAATGATGGCCTGGCTGCACGAAGGCGAACTGTTGGCCACGGACTTTACGGGTTATCTGGGCTCAGGCGTGCTGGCTCCCCCACCCGGGGACGATGAATTCCAGATTATTTTCCGCTTTGCCGACGAGCACACCATGCACGCCTGGGAGCATTCTGCCTCCCGACGCTCCTGGCTGGTGCGCGGCAGCGGTCTATTCGCGCAACCCTCCGAGCATCGTGTCAGTGGCATAGACGGCTGGTTCGGCGCAATCGATCAGCGCCCGCCGCGCTGGAAGCAGGCTGTGGCCATCTGGCTGGCGTTCTTTCCGGTGTCACTGATTTTCAACTTTCTGCTCGGCCCGCTGCTCAACCCTCTGGATCTGCTGCCGCGGATCATGATCAGCACAGCGGTGCTGACCCCGTTGATGGTCTACCTGTTCATTCCGCTGTCCACGCGCCTGCTGGCCACCTGGCTGCAGACCACGCCTGCAACGCCTCCTGCACGACCGACACAGTCGACATCCCCGCGATAGTTTCAGAAAGACCTGTACACCCCTGACGACTCGGTACAGGTCTTCGTCCCGTTCAGACCCGCTCACCTCTTCAACGTATCGGCCCTAAGCGCCAGCTCACGCGGCATGGCGCGATTTTCATGTGGCCCAGGGTTGTACAAAAAAATTCTCTGGTATAACTTTGCACGTAAACCGGAAGAAACAATCGACCGTAGAATCCTCGTCCATTACGGACACCTGATACGTGAGCTGTCGATGGCATTATCTTCTGCACCGATCCTGATTACCGGCGCCAGCCAGCGCGTGGGCCTGCATTGCGCGCTGCGCCTGCTTGAACACGGGCATCAGGTCATCATCAGTTACCGAACCGAACACGCCAGTGTGGCCCAACTGCGCCAGGCCGGTGCGCATACCCTGCACGGCGATTTTTCGAGCGAAGCCTCGATCATGGCGTTCATCGAGCAGTTGAAATCCCATACCTCAAGCCTGCGTGCCATTGTGCACAACGCGTCCGAATGGCTGGCCGAAACGCCAGGCGACGAAGCCGAAAACTTCACGCGCATGTTCAGCGTGCACATGCTCGCCCCGTACCTCATCAACCTGCATTGCGAGGCACTGTTACACGCCAGCGACGTCGCCGACATCGTGCACATCAGCGATGACGTGACCCGCAAGGGCAGCAGCAAGCACATTGCCTATTGCGCAACCAAGGCCGGGCTGGAAAGCCTCACCCTGTCGTTCGCCGCAAGGTTCGCCCCGCTTGTCAAAGTCAACGGCATAGCACCGGCGCTGTTGATGTTTCAACCCAAGGACGATGCGGCCTACCGCGCCAACGCCCTGGCCAAGTCGGCTATGGGCATAGAGCCTGGTGCAGAAGTGATCTACCAGAGCCTGCGCTACCTTCTGGACAGCACCTATGTCACCGGCACAACACTGACCGTAAACGGCGGACGGCACGTCAAGTAAGCCGCCCCGAGGACCCTTCTGATGAGTTCATCCCTGCCACAGCACTATCGAGACATTCTGCTCGAACTGGGTGAAAACCCAGAGCGTGAAGGTCTTCTGGACACCCCGAAACGCGCCTCCAAAGCGATGCAGTATTTATGTCACGGCTACACCCAGACCGTCGAAGAAATTGTCAACGGCGCGCTGTTCGCCTCTGACAACGATGAAATGGTCATCGTCCAGAACATCGAGCTTTATTCGCTTTGCGAGCATCACCTGCTGCCGTTCATCGGTAAGGCGCACGTAGCCTATATCCCGACCGGCAAGGTGCTGGGCCTTTCGAAAATCGCCCGCATCGTGGACATGTTCGCCCGTCGCCTGCAGATTCAGGAAAATCTGACCAAACAGATTGCCGACTCGATTCAGCAGGTGACTGGCGCAGCCGGCGTGGCAGTGGTCATCGAGGCACAGCACATGTGCATGATGATGCGCGGTGTCGAAAAGCAGAATTCGACCATGAACACTTCGGTCATGCTGGGCGCGTTTCGTGAGTCGAGCACTACCCGCATGGAGTTTCTGCAATTGATCGGACGGAGCAGAACGTAATGGCAAGACTCGAACCTGGTACCGCGCGCATTCGCGTCAAGGACTTGCGGTTGCGCACCTTCATCGGTATCAACGAGGACGAGATCGTCAACAAACAGGATGTGCTGATCAACCTGACGATTCTCTACCCGGCGCAGGAGGCTGTTCGCGATAACGATATCGGGCACGCGCTCAACTACCGCACCATCACCAAGGCAATCATTCAGCACGTTGAAGGCAATCGTTTTGCATTGCTGGAGCGACTGACCCAGGAAGTGCTGGACCTGGTGATGAGCCACGAGGCGGTGACCTACGCCGAAGTGGAAGTCGACAAGCCGCATGCGCTGCGTTTCGCAGAATCGGTGTCGATCACACTCGCCGGTCAACGCTGAAACTCTTATCATGGCGCGACTTATTGCCTGAATAGAGCCCGTCATGACCGAGCAAGAACGCCTCGAACTCGAAGCCGCCGCCTTTCGCCGACTGGTCGCGCATCTGGACAGCCGCAAGGATGTCCAGAACATCGACCTGATGAACCTGTCCGGCTTCTGCCGCAACTGCCTGTCCAAATGGTACAAGGCCGCCGCTGATGAAAAGCACATCGACATCAGCCTGGATGATGCCCGCGAAGTGGTTTACGGCATGCCGTACAGCGAGTGGAAAGCCAACTACCAGAAAGAAGCCAGCGCCGAGCAACAGGCGGCGTTCGTCAAGGAAAGCAAACATGACTGATATCAATTCCCTGCGCACCAGCCTGCGCAGCGGCGAACATGCGTTCGCCGACACCCTGGCTTTTATCGCAGACGGTTACGATTATCAGCCTCAGCCGTTCAGAAACGGCAACGTCGACAATGCTGCCGGGCAGAACGAAGGGTCTTGCAAGACACTTGGCCTGGCGCTGCTGGAAGGTTTGAGCGATGAAGAGGCGCTCTTGGCATTTGGCGAGCACTACCGCTCGGTGCAAGCCGCGCCCGAAGGCAGCGACCACGGCAATATCCGTGCGCTGATCAAGCATGGGCTGGCAGGTGTGACATTCGAAGGCGAGCCACTCAAGCGCAAGGTTTGAAGGCACTGGAAATCAGGGCTTCTGCCCGGAGGGCGTGGGAGCTTTCGGAGGTTACGACGGCTGCGATGGGCCGCGGAGCGGTCCTGAAACAGGCTACCTCGGCTATGTCTGGCACACCGAGGCGGCTGGTTTTTCTGCCGGTTCCCGGCAGCTTGCGGACAAGTCCGCTCCCACATTTCTGAAGATCGCGGACGGGCGAAGCATTGCCCGGTCCGCGCTCATAATGCCAATCAGAACGTGGCGTTTGCCAGACCGTCCAGGTAGCGCTCGACGTCCAGTGCAGCCATGCAGCCTGCGCCTGCCGAGGTGATTGCCTGGCGGTAAACGTGGTCAGCCACATCACCGGCCGCGAATACACCTTCAACGCTGGTGGCAGTTGCATTGCCTTCACGGCCGCCGTGTACGACCATGTAGCCGTCCTTCAACGCCAACTGACCTTCAAACAGCGAAGTGTTCGGCGTGTGGCCGATCGCAATGAACACACCGTCGACTTTCAGCTCGTCGCTGCTGCCGTCGTTGTTCTTCAGACGCGCACCGGTCACGCCCATGTTGTCGCCCAGCACTTCGTCCAGTGTGGCATTTAGCTTGAGAACGATTTTGCCTTCAGCGACACGTGCGTGCAGCTTGTCGATCAGGATCTTCTCGGCGCGGAAGGTTTCGCGACGGTGAACCAAGGTCACTTTGCTGGCGATGTTGGCCAGGTACAACGCCTCTTCCACAGCAGTATTGCCGCCACCCACAACCGCAACTTCGCGATTGCGATAGAAGAAACCGTCGCAGGTCGCACAGGCCGAAACACCTTTGCCCATGAACGCTTCTTCCGAAGGCAGGCCCAGATAACGAGCGCTGGCGCCAGTGGCGATGATCAGTGCGTCGCAGGTGTAGGTCGCGCTGTCGCCCTGCAGGCTGAACGGCTTGCCAGCCAGATCGACGGAATTGATGTGGTCGAAAACGATTTCAGTCTCGAAACGCTCGGCGTGCTCGCGCATGCGCTCCATCAGTGCCGGGCCGGTCAGACCGTGAGGGTCGCCGGGCCAGTTGTCGACTTCGGTGGTCGTGGTCAATTGACCGCCAGCCTGCATGCCGGTGATCAACAGTGGCTTGAGGTTGGCGCGGGCGGCATAGACCGCAGCGCTGTAGCCGGCAGGGCCGGAGCCGAGAATAATCACTCGGGAATGACGTACGTCTGACATGACACGCTCCTATCGACCGACTGTTCAAGCCGCAATCGAAACAGCTGGATAAAAAAGGACCGCCGAAACACTTGGGGAAGTGCCATTCTACTCGGCGGATCCTGAAAGTTCTGACTCCTGAGACAGGTCCTGAAATTGGTGCCAAGCCTATCGGGGTAGCAGAGGTTAAGGAAATATCGTTTCACAATCCACCCCATAGGTCACTTCTATAAGGTGACCGAGCCACAGCGCTGTACTCGCATCAATACTCAGCCTTGGCGAGCGCAGCAAACGGTCCTGAACGCTGACATCCATCAGCCCTTTCACGGCTATCACAAAGCCGGTAAGGTCACGCCTTTCAAGCATTCGGAGGCTGCCATGCCCGCTCCTGCCCTGACCGGCCCGCAATACCTGAGGGAAGGCCTGAAACTGATCCTCAGCCCTGGCCTGCGCCTGTTTGTTCTGCTGCCGCTGAGCATCAACATCGTGTTGTTCTGCGGCCTGATCTACCTGGCGGTGCATCAGTTCGAGCTGTGGGTCGACACATTCATGCCCACCCTGCCTCACTGGCTGAGCTTTCTCAGCTATATCCTCTGGCCACTGTTTGTCGCGCTGGTGCTGCTGATGGTGTTTTTCACCTTCACCGTGGTTGCCAATATCATCGCTGCGCCGTTCAACGGGTTCCTCTCCGAAAAAGTCGAAGCCGTGATTCGCGGCGTGGATGAATCGCCGGATTTCAGCTGGGCCGAACTGGTCGCAATGGTCCCGCGTACGCTGGCCCGCGAAGCGCGCAAGCTGGGCTACATGCTGCCACGCATGCTCGGGCTGTTCATCCTGTCCTTTATTCCGGTGGCCAACATCATCGCAGCGCCCCTGTGGCTGCTGTTCGGGGTATGGATGATGGCGATCCAGTACATAGACTACCCTGCCGACAACCATAAACTGGGCTGGAACGAGATGCTCGGCTGGCTGAAAAGCAAACGCTGGCAGAGCCTGAGCTTCGGCGGCATCGTCTATGTTGCCTTGTTGATCCCGGTGGTCAACCTGCTGATGATGCCTGCCGCCGTAGCCGCCGCAACGCTGTTCTGGGTGCGTGAGCGCGGGGCGGATGCCTTGCCGATCGCGCACGCCAGAGACTGACCCTTTCATGCCGGGCCGCGCAGTACGGCCCGGTAGACCTGAAAAACGAAAAAAATCACTCACTATATATATCTACCGCACCCGCCCCTCTCGGCCGAGGTTAAATGGGGCCTCAACCAACCCGTTCATGTGAAGCCCGCTTCCATGGAACATGCGACACATGAACTTAACAAGGAAGTTAAATCATGAATACTCCAGTAAACCCAGCTGTATTTGCCGCCGAAAACGCTACAACTAAAGAAAAAATCCGTGCTTTCCTGGTCAGTGAATTGGACGAATGGTCGATCGACCCGGATAACGTTTACATCAACGGCGTAAACGATCCTGAAGAACGCATGGTCATCGACTCCAACTCCCTGACTGCCGAAGCAATCAACCGTGTTTTTGAGAAAGACGCTCCGTCTTACTCCACACGCACCGCAGGTCTGTTCACCGTGGCTTATTCGTATGCCGATGAACATCGCCTGGCTGCACCGGATCTGGCCAAGGTAGGCGAAGTGATCGGCCAACTGGTCAATGACTTGGGCTGATCGTTCTGATTGACAGGCCGAGTGACGACAACGCCTGAAAGAGCACCGGACAGCTAATGGATTAGCTGTCTGGTACTTCTTCTGGTATCAAAACTGTCTAGCCTAAAGCAGAAGCGGAAAGATAGGTCGGTATACTGACCAACCACATGGCACATCCGATAACAATCCACAAGCCATTGGCAAGCGTCAACCTTGAGTTGGTGCTCCCGTCCGGGTCATGCGCGGCGGCATTTATCTTCGACTGTACCAGCATCATATTAAGCGTCTGCGCAGTGGCCAGCAGAACAACCCATACCAGCCAGCCACCGACCAGTTCGAATCGCAAATTCCCTGACACACCCTGCGCCAGCAGGATTCCCGCAATGGTCAATGCCAGCAGCACCGAGGCGCTAACCGCCCAGTACGCCATGTGACCAAGACCCTGCCGCCGCAGACTTTTATCCACCGTAAGAAACAGTGGAAAAGCGTAAATAACGGCAAAGATCACGCGCGCAACAGGCCACACATTGCTGCCCGAAAACTTCTTGTTCAGCGACCAGTTTCGATAAAACCAGTAAGTCGCGAAAAAACCCGACGTCAAAAAATACAGAATGAAAAACTTCTGTAACGACACGACATAAAACTCCGGGCCGCCACTGTCTGACTCATCCTTATCCAGGCTGGCTTTCGGGGGCGCATATATTAAACCTGACATTTCACGTCCTTCTGAAAAGGGGCCAATACTATCAGACCAACAGAAACCCTGCAAAAAAGACAAACATAAAGACGCTTCCTACAAAAGAAAACTCCAAGCCTTACAATCAAAGCCAAAAAGCATCTAACTGGCTGGCGGCAAACCGTTGCCGCTAAAAACCAAACGTTGAGCGTTTCAAAAAGTGTAATGTAGTCCGTTTCTGTAGGCTAACTAAATCAGCACCCCGCTCGCTTGACTCAAGTGTGTAGGACCAAACCAATTATCCATATTGGCATTGCGCTTGCTCTATTGCCTCTAAACAACAGGAGCTGTAGAGCAATGGAAAACACCGTAAATACCGCAACAGCCAGAGCAATCAACACCACCCGACCTGCCGGTCTCGAGACCCTCCCGCAATCTCGATCAGACAGGTTTGCTCAGATATTGAGCCAAAGGGTCGGAGACCTTACGGCGAGCGAATCTGCAACGCTGGGCAAACAGGCCCTGCCGCGCTCGACCTTTTTTATGAACAACATGAGCCTTGAACAACGCACCTCTGTCATCGACGACAAGGACTTTCTTCCGAGACCAGCGGCGATGGAGCGAATCGCCGACCCGCAAAGTCGCCGGTTGAAATAAACCTTCGCGGTTGCGGTGAAGCCATTGAAGTTCACACAACCGCCACATAATCGAAATATTACCCGCCGAAACTGCTCTCATGAGCCAGATTCTTAATGTCACCCTGATCACTGAAACCTTTACTCCCGAGATCAACGGCGTTGCCAATACCCTGGGGCGGCTTTGTGACGGGTTGCGGTTGCGCGGGCATCGGGTCGAGCTGGTTCGGCCGCGCCAGAACGACGAGATCAACTCCGGGGCTGCCGATGACCTGATGCTGTGCCGTGGCTGGCCTATACCGGGTTATCCGGGGCTGCAGTGGGGTCAGTCTTCGATGCACAAGCTTTTGCGACGCTGGCAGCGGCGCAGGCCTGACGTGTTGTATATCGCCACCGAAGGCCCGCTGGGGCTGTCGGCGCTGCGGGCAGCGCGGCGCTTGGGGATTGCGGTGATCAGCGGCTTTCATACCAATTTTCCGCAATACACGCAGCAATACGGCATGGGGTTCATCACCCGCCTGCTGACCCACTACCTGCGCTGGTTTCACAACCGTTCGCGCGTCACGCTGGTGCCGAGCGTCAGCCAGAAGGTCGAGCTGGAGCGGCGTGGCTTTGAAAGGATCGAGCTGCTGTCTCGCGGCGTCGACAGCCAACTGTTCAACCCCTCCCGGTGTTCGCAGGCATTACGCGAAAGCTGGGGCCTGCAAACAGGGGATATCGGGGTCATCCATGTCGGCCGCCTTGCGCCGGAAAAAAACCTCGGGCTGCTCAAGACTGGTTTCGAGGCGCTCAAGAGCAGTTATCCGCAACGCACCATCAAGCTGATCGTCGTCGGCGATGGGCCTCAGCGCAGCGAGCTTGAAC
The DNA here is from genome assembly GCF_030209255.1 of Pseudomonas sp. CFBP2511. NCBI lineage: Bacteria > Pseudomonadati > Pseudomonadota > Gammaproteobacteria > Pseudomonadales > Pseudomonadaceae > Pseudomonas > Pseudomonas sp. CFBP2511. The sequence continues at coordinate 172,990 of NZ_JARVSI010000010.1, read as the reverse complement.
AGCAGATTCCGGACGCGATCTTCTGCGGCACACTGCGCGGTGAAGTGCTGGCGACGCACTACGCCTCGGCCGATATGTTTCTGTTCCCGAGCCTGACCGAAACCTTTGGCAATGTGGTGCTGGAAGCATTGGCGTCAGGGCTGGGCGTCGTTGCTTATGACGAAGCCGCTGCCGGCCAGCATATTCGCCATGGCCACAACGGCGCGCTGGCGATGCCGGGCGACGAAACGGCTTTTGTTGATGCGGCACGCTGGCTGCTTGAAGACAGTGAAAACCTGCGACGAGTGCGCTTGAACGCCAGGCAGCACGCCAGCCGCCAAGGCTGGACGGCTATCATCGATCAGTTCGAGCGACAGTTGCGTGACGCCTGCCCGAACGAAAGCAGCAAAACGCTCAGGCAGACAAACGACAAAACCATCAGACCAGTGTCGTCAGTGCCTCTCGACTGAAAGGCAGGATGTCCTGCTCACGGCCTTCGCGGACTTTCACCGCCCAGTCCGGGTCGACCAGCAGCGCACGCCCTACCGCCACCAGATCAAATTCGTCGTTGCCCAGCCGCTCCAGCAGGTTTTCGAGGCTGGCAGGTTGTGCGACTTTTTCGGTATTGACCATGAACTGCAGAAACTCGCCATCCAGCCCTACGCTGCCGACTGTGATCGTCGGTTTGCCGGTCAGCTTGCGCGTCCAGCCCGCCAGGTTCAGCTCGGAGCCTTCGAACTCAGGCTCCCAGAAACGCCGGGTAGAACAGTGAAAGATGTCCACGCCTGCATCGGACAGCGGTTGCAAAAATTCGCCCAACGCCTCAGGCGTCTGCACCAGCCGTGCGCTGTAATCCTGCTGTTTCCATTGTGAGAAACGGAAGATGATCGGGTAGTCCGGCCCAACAGCAGCGCGTACGGCCTTGATCAGTTCGATAGCAAATCGTGAACGATTGGCCAGGCTGCCACCGTACTCGTCACTGCGCTGATTGCTGCCCTCCCAGAAGAACTGATCGACCAGATAACCGTGAGCCCCGTGAATTTCGACGCCGTCCATGCCAATCGCCTTTGCGTCGGCTGCGGCCTGGGCAAAGGCTGCGACGACCTCGTCGATATCCTGTTTGCTCATACCGTGCACCAGCACCTGGCCGTCCTTGACCTTCTCCATCGGGCCATACGCCGGGATGCTGCCGTCGGGTTCGGTGCCCAGACGACGGACAGCACCCACATGCCAGAGCTGCGGGGCGATCTTGCCGCCCTCGGCGTGCACTGCATCCACTACTTTCTTCCAGCCGGCCAGCGGCGCATCGCCGAAAAACTGCGGAACGTTGGGGTAGCCGTTGGACGCCGGGTGATTGACCGTCGTGCCTTCGGTAATGATCAGCCCTACACCGGCCGCCGCCCGGCGACGGTAATACTCGATGACTTTCGAGTTGGGCACATGACCCGGCGAGAACGAACGGGTCATGGGTGCCATGACCACGCGCGACGACAGTTCCAGACCGCCCAGACGAAAAGGTGTGAACAAGGCTGCAGCCGACATGCGGGACTCCAAGGGAAAAAGGGTCGATGGCTGTACGGCGACATGCGCCAGATCAGGCGCGCAGAATATCGCCGGGCGTCAGTCAGAGCCCAGCACTATTCATCCTGCTTATTTGAGTCAAGAAGCGTTGGGTTCAGCGCAAGATAGCCGGGCAGGCGATACAGGCTGCCCAGGCCATGCGATCAGTTGTGCGACAGAGCCTTTTCGATGGCCTGGATCACTGCAGGATCGTCCGGTGCAGTACGCGGTGAGAACCGTGCGCTGACCCCACCGTTTTTGCCCACCAGAAACTTTTCGAAATTCCAGGTGATGTCCCCTGGAAACTCCGCGCCCTCGCCCGCCAGCAAGCGATAAAGCGAATGACGGTTCGGCCCGTTTACGTCGAGTTTTTCGCCCAACGGGAAAGTCACGCCGTAATTGAGCTGGCAGAATTCGGCGATTTCCTGCTCGGTGCCGGGTTCCTGGCCAGCAAACTGGTTGCAGGGCAGGCCCAATATCACCAGCCCCTTGTCCCGGTATTGCTGATACAGGTTTTCAAGTGCTGCGTACTGCGGTGTGAGCCCGCATTTGGAGGCGACGTTGACGACCAGAACCACCTTGTTCTTGAAATCCGCCAGCGGCAGTTCCTGACCACCCAGCGCTTTCAATCTGATGTCGTGAAAAGCACTCATGAGAACCCCTTTTGAAACAAATAACCCTGGCCACAACCTGAAAAGGCACCATGACCGAACGCGCAACGAAAGTCGTCATCGCAGAACAGCCAGGGCGCCTTTTCAGTGACCTGAGCCTAGCAGCACAAATCAGTGTTGATGACCGCCTTCACCGTGAACATGGCCGTGAGCCATTTCTTCTTCACTGGCGTCGCGAATAGCCACAACTTTCACGTCGAAGTTCAGGCGCTGACCTGCGAGCGGGTGGTTGCCGTCAACAGTCACGTCATCGCCATCCAGATCGCGGATGGTCACGATCTGCATGCCGCCGTCCGGACCCGAAGCGTGGAACTGCATGCCGACTTCAAGCTTGTCGACACCTTCGAACATGCTGGCGCTCAGGGTGCTGACCAGCTCGGCCGAGTATTCACCGTAGGCGTCTTCCGGCTCGACGGCAACTTTGAGCTCGTCGCCGATTTCCTTGCCTTCCAGAGCTTTTTCCAGGCCCGGAATGATGTTGCCTGCACCTTGCAGGTAAACCAGCGGCGCACCACCGGCAGAGCTGTCGATGACCTCACCAGCGTCGTTGGTCAGGGTATAGTCAATGGAGACAGCCTTATTGGCGGCGATCGGCATGGGGACAAGACCTTTTGCTTAAGATTGAAGAACGAGCAAGTTTAACCAAGCAATCGCCCGAAAGCGAACGCAACTCTGACAGACGGCCCGGATTGGAAAGTTCAACGGTTATTGGCTTGAGCCAGGATGAAGAAGGACACTGGTTTGTGCTGCTGTCCTGTGGCCACACTCAGCACCTGCGCCATCAGCCGCCATGGCAGTCGCGCGCCTGGGTTCTGGACCCTGTACAGCGTCAACGGATGACAGGTCAGGTGTTTTGTTGCGGCTGGTGTGCGAACGCCGCAGATAACGATAGTCTTGGCACCGAGAACTCGCGTTAGACGATTTCCTGACTTTTTTGGCCGGCCGCTGTTCCATATCTGCTGCGCCCCTTGCACTGCCCAATCGAGAACCCCGTATGCAGACGTTTTTCATTGCCCCCACGGATTTTGGTGTGGGGTTGACCTCCATTAGCCTGGGCCTGGTGCGCACGCTTGAGCGTGCGGGCTTGAAGGTAGGTTTCTTCAAACCGATAGCGCAACCGCACCCCGGCGATCTCGGCCCTGAACGCTCGACCGAGCTGATGGCCCGTACTCACGGCCTGAAACCGCCCAAACCGCTGGGTCTGGCGCACGTCGAACGCATGCTGGGCGATGGCCAGCTGGACGAACTGCTCGAAGAAATCATCAATCTTTATCAGCAGGCAGCCGTCGGCAAGGATGTGCTGGTGGTCGAAGGCATGGTCCCGACCCGCAGCGCGAGCTATGCCGCACGGGTCAACCTGCACCTGGCCAAGAGCCTGGACGCCGAAGTGATACTGGTTTCCGCGCCGGAAAACGAGGTCCTGACCGAGCTGTCGGGAAGGGTCGAGCTGCAGGCGCAGCTGTTTGGCGGCCCCAAGGACCCAAAAGTATTGGGCGTCATCCTCAATAAAGTGCGCACCGAAGAGAGCATTGAAGTCTTTGCTGCGCGCCTTAAAGAACATTCGCCGCTGCTGCGCAACGGCGATTTCCGGCTGTTGGGCTGCATTCCCTACCGCGCCGAACTCAATGCGCCGCGTACCCGTGATGTGGCCGAGTTGCTGGGCGCTCAGGTGCTGAATGCGGGCGACTACGATCAACGGCGCATGTCGAGAATCATCATCTGTGCGCGCACGGTGCTCAATACCGTGCCGCTGCTCAAGCCCGGCGTATTGGTCGTAACCCCGGGCGACCGCGACGACATCATCCTCGCCGTGAGCCTGGCAGCGATCAATGGCGTACCGCTGGCAGGCCTGCTGTTGACCAGCGATACCGTGCCCGACCCGCGCATCATGGAACTGTGCCGGGGCGCGCTTCAGGCCGGCCTGCCGGTGCTGTCGGTGAGCACTGGCTCCTATGACACGGCCAACCGCCTCAATCAGTTGAACAAGGAAATCCCCATCGATGACCGAGAGCGCGCGGAAATCATCACCGATTTCGTCGCCAGTCATCTGGACGCCAGCTGGCTGCACCAGCGCTGCGGCACCCCACGAGAGCTGCGCCTGTCACCTGCGGTGTTCCGCTATCAGTTGATTCAGCGCGCCCAGGCGGCCAATAAACGCATCGTGCTACCCGAAGGCAACGAACCGCTGACCATTCAGGCCGCGGCGATCTGTCAGGCGCGCGGTATCGCTCGCTGTGTGTTACTGGCCAGGCCCGAAGAGGTGCAGGCGGTTGCGCAGGCACATGGCATCGAGCTGCCACCGGGGCTGGAGATTCTCGACCCGGACCTGATTCGCGAGCGCTATGTCGCGCCGATGGTCGAACTGCGCAAGAGCAAAAGCCTGAACGCGCCGATGGCCGAGCAACAGCTTGAAGACCCCGTAGTGATCGGCACGGTGATGCTGGCACTCGATGAGGTAGACGGGCTGGTGTCCGGCGTGGTTCATTCCACGGCCAACACCATCCGCCCGGCCCTGCAACTGATCAAGACCGCGCCGGGCTGCACGCTGGTGTCGTCGGTGTTTTTCATGCTGTTTCCCGAGCAGGTGCTGATGTATAGCGACTGCATCATGAATCCTCACCCAAGCGCCAGCGAACTGTCCGAGATCGCCCTGCAAAGCGCCGATTCGGCCACTGCGTTCGGCATCTCGCCCCGCGTGGCGATGATTAGTTATTCCAGCGGCAATTCGGCCAGCGGTGAAGAAGTCGAGAAAGTTCGCGAGGCAACGCAACTGGCACGCGAAACCCGCCGCGATCTATTGATCGACGGACCGCTGCAGTATGATGCCGCCGCCAACGAACACGTCGCCCGGCAACTGGCCCCGGACAGTCAGGTGGCAGGACGCGCCAATGTGTTCGTGTTTCCAGACCTCAACACTGGCAACACCACGTACAAGGCGGTGCAACGCAGCGCCGACTGTGTAAGCCTGGGCCCGATGCTGCAAGGCCTGCGCAAACCGGTGAACGACCTGCCACGTGGCGCGCAGGTCGATGACATCGTCTACACCATCGCACTGACGGCGATACAGGCCGACACACTTTCCTGATACAACCTGACGACGCCACAGGCCCGCCTGAGGCGTCCGACCACTTTGCGGAGCCTTGTCGTTCATGGATTTCCTGCCTGCCCCATTGCGCGGCGTCATTGCCTCGCTGCTGTTGGCGCTTAACACCATCGTCTGTTGCACGGTGCTGTTCGCGGTCACCCTCCTCAAGATCTGCCTGCCCTTTTCCGCCGCCCAACGTTTCACCGACTGGCTGATGAGCCATATCCATGAAACCTGGATCGGCACCAACAACGCCTGGATCAGGCTGCTGTGCCACACCCGTTGGCAGTTGAGCGGGCTGGAGGGGCTCGATTACAAACATTCGTACCTGGTCACCAGTAACCATCAGAGCTGGGTCGACATCATGGTGCTGCAATACGTGCTCAACCGGCGCATTCGTCCGCTGAAATTCTTCCTCAAGCAGGAGCTGATCTGGGTCCCGGTGATTGGTCTGGCGTGGTGGGCCTTGGGCTTTCCGTTCATGAAGCGCTACTCCAAGGCCTACCTGGCGAAACACCCGGAAAAGAAAGGCAAGGACCTGGAAACCACCCGCCGCACCTGCGCAAAATTTCGCCACAACCCAGTGGGGATTTTCAATTTCGCAGAGGGCACACGCTTCACCGCCGGCAAGCATGCGCAACAGCAGTCGCCCTTTCGCCACCTGCTCAAACCCAAGGCGGGCGGCATCGCCTTCGTGCTGGACGCGATGGGTGAACAGCTGGAGTCGATCATCAATGTGACCATCCACTATCCAGGCGGGCAACCTGGTTACTGGGACCTGCTGTGCGGCAACGTGAAAGAGGTGGTCGCCCACTTTGAAGAAATCAGAATCCCACCGCAGTTCCTCGGCAAGAACTACGACCAGGACGGCGAATACCGTCTGGAATTCCAGCAGTGGATCAACGCGTTATGGGAAGAGAAAGACCGGCTGCTGGACAGACTGCATGAGCAGTATCCGGCGCAGCACTGATATTGACGTGTGGTAGCGAGCTTGCTCGCGAAGAGGTCATCGCCTTCGCGAGCAAGCTCGCTCCCACGTTGCCCGCATTCAACCAGTCTGCGGGCGCAGCGGCATCGATCAGTACTGCTGGCCCGGAATCGGCTTGAGGTTGACCTCTACGCGACGATTCTGGGCGCGGCCGTTGGCGTCGGCGTTGCTGGCGATAGGCTGGTCAGGGCCTGCGCCACGGACTGACAGGTGAGATTGGTCGACACCCTGGGAAGTCAGGTAGGTCGCTACGCTTTGAGCACGTTGTTGCGACAGGTCCATGTTGTGCTGACGGCTGCCGGTGCTGTCGGTGTAGCCAATGATTTCAATGTTGTTCTGGTTGAACTGCTTGAGCGAGTTCGCCAGGTTGTTCAGCGGCGAATAGAAGCTGCTGGCAATGGCTGAGGAATCGGTCGCGAAGGTGATGTTGCCCGGCATGATCAACTTGATCTGATCACCCTGACGCTGCACTTCGACGCCGGTGTTGGCCATGCTCGCGCGCAGCGCGGCTTCCTGTTTGTCAGCGTAGTAACCATAACCTGCCGACGCAGCGCCCGCAACGGCTGCGCCGATCAGTGCGCCTTTGCCACGGTTGTTATGGTCGATAGCCGCACCGGCTACCGCACCGGCCAGAGCGCCGAGCCCGCCGTATTTGGCCGTTTTGCTCATGCCACCGGAGCTTTGCGCCTGGCCTTGATTGTCATACGGATTGGAGGTCGCACAGCCGGAAAGCAAGGCGACGGCAGTGGCAACAATGATCAAACGACGCGAGGTAAACATTCAGGAGCTCCTGGTTTTGACGAACGCTGGTAAGCCGATTAGAGCATGCCGACTGTCAAAAATTCCTTAACCCCGGCTGAACCGCCCGCTGTGCAGGCTCGCGGGCCTGTTGGTCAGCGTCGCTCCTCGCGAATGAAAGGCTCGCCCAAAGCGCCCGGCTGGCTCATGGATTGACGCTTGCCGCTCGCCACCCAGACCATGACCAGCAACGTGACCGCGTACGGCGTCATCAGCACGAAATACTGAGGCAGACGCACACCCATCGCCGCCAGTTGCGGAATCAGCGCTTCGATACCGCCGAACAGCAAGGCACCGGCCAGCGCACGCCACGGCGACCAGCGCGCGAAGATTACCAGCGACACCGCAATCCAGCCGCGCCCGCCAGTCATGTCCGCGATCCACATCTTGGTGCTCAGCACGGCAATAAATCCCCCAGCCAGCCCCATCAGCGCCGACCCCGCCACAATCGCCGCCAGGCGATAGCCCAACACCGAGATACCCGCCGCATCGGCGGCCTGAGGGTTTTCGCCGACCGCACGCAAGCGCAACCCGGTGCGGGTGCGATCAAGCAGCCAGACCACCGCAATGAAGATCACCACGGTCAGGTACACCAACGGGTTCTGGACGAACAACTTGCCCACCACCGGCAACTCGGACAACGGCCACAGCTCGACCGCCTGCAAGCCATTGACCGGGCGATTGGTCCAGCCGAGCAACGTGCCCAGCAACCCGGTCAGCCCCTGACAAAAGAACACCAGCGCCAGCCCGGCGATCACCTGATTGATGCGCAGCACCAGCACCATCAGCGCGAACAGCAACGACACCACACCCGCCGCCGCCATCGACGCCAACAGCGAAAGCCCCGGCGACCCCACGCTCAACTGCATGCCGATGCCCGCCAGCGCGCCGACCAGCATCAGCCCCTCGACCCCGAGTGCCAGCACACCGCTGCGTTCGATAAGGATCAGGCCCAGCGCGGCCAGCGCAAATGGCACGGCGAAATCCGGCGCGCTGCCCAGCCAGTGGGAAATAAGCTCCATCAACGTTCTCCTGCCTGAATGCGCCGCAGGCGATGGCGGATGAAAAAGTCAGATGACGCAACGCAGATCACCAGGATCGCCTGGATCAATTGCACCATCGAAAACGGAATCTGATAAAACACCTGCAAGTTGCGCCCGGCGACGAACAACATGGCGATCAGCAGCGCAACAATCGTCGCGGCGACCGGGTTGTTGCGGGCCAGAAAGGCGATCAGAATCCCGGAAAAGCCGTAGCCCTGATAGAACGATTGAGTCAGCCGGCCTTCCTGCCCCGAGGTCACAACAAAACCCGCCAACCCCGCCAGGCCGCCGGACAGCAACACAGTGCCGATGATCATCTTGCGCACCGGCACGCCGACGGCCCCGGCGACCCTGGGGTTGGCATCGACAAAGCGCAGGTACAAGCCGGCGCGGGAGATGCCGACGAACCACAGGGTCAGACCGGTGACCAGCAATGCCAGCACAATTGCGGCGTTGTACCCGGCAAACAGATCGGGCAAACGCTCGAAGCTCTGGAATGCAGGCGAGTATGGGAAGTTGTCTCGCGGGTCTTTCCAGCTGCCATACACCAGATGCAGCAGGAAGTTAGCGGCAATGTAGTTGAGCATCAGGGTCGAGATGATCTCGTTGACCTGCCATTTGAGCTTCAACAGCACCGGCCCCAGGCTCCACAGCAACCCGCAGACTACCGCTGCCGCCATCATCAGCGGCAGACGCAAAAACTCCGGTCCTACTTGAAACAGTGAAATCGCCGTGGCGCCAATCGCGCCCCAGATCATCTGGCCTTCCAGCCCCAGGTTCCAGAAACGCGCACGAAATGCCATGCAACCGGCCAGGCCGACCATGATCATCGGTGAGGCCTGAAACAGCACGGCCTTGAAGTTTTGCGCATCGAATACCGTCTGAACCACGAATTCATTGAGCAGTTCGTTCGCAGGCACACCCGCCAGAATCAGGATTACGGTACAGATCGCCAGGCCGACGACCAACGCCAGAGCAATAATCAGGGCCTGCAAGGGCCAACCGGTCTGCTGCCGGAGTTCCAGCGTGTAACGCCTTGCCAGCAACGGTTGCCGTGCTGTTATCGGAGCCGTCAGAGGGGGTTGCGCGAGTTCAGTCATGGCTCACCATCGCTTTGCCGATGGCCTGACGGTCGGCGGGATGATCGAACTCGGCGACGATGCGCCCGCCGTTCATCACACCGATACGGTCAGCCAGGGCCAGTACTTCATCAAGGTCTTCGCTGATCAACAGCACTGCAGCACCTGCGTCTCGTGCGGCCCGCAGTCGGTCGTGCACAGCTTGCGTGGCGCGTACGTCCAGGCCACGGCTCGGGCTGTGCACCAGCACCAGTTGCGGGTCGCGGCTGAATTCCCGGGCAATCACCAGTTTCTGTGCGTTGCCGCCCGACAACAGTGCAGCTTTCTGATCGAGAGAACGCACGCCCTGCACATCGAACGACTCGACCGCACGCTGCGCGTCCTGCTTCAAACGTTTGTAACCCAGCCGCCAGAACGAACCGTACTGGCCGCTGTGAATGTTGCCGATGCCGAAGTTCTCCGCCACCGACAGCGAACCGGCCAGCGCTGCGCCGTAGCGATCCGCTGGAATAGAAGCAATGCGCAATTGCCGACGCTGTTCGGCCGAGGCGTTGCGCAGGTCGCCGAAGGGCGCCAGATGAATGTCACCCTCGGTCGCCTGCGGCAGCCCCATTAATGCGTTGGCCAGTTCCGCCTGACCATTGCCGCCCACACCGGCGATGCCGTAGATCTGCCCGGCGCGCAGGGTCATGTTCACGCCGTTCAGCGCGCTGCCGCCGACGCTGCGCAAATCCTTCACCTGCAAGCGCACCTCGCCAGGCACCGCCGGATGATGGGCCGCGACCGGCACCGACTCGCCCACCGTCAACTGCACCAGTTGCTCGACGCTGACACGCTGCGGATCAAGCGTCTGGATCGTGCGCCCGCCGCGCATGACAGTGACCCGGTCGGCATAGCGTTTGACGTCGGCCATCTTGTGCGTCACCAGAATTACCGCCGCGCCCTGCCGGGCAAAGGCTTGCACGGTCAACAACAAGCGCTCGGCCTCCTGGTCGGTCAGCACAGCGGTGGGCTCATCGAGAATCAGGATACGGGCACCGGCCAGCAGCACTTTGAGAATCTCGACGCGCTGTTGCTCGGCGACCGACAGGCTGTCGACAACCCGGCTTGGGTCAATCGCAAAGCCCAGTTCTTCAGCCTTGCGGACGATGTCCTGCTCCAGCATGCGCAGACGCTTGCGATAACTGCCTTCGCCGGGTTGCTCAGGCAGAGCCAACAGGATGTTCTGCGCCACCGTAAAAGGCTTCACCAGCTTGAAATGCTGGTGAACCATGCCGATCCGGTAGCGGCTGGCGTCCTTGGGGCCCTGAAGCTGAACCGGGTTGTCGTCGAGCATCAGCGTGCCGGTCTCTGGCGCATACAGCCCCGCAGCGATGTTCATCAGCGAGGACTTGCCTGCACCATTCTCGCCCAGCAGCGCGTGCACTTCGCCCCAACACGCGGTGAAGTCGGCATCGATCAGCGCCTTGAAACCATCGAACGACTTGCTGATGCCGGTCAGTTGCAGCGCATTGACCTGACTCATTGTTGAGTCTTCACGCCTTCGACAAACCAGTCCATTTTCCATAGATCCGGGTCGGACAACTGCTTCCCGGCTGCAACCCGCTCTTTGCCGTCACGGTCCGCCAACGGGCCGCTGTAGACGATTTTCTTGCCCGCCAGCAGTTCGGCGCGCTCGGCTTCGATCTTCTTGCGGTTTTCAGCGGAAATGATCGGGTCGCCGGTCAAGGTGATATCAGTGCCGCCCTGCTGCATCGACAACAGCGCGCCGTTGGCGGCCGGGGTCCAGTTGCCAGCGATGATTTTCTTCAGCTCAGGGCCGAGAAAACGGTCCCAGACCCAGACCGACGAACAGACAGTGGCTTTGGGGGCAAATTCGCTCAGGTCGCGATGGTGACCGGTGCCATGAATACCGCGCTCCTGGGCGACGATCTGTGGTGTCGGGCTGTCGACGTGCTGGCCGACCACATCCACACCGTTGTCGATCAACGCCATGGTCGCGGCGCGCTCTTTGACCGGGTCGTTCCAGGCCCCGGTGTAGATCACCGTGACCGTGGCTTTCGGGTTGGTCTGCCGCGCGCCCAGCTCGTAGGCATTGATGGTCCAGTTGACCTGGCCAAACGGGTTGGCGGCGACGAAGCCCAGCTTGCCGGTTTTCGACGCAGCGCCTGCCGCCATGCCGCACAGGTACTGGCTCTCGTAGGTACGGCCATAAAACGATTCGAGGTTGGCGGCGTTGGTGGTGCCCGAGCCGTTCAGAAAGGCCACGTCCGGGTATTTTTTCGCCAGCGCAAGGAAGGTGTCGGAATAACCGAATGCGGTGCCGACAATCACATTGGCACCCCGCGCGATCAGACGATCAACAACGGGCGTAATGGCTGCAGCGTTTTCGGGCACGCTTTCCACGAACTGGATTTTTGTGTCCAGATCCTTTTCAAGCTTGAGCCGCGCCTCATCGAATGCCTGAGTCCAGCCGCCGTCATTGCGCGGGCTGATGTACACCATGACGATTTTCGCAGGCCCCTTGAGGGTCAAACCCTCGGCCTGAGCGAAGCCGGCGGCCCCGAACGCGACAGCCGCACACAATGTCCCGGGCAACAGTTTCTTGTACATAGACGTTTTCCTGAGGGTAATGGCCGATGAGGACAATACGAGGCCGACTCTCAGGCTTTAGCAGCATCCATGCCACTACCGGAAAAACGCTATGGAACAACGAGCTGACGCGATCGCCCAGCCGAAAACAGATCAAATGGTCTGAATCAGAGCACTTGGTTTGTGCATGCCGCCCATTTGCTGCGCGTCCGGGGTGCGCGTGTCTGGGCACGCGCAATTTTTCAGGCCGTACGCGGCAGGATGCCATCCAGGACCATGCTGCGCAGGCTGGCCAGCACTTCCTCGAAAAACACCGGATCATCCAGCGTTTTTCCGGTCACGGCCTCGACCTGGGTGCGAAAGTCAGCGTAATGCTGAGTGGTCGCCCACAGGGTGAAAATCAGGTGATGCGGGTTGATCGGGGCCAACTGGCCGCTGTCGATCCAGTGCTGGATCACCGCCACCTTGGCCTGCACCGTATCGCGCAACGGGTGCTGCAGTTCGCCCTGAATCAGCGGCGCGCCCTGCATCACTTCCATGCAGAACAACCGTGACTCAGCCGGATGATCGCGGGACATCTCGAGCTTGGCCTTGATATAGGCACCGATGGCCTGCACCGGCTCTTTGTCGGCGGTGAAATGCACCAGCGGGCTGAGCCAGACTTCAAGCAACTGACGCAGCACGTTCAGGTAAAGGTCATCCTTGCTGCTGAAGTAATACAGCAGGTTGGTCTTGGACACATCCGCCAGGCTCGCGACCTGATCCAGGCTGCTGCCGTGCACGCCGTAGCGGGAAAAGATCTCCAGCGCGGCATCGAGAATCAGGGTGCGCTTGCCTTCCATCAGGCGCATGCGCCGCTTCAGAGACGTGGCGCTGGGCTCGCGGGTGGTCTTGACCACGGTTTCGGGCTTGACCTTGCGTCCGCGCTTGCTCGCGGGCTCCGTCACGGGAGGTTTCTTGTTCACGCACATCCATCCAGTGATGCCGAAATGAGCGGGCATCTTAACGGGCGCAGCTATTTTGTCGATATGGATTCCCTGCCCGATCAACCCTGCCCCATCTGCGTGCGCCCTGCACAAACCAAGTGCTCTGATTCAGACCAAATGGTCTACTAAAAACGATTTTTATTTGTAACTGATTGAATAAAAACAATAAAAATTATTGGCCCGCTTAATGCAAACGATCGATCAAGTGCTCTGGCACGCATCGATCAACGCAGAGAGGCCTCATATGGACATCGGTATCTTCATCCCCATCGGCAACAACGGCTGGCTGATTTCCAGCAACGCACCGCAGTACATGCCGACGTTCGAGCTGAACAAACAGATCGTGCAGACAGCCGAAAGCTACGGTTTCGACTTTGCGTTATCGATGATCAAACTGCGCGGCTTTGGCGGCAAGACCGAGTTCTGGGAGCACAACCTGGAGTCTTTCACGCTGATGGCGGGGCTGGCGGCAGTGACCAGCAAAATCCAGCTGTTCGCCACCGTGGCCACTTTGACCATTCCGCCTGCCATCGCAGCGCGCATGGCCTCGACCATCGATTCGATCTCCAACGGGCGCTTCGGGATCAACCTGGTCACCGGCTGGCAAAAGCCTGAGTACGAGCAGATGGGCCTGTGGCCCGGCGACGAGTTTTTCCACACCCGTTACCAATACCTCGCCGAATACGCCCAGGTCCTGCGCGACCTGTGGGCCAACGGCAGCAGCGACTTCAAGGGCGAGCATTTCAGCATGCAGGACTGCCGCGTGAGCCCGCGCCCGCAGGCCGACATGAAGCTGATCTGCGCCGGTCAGAGCGAAGCCGGCATGGCATTCTCGGCGCAATACGCCGACTACAACTTCTGCTTCGGCAAAGGCGTGAATACCCCCACCGCTTTCGCGCCGACCGCACAGAAACTGATCGAAGCCAACGAAAAAACCGGGCGTAACGTGACTTCCTGCGTGCTGTTCATGATCATCGCCGACGACACCGATGAGGCCGCACGGGCTCGCTGGGACCACATAAAAGCAGGCGCCGATGAAGAAGCCATCGCCTGGTTGAGCGAAAAAGGCGCGGCGGACAAGAGCGCAGGATCGAACCTGCGGCAGATGGCCGACCCGACCTCAGCGGTCAATATCAATATGGGCACGCTGGTGGGCTCGTGGGCCAACGTGGCGAAGATGCTCGACGAAGTCGCCAGTGTGCCGGGTACTCAAGGCGTGATGCTGACCTTCGATGATTTTGTGAAAGGCGTCGAAGATTTCGGGCAGAAAATCCAGCCATTGATGACCAGCCGCACGCACATCACCCAGCTCAAGGAGGTGGTTTGATGACCGCTCCGGTAAGCGTCGCAGGCGTCGACCTGCCGCAGGATGATCAGCCTGCCCGTGTGCTGCCGGCGCGGCCCGAAGCGCTGCGTATGAAGCTCGGCGAAACGGCGCTGGTGGTGGTTGACATGCAGAATGCCTACGCATCGCTCGGCGGTTATCTGGACCTGGCCGGGTTCGATGTCAGCAGCACCGGGCCGGTCATCGCCAACATCAAGCGGGCCTGCGCAGCTGCACGAGCCGCTGGCATGCCGGTGATCTTTTTCCAGAACGGCTGGGACCCGGACTACGTCGAGGCCGGTGGCCCCGGTTCGCCGAACTGGCACAAGTCCAACGCCTTGAAAACCATGCGCAAACGCCCGGAACTCGAAGGGCAATTGCTGGCCAAGGGCGGCTGGGACTATCAACTGGTCGACGAGCTGAAGCCCGAGCCAGGCGACATCGTGGTGCCGAAAATCCGTTACAGCGGCTTTTTCAATTCCAGTTTCGACAGCGTGTTGCGCAGTCGCGGTATTCGCAACCTGGTGTTCACCGGCATCGCGACCAATGTCTGCGTCGAATCGACCCTGCGTGACGGCTTCCACCTGGAGTATTTCGGTGTGGTGCTGGCAGATGCCACCCATCAGGCAGGTCCGGAATTCGCCCAGCAGGCCGCCCTGTTCAACATCGAAACGTTCTTCGGCTGGGTATCCAGCGTCGATGACTTCTGCACCACTTTCAGCCCTTTCGGGCAACCTTTGTGAGGACCTTTGCATGACCAAGAAAGCGATTATTCCTGCCGGCACCACCAAGCCCATTGCCCCGTTTGTGCCGGGTTCGATGGCCGACGGCGTGCTGTATGTCTCCGGCACCTTGCCGTTCGACAAGGACAACAATGTGGTGCACGTCGGCGACGCGACCGCACAGACTCGGCACGTACTGGAAACCATCAAAAGCGTGGTCGAAACCGCGGGCGGCACGATGGATGACGTCACCTTCAACATGATCATGATTCGTGACTGGGCCGACTACGCCAAGGTCAACGAGGTGTACGCCGAGTACTTCGCAGGGGAGAAACCGGCCCGTTACTGCATCCAGTGCGGGCTGGTGAAACCCGAAGCCCTGATCGAAATCGCCAGCATCGCCCACATCGGCTGAGCACTGGTCTCACAAACGGTCTCGAAACCGGCCTGAAGCCCGCCCCGGAGAACGCGCATGTTCCATGAAATCCATCGTTGTCAGCTCGCCGATGCGCCGTTGTTGGTGCTCAGCTCCGGGTTGGGCGGGTCCAGCCGTTACTGGGCCGATGACCTGGCGATGCTGACTCGCGACCATGACGTGCTGGTCTACGACCACGCCGGAACCGGGCGCAGCCCTGCGGCCCTGCCGTCGGATTACTCGATCCGGCACATGGCCGTCGAATTGCTGGCCCTGCTCGACTCGCTCGGCATTCAGCGTTGCCACTTCATGGGGCATGCGCTGGGCGGGCTGGTCGGGCTGGAACTGGCGCTGTTACGCCCTCAATTGCTGCAAAGCCAGGTGCTGATCAACGCCTGGAGCAGTCCGAACCCGCACAGCGCGCGCTGTTTTTCGGTACGCAAGCAACTGCTGTTGAACAGCGGGCCGCAGGCTTATGTTCAGGCGCAGGCGTTGTTTCTGTACCCGGCTGACTGGATCGCTGCCAACAGTGCGCGGCTGGCCGACGATGAAGCCCACGCGCTGGCGCATTTTCCTGACACCGAAAACCTCCTGCGGCGCATCCATGCACTGGAAACATTCAACATCGAAGCGGAGCTTGTGCGCATTCAGACCCCGACCCTGCTGATTGCCAACCGCGATGACATGCTCGTGCCGTGGCAACAATCCCGGCACCTGGCAGAAGTGCTGCCGAATGCCAGACTGGTGTTGCTGGAATACGGCGGCCACGCCTCCAGCATCAGCGACGCCCTGCCGTTCCAGCGAGCCTTGCTCGATTTTCTCAGCGCACAAACCTGAAAGGACTCACTCATGCAAGCCACAACTGAAGCCCATACCACGTTATCCGCCGACGTTATCCCGGTCAGCCAGTTGGCCTTCCGCGACGCGATGTCCAGCCTTGCAGCGGCGGTCAACGTCATCACCACCGACGGCCAGAGCGGCCGCGCCGGCTTTACCGCAACCGCGGTGTGCAGCGTGACCGACCAGCCGCCAACCCTGCTGGTCTGCATCAACCGCAGCGCGTCGGTGTATGAAACCTTCATCGGCAACGGCACGCTGTGTGTCAATACGCTGTGCAACAGCCAGCAGGCGCTGTCTAACCTGTTTGGCGGCAAGACCTCACAAGAGGAGCGCTTTGCCGCTGGCCACTGGGAAAGCGGCGTGACCGGCGCGCCGCTGCTGGAAGGCGCCAAACTGGCCCTGGACTGCAAAGTGACCCAGTCAGTCAGCGTCGGCACCCACGACATCCTTTTTTGCCAAGTGGTGGATATCAGGCATCAGGATGCGTCGGACGCGCTGCTGTATTTTGGCCGCCAATACCATCACCTGCCGGGCGCAGCGGCCGCTGTCTGAACGTACCCGGCGTCTTTTTAACTGGGCGCTGACGGCGTCAGAAAACCCGCAGGCCTTGCCTTTCAGGCAGCAAGGGGGCACCTGCCTGACGGCTTGTTGACGGGCAATAAATAGACATGATTTTTTTGCTGGCCGCCCCGTATACTGGCATTTCGAGATCAGGATGATCCTTGCCGTCAATGAGGTGAAATCATGTCGATCAGCAGTCCCCGCGCTGCTCTGGTATCAGTCAGCAATCGGTCGCCCACGTGTCGCTCTTGCTCATTGCCCACTGTGCCAACGCACATGGGTAACTGAGCATGCTGAAAAAAATTCCGGTCGCCGACCTTGCCCTCGGCATGCACATCCACAAAATCTGTCGTCGCTGGACCGATGATCCGTTCTGGATCAGTCTGGTCGAAGTCATGCTTGAAGATGCCGATGTACTCAAGCGCATCCAGCAATCAGGCACCCGGGAAGTCTGGATTGAAACCGGTAAAAGTCGTGTGCTGGCACCACAGGCGAGAACCTCCCCGGTTTCAAACGACACCGCCCCGGCCAGTCTGGACAAAGAGGTGCTGCGTGCCCGGGCTATCTGCGGCAGAGCCAGGAATGCCGTCATGGCCATGTTTACCGAGGCCCGTATGGGTCAGGCCATGGATGTCGACAACGTGCAGTTGCTGGTGGAAGAAATCTCCAATTCGATTCTGCGCCATCCCCATGCGCTGATCAGCCTTTCAAGGCTCAAAACCTCCGACGAGTACACCTACATGCACTCGGTGGCGGTCTGCGCGTTGATGGTCGCGCTGGCCAGACGCATGGGCATGCCTGACGAACAGGTGCGCGAAGCAGGCGTCGCCGGGTTGATGCACGATGTGGGAAAAATGATGATCGCCCCGGATGTGCTCAACAAACCCGGCCGCCTGACCCATGAAGAATTCGAGACCATGAAGGCTCACCCGGAACTGGGCCTGAAGATCCTCAAGGAAAACCAACCCGTGGCGGCAATGGTTATGGACGTCTGCCTGCATCACCACGAGAAGATCGACGGCTCTGGCTACCCTCATGGCCTGCAGGGCGAGCAGATCAGCATCTTTGCCCGCATGGGCGCGGTCTGTGACGTGTATGACGCCATTACCTCCGACCGGCCTTACAAAAAAGGCTGGGGGGTGGCGCATTCGATTCGCGAGATGGCGTCGTGGAAAGGTCATTTTGACGAGCGGGTGTTTCAGAGTTTCGTCAAAACCGTCGGTATTTATCCGATCGGCACGCTGGTGCGTCTGGAAAGCGGTCGCCTGGGCGTGGTGGTCGAGCAGAGCGAGGAATCTTTGCTCAAACCCCGGGTGAAGGTGTTCATGTCGGCGCGTACCGGCAAGACTTTCGCCGCACAGATCATCGACCTGGGCTGTTCTGCCGACCCGGACGCGATTGTGAAAATCGAGCTGCCCGGTGATTGGGGCCTGGCAGAGGTCGATACGCTGTGGGCCGGCACGCCTGCCTGATAGCGCCTGCCTTTTTATCAGCCCAGCAAGCCCAGAATCTTCGCCCTCGCCACCGCCTGAGTACGCCGCTCGACGCCCAGTTTGCTGTTGATGTGGCTGGCGTGAGTCTTGACGGTGTGCAGGGAAATGAACAACTGCTCGCTGATTTCCTGATTGGAACACCCCTGCGCAATCAATCGCAGCACACCCAGCTCACGCACACTCAGGCAGTCGCTGCCATGCGCAGGCTCAGGCGCCGCCGGTTTGAAGCAGGCCGGGAATTTTTCCCGCAGGGCATTGCACAGTTTGCAGGACGGTGCCAGTTGCAGTTGCTCGTGCAACCATTGGGAATGTTCGGCCAGCAAAACCCTGAAGGGCAACAGCGCGCCACCCGCCGAGGCTTGAACGCTGCGTATCAGCAGCGTCCGGGCTTCATCCTGTCGCCCCTGATTGAGCAACAGCGCTATTTGCTGGGTCATGGCGATCAGCCTCAGCAGTTGCGCGCCCACCTCCTGCGCCCGTTGCTCAAGTGCCTGCAAACGCTGCTCGCTGGCAACCTCATCACCCTGTATCCGCTCCAGCACGGCACGTTGCAATTCGATATGTTGCGACAACGGCGGATGACACTCCGGCGCTGCGGCACCGAGCCCGCCATTGTAGGTCTGGGTCAGGCGCAGCAGCCAGGCTTCAGCCAGATCGATGCGCCCCTGTATCAGCCACAGCTCGCATTTGACCAGGGTGATCATCGCCAGGTAGTAGATGGGCGGCACGTCCCAGATGTGCATCAGGCGTTCGGCTTCGGCAAGTTCGGCGAAGGCTTCGGCAAAGCGTCCGGCACAGCCTTCCATCGTTGCGATCACGCAGTGGCCGATCAGCACACTGATGTCACGGCAGGCGCGTGCCTCGGCCAGACCGGCCAGCAACAAGGCCCGCCCTTCGTCCACTTGCAGACGCAGGGCCAGCAGGTACCCTTCGTACAACGTCAGACGCGCGCGAACAGCGTACAAGCGCACGGTGGACAAACCCTTGAGGCGCTGCTGCCCCTGGCGCACTTCCTCAAGGGCACGGATGATTTCGCCTCGCGCCTGCAGGACTCTGGCGCGGTCGTAATGCGCCAGGGCCTCGAACAGCGGGTTTGCAACCCGTTGCGCCAGTTCCAGTGCATCGCGATTGAGCACGCGCGCTTGCCACAGGTCGCCCTCGGCCACCGCAAGGTTGGCCAGCGTCGACAGGCAGACCAGCCGCTGGCCGTAGCGCCTTTGCGGCAAGGTCAGCAGGGCTTCACGGCAATAGCGTTCGGTCTTCTCGCTGTCACCTCGCCCACGCGCGATGATACCGCTGAGCGCCAGCCACTGCGCAAGCATGGACTTCTGCGCGGTCGCCGAGGGCGCCGGCAGGAAACGGCTCAACTGATTGGCCAGCTCTTCGGCGGCGTCCAGCTGGCAGGCCAGCCCCAGTGCCCATGCGTACAGTACGATCAGGCGTGGCGTACTGGTCAGCAGGTCGTCCGGCAGGTCCATTTTCCAACGCAGCAGCATGCCGACATTCTGTTCGGCCAGCAGTTGCTCTTCGGAAAGGTTCTGCACCAGATTGGCCGCCACATCCAGATGCCCGGCGCGCAACGCCTGTTCGACCGCCTCGTCCAGTTGGCCCTGAGCGCTGAACCAGCGGCAGGCGTTGAGGTGCAGACGGGTGGTTTGCGCATCGGCCGTCTGGCGGGCGCGCAACAGATCGGAAAACAGGTGGTGATAACGAAACCAGCGGCCCTGCTCGTCCAGCGGCACCAGAAACACCTGATGCGCCTGCAGATAACGGAGCATCTCGACACTGTCATGACTGTCTCGCGCGGCGTTGCACAACTCGGCGCAAAAACGCTCCAGGCACGCGGTGTCATAGAGAAATGCCTGAACATCGGCAGGCAGGCAGTCGATCACTTCTTCAAGCAGGTACTCGCGAATCAGCACTTCACTGCCGCGCAGCGCTTGCGACAGGGCACTTTCATCGCCGGCTTCAGTGGCCGCCAGCAACCAGAAGCGCAACCCGGCCACCCAGCCTTCGCTGCGCAGAATCAGGCTTTGTAGCGCTTCACTGTCGAGCGAACGGCTGTGCCGGTCCAGCACCGCCATGGATTCAGCCTGGGTGAGGCGCAGGTCCTGCTCGTTGATTTCAAGCAACTGACGGGTCAGACGCAAACGCGCCAGGTGCCAGTCAGGCCGTTGCCGGCTGGTGACCATGACCACCAGCCCGGCCGGCAGATGATTGAGGAAAAACTGCAAACAGCGATCGAGCACCGGCCCTTGCGCCAGATGATAGTCGTCGAGCACCAGCAACAGCGGCTTGCTCAACATCAGGTGCATGGCCAGTTCATCAAGCAGGCTGTCGAGCCATTCTTCGAACGCGAACGGCTGATGACGCTGACGCATCTTCAGCAGGCCCATCGCCTGCGCGCCCAGTTGCGGAAAGAACTGCTGCAGGCTGCCGAGCAAACGTTCAAGGAAGCGCCCCGGCTCACTGTCCCGCGCACTTAGCCCCAGCCATACGTTCTGCCATTGGTCCGGCAAGCCCTGGCAGAACTCGACCGCCAGCGAACTCTTGCCAAACCCGGCCGGCGCGCACACCAGCAGCAGACGCCCGCCCAGCCCCTCATTGAGGCGCTGACACAGGCGGGAACGGGGAACGTAACCTTCAGGCAGGGGCGGACGGAAAAATCGTCCTTCCAACGCAGGAATCGCGCTGTCTGCGAACCCTTGCATTCGGGACAGATCAGTCATGGCCGGCTCGTGTGGGAATCCGTGTGGGAATCATTGGTACGGCGTCGCGGTGTTCGGAGACTAGCGGGTAAATCGCTGCTTTTGAAGGTCATCACGAAAAAGACTGTAACAAAATTCCTACAGCTTATGAGGCAATTGCCTACACACAAAAAAGCCCCGATAACGGGGCTTTCACGCACACGAGCCATTTATGAGGCTGGGGGGTTGTATCAACAGGCGATACAACCCCAGGTTCAACTCGACTCAGCCGCTTAACGCACCCCTTCCTGACGCAGTGCGTTGGGTGTGAAGTCACTGGCACCGGCCGTGAAACCGAACTCGTACGCTCTTTTTTCCTCGTTTTTCATGCCCAGCGCCACATAGCGACCCGATTGCAGGTCATACAGGGTTTCGATCGCATACCACGGCACTTGCTGGTCGTAGTAGTTTTCCGAGTGAGCCTCGGCCACACGCCACAGCTGCCCACGCCCGTCGTAGTGGTCGATAACGGCTGCCTGCCAGGTGTCTTCGTCAAAGAAGAAGTCGCGCTTGGCGTAGATGTGGCGCTGGCCTTCCTTGAGTGTGGCAGTGACATGCCAGACGCGGCGCAGCTCATAGCGGGTCAAGTCCTGATTGATGTGACCGGCCTTGATGATGTCGGCGTACTTGAGCGTCGGGTCGTCCAGCTTGTGGCTGTTGGAGGCGATGTACATTTCCTGCTTGCCGATCAGTTTCCAGTCATAGCGATCCGGCGCGCCGTTGTACATGTCGAGGTTATCGGAGGTGCGCAGACCATCCGAAGCGGTACCAGGGCCGTCATACGACACCTGAGGTGCGCGTCGTACCCGGCGCTGACCGGCGTTGTACAGCCATGCCGAGCGCGGTTCGGCGACCTGATCCAGGGTTTCGTGCACCAGCAACACACCGCCCGCCAAGCGTGCCGGAGCCGTCACTTCCTGCTTGAAGTAGAACAGGATGTTACCCGGGTTTTTCGGGTCGAAATCCCGCAATTTGTCGCGAAACACGAACTGGTCGGAGAAGTACACCAGGCTGTAGGAGCCGTTGGCCTGCGGCGTGGCCTGAGTGACCAGACGTTTCACGCTGCCGCCGCGATAACGGGTGATGTGGTTCCAGATGACTTCCACACCGCTGGCCGGAATCGGGAATGGGATGGCCGTGTCGAAGTTTTCCAGACCGCTGCCGCCGCTGACCAGCCTGGAGGTCGTGGCGTTTTTCTTGATGGCGGCAAACACGCTATCG
This sequence comes from Pseudomonas sp. CFBP2511, assembly GCF_030209255.1. Taxonomy (NCBI): domain Bacteria; kingdom Pseudomonadati; phylum Pseudomonadota; class Gammaproteobacteria; order Pseudomonadales; family Pseudomonadaceae; genus Pseudomonas; species Pseudomonas sp. CFBP2511. The sequence continues at coordinate 150,886 of NZ_JARVSI010000010.1, read as the reverse complement.
GGCACGGTAGCGCCGCGATGGGTCGGGTAGACCGGAATCCGGTAGCTGTCCGGGTAACGCTTGAACATTGCGTATTGGCCCGGTGCCAGCTTGTCCTTGTACTGCTCCACGTTGGCGGCCGTGATGATGAACAACGGCTTTTCGCTGGCGTACGGGTTGGCAAGGAAGCCCTTGCTGTCCACCGCGCCGGCGCTTTTCGGCATCGGGCTCCAGGCCGAAATGGTATTGGCGGCATTGCCGGCCTTTTCCGCGCCCATCGGCGTCAGGGTGGTCCCAAGCTTTGCCGCGTCGGAAGCGGAGACTGCCGCCATGACACCGGTTGCCAGCAACGACAGGCCCAACACACCGGCCTGCAACAGACTTTTTGTTATTTTCATGTTCATCGTCATCCTGAAAACCATGTTCTTAGAAGTTCATGCCGAAGCTGAGCGCCACGAAGTCCCGGTCATCGACCGTGGTGTATTTCCCGTCAAAAAAGTTGGTGTAGGAAAGGTTCGCGGTGTAGGTGTTCTGGTACTCGGCATCCAGGCCCAGGCTGACCGCTTTGCGGCCTTCTTCGAAGTTACCGCCAGGGCCGGGTGAATAACCCTTCACGTCATGCGACCAGGCCACGCTTGGACGCAGGTTGACCCCGGCGAACACGCTGTTGTAATCCCAGATGGCGCGTGCGCGATAACCCCAGGAGTTGGCCGTGGTAAAGCCATCGTCTTCGCAATAGCGGGTCAGGTTGTTTTGCTCGGCACCGGTCAATGTGCCGGCGTTCAGCGTTGCGCATTGACCGCCTGGCAATGGACCCGGACCGTACACCGGGTCGCGGCCGTAACGGATTTTCGAGGTGCTTTCCAGACCACCGACGTGGGTCCAGCCCACTTCACCCACCACGGTCAGACGCTCGGCGCCCATGACCTGATCGAAGAACTGGGTGAACGTGGTCTGCATCTGGGTGATTTCTTTGCGGCGATAACCGGGCTGATCAGTGTTCGGCCGCCCGCTCAGCAGCGATACGTTGGGGTTGAGCGGCGAAATACCTGAATACAGGATGTCGGTGGTGTTGACCTGAACCGGCGCATTCGGACGGTAGCTGATCTCGCCGCTCCACGCGGTGCCGGTAGGCAATGTGGTCGAGAAGCTCAAACCGTACAGGCGAATGTCTTCGGGGTATTCGACGTAATAACTGGAGTTGCCAGCCACCACGACGGGCAGCAAGGTCGGCGCCAACGCTGCAGCGGTGCCGGCCGGCAAGCCGTTACGAACCAGCGAGCCAACCAGCCCTTGCGGGCTGAACGAAGCCGCCGAACCACCGCGACCGCTGAAAATCGGTGCGCGGCTGTGGTAATTCATCATGTAGGCACCGAACTCGGTGTCCAGCGGCTCGAAGTTGTAGCGCATGGCAAACCCGAACTGGCCGCTGTCACGCGCATCACGATCAGGACCACGGCGCACCACAGCGCCCTCGTCCGGGTTGCCGAACACCACGCCCTGCTGCGACAGCGAGTTGAACACCGCCCCGCGCGCCCCCGCTGGCAAACCGGCCGCCGTCAGCGAACTGTTCAGGCCGCTGCGACTGCGCAGTACTGCAAGGTTATTGTTGCAACCGTCGGCGATCACGTCTGGCTGCGAGAAGAAGGTGCCGCAGTTGTCGACCACCGTCTGGTCCCATTCCAGCTGGTAGAAGCCTTCGGCAGACAGATTGTCGGTCAGGCTTTGCGACAGGTAGAACATGTTGACCGGAATCAGGCCTTCCTTGATTTCCGAGCCTGGACGCCGAAAGGCCGAGACATCGACCGGGTTCACGCTGTTGATGCCGCCCTGAATAAAGGTACTTTCACCCCAACTGATGACCTGCTTGCCGAAGCGCACAGCGCCCGGTTGATCTGCGATCGAATAGTTGTGATAGACGAAGGCATCAAGCAACTGGAACCCGGAGGATTTGGCGCCCTCTTTACGGCCCGAATCGCTGATGTCCTTGAACTCGCGGTTTTCATCCTTGAGTTCGAAGTCGTACCAGTATTTGCCACGTACAAACACACCGGTATCGCCGTACTTGAGCTCCAGATCATGAATGCCCTTGAAAATCTTCGAAAACGTCTCCCCACGCTTGAAGTTCAAGTGGCCATCATCAGAGGTCTGCGACAACCCACGCCCGCCATTGTTGGCCCCGATCAGGTTTTTGTTGGCTTTCTCGGTCGACCAGCTCGCGCCCACCGACAACGAGGAGTCGAAACTGCCTTCGATTTCACCGACGTTGAAGGTCACGCCAAAAGCCGGGCCGGCCAGTGAAGACGCGAGGCTGACGGCCAGGGGCAGCTTGGCCCGACGCCAGAATGGGGTTGTGGTTGTCATCGATGCTACTCCGTGTGTTTTATTGTTATGGCAGTGGGAAAATCCAAAAACGACTCGGTCATCGAATCCACACACAGCCAGGTCCGCTCTTGCTCATTCCCTGTGCCGACTATAGCCAGCAGGCTGCTACGCTAGATCCCTCTAAAGTGTGATTTGCAGAACCAACGCCTCTGGCCCGCCCGTTTCCGGGAAGGCAAGCGAAAGCGCCCGGCGAGGAGAATGGCTTAAATTGGAAATTTGGCAAGTCGCAGAACAGGACCTGCGGCGCAGACACTTGCCGCGCCCGGCGGGCACGGCAAGCAGAGGGGGTCAAAGCGTGGAAAGGAACGTGCTGTTGCTGTTTTGCCATTCCACGATGTCCAGACGCATGCGCTTCTTGTCGAGTTTGCCGACGCTGGTCTTGGGAATTTCGGTAACAAGCGCGATCTGGCTGGGAATCGCCCACTTATTGATGTGACCTTGCTCGACGAATGGCTTGAGATGCTCCTTCAATTCCTTTGCATCGAACGGATGACCTTCGCGGATCACCAGCAAGGCAAACGGCCGCTCGCCCCATTGCGGATCAGCAATGCCGACCACCGCCACTTCGCGAACGGCCGGGTGCCTGCTGCACAGGTCTTCGAGTTCCAGCGAAGAAATCCACTCGCCACCGGTCTTGATCACGTCCTTGATGCGGTCACGAATATCGATGAACCCCATGTCGTCCAGCGTCGCTACATCGCCGGTGCGCAGCCAGCCGCCCGCCCACAGTTCGGCACCTTTTTCCGGCTCACGGTAGTAGCTTTCAGTCAGCCAGGGTGCGCGCAAGACCAGTTCGCCCTGGGTTTCGCCATCGGCCGGCAAAAAGTTGCCCTGCTGATCGATGATCGCGGCGTCTACCAGCATTCCTGGCACGCCGGCCTTGATCCGGTAGGTGATCTGCTCGTCTTCGCTGCCGGCTTTCAGCTCTTCGTTGATGTGCGCAACCGAAATCAGCGGTCCGGTTTCCGACATGCCATAGGCGGCGGTGAGCTGGATGCCCTTGGCTTTTGCCGCCTGATACAGGCTGCGATTCAGTGCGCTGCCGCCAATGACGATTTTCCAGCCGCCAAAATCGACATCCTGAGCCGACTTGGCGTTGAGCAGCATTTGCAGGATGGTCGGTACGCAATGCGAGAACGTGACCTTCTCCCGGCGCCACAACTCCACCAGCAGTTCGGGCTCGTAGCGACCGGGATAGACCTGCTTGAGCCCCAGCATGGTCGCGGCATACGGAATGCCCCAGGCGTGCACATGGAACATCGGCGTGATGGGCATGTAGACGTCATTAGTGCCGAGCAGACGCGTGCTGTCGATGCAGCCCATGATGGCCGACAGGCCAAGGGTGTGCAGCACCAGCTGGCGGTGGGTGAAATAGACCCCTTTGGGGTTGCCGGTGGTGCCGGTGGTGTAAAACATGGTGGCGACCGAGTTTTCGTCGAAATCCTCGAATTCGTATTCGGGGCTGGCTGCCGCCAGCAGCGTCTCATACTCGCCGACAAGGTTGGGCAAGTCAGCGGTCTTGTCGGGCAGGTCCGTCAGCAACAGGGTCTTTTCGACAGTGGTCAGGTGTCCGGCCATGGCCTGATAAAGGCCTGTGAAATCGCTGTTGACCAGCACCAGGCGGTCATCGGCATGATTGATGGTGTAAGCGATCTGCTCGGGGGAAAGCCGGACGTTCACGGTGTGAATCACCGCGCCAATCATCGGGATGGCAAACATGCATTCCAGATAACGGTGACTGTCCCAGTCCATGACCGCCACCGCGTCACCGGCCTTTACACCGGCAGCCGTCAGCACATTGGCCAGACGGCAGATGCGCTCTTTAAGGGTCGGGTAGCTGTAGCGGACGAAGTCACGGTAAATAATCTCACGCGTCTTTTCATAGCGACTGCCGGATAACAGCAGGCTTTTGATCAGCAGAGGGTACTGGTAAGCGCCATCGGCAGGCGGAAGAACGCGAGTCTGTAACATATGGGTCCCTTTTCAAAGTCCACAGGCGAGGCTGGAAATATGGACTCTAGGGCCCTCGGCTGCCAGTGAAATCGGTCAAAGGAATGATTTGGGAAGGTGTACCGGCAGCCAGGTCAGCTATTTGCCAGCTATTTTTGAAAGGGGGATTCGACGCTGCACATGCTGAGTCGACAGCCCCCATACTCGCCAATCAGCGCACTTCGGTGAGCGCGAGCTTGATCCCCAAGGCTACCAGCACGCCGCCCATGGCCCTATCGAACCAGTGCCCCATGCGTGCAAAACCGGCGCGCACCCGCGCCTGACTGAACAACCGCGCCACCAGACAGAACCAGGCCGCCGTCGCAACCGCAAGGTAGACGCCATAGCCTCCCTGCACCAGCAAGGGTGTGTGCGGGTTGATCACGACCGTGAACAACGACAGGAAAAACAGCGTTGCCTTGGGGTTCAGGCCATTGGTGACAAAGCCGCTGATGTAGGCACCCCGTGCGCTGCGCTCACCGGCAACGGCCTTGATGGCGGCATCGTCCGTCGCCGCGGCCGGTTTGGCGCGCAGGGCCTTGATGCCGATGTACAGCAGGTAGGCCGCGGCCGCCCATTTCAAGGCATTGAACAGCACGATGGATTGGGAAACGATAATCCCGATGCCCAACAGCGAATAGCCCACATGCACAAAGATCGCCGAGCCAACCCCCAGCGCCGCCCAAGTGCCGGCCTTGCGGCCATGAGTCACGCTTTCACGCACCACCACCGCAAAATCAGGCCCGGGACTGGCGACGGCCAGCAGGTGAATCAGTGCGACGGTAAGAAATTCTGCCCAGTACATGCGAGGCCTCCTGGAGGGTTGACGTCAGACGCGCAAGATTACGCCGTCTGATGCCTTCGCGACAGGTGCCAGCATTTTGCGACGCAGAGCGTCGAGAACTGCATCACCACGCCAGAGCGTGCAGAACGATAATCGTAACTATCGTGCGACGCTCTGCGTCGGCATGCCGTTCCAGACGCTCCGCGTCCTCCTGACTCATATCCTGTTAAACTCCGCGCTTTTTCAGGAGCCATTCCATGGACCCGCGCAGTGAAGTGTTACTCCGCCAACCCGAGCTGTTTCAAGGCTCGCTGTTGCTGGTCGGGCTGCCTGCCGATGACCTGCTCGGAAAACTGCCGAACGCGCGTGGTTGGTGCTGGCATGCCGGTGATCAGGCCGCACTGGATGCGCGGTTTGAAGGGCGCGTGGATTTCGGCGTTGAAGCGCCAGAGGCCACCTTTGAGGCCGCCGTGCTGTTCCTGCCCAAAGCCCGCGACCTGACTGATTACCTGCTCAATGCGCTGGCGTCCCGACTTGCCGGGCGCGAGTTGTTTCTGGTCGGCGAAAAACGTGGCGGGATCGAAGCCGCGGCCAAACAACTGAGCCCGTTCGGCCGCGCGCGCAAGCTCGACAGCGCCCGCCATTGCCAGCTCTGGCAGGTCACTGTCGAAAACGCCCCGCAAGCCGTCACCCTGGAAAGCCTCGCCCGGCCTTATCAAATCGAACTGCAGGACGGCCCGCTCACCGTCATCAGCCTGCCCGGCGTGTTCAGTCACGGGCGTCTGGATCGCGGCTCGGCGCTTCTGCTGGAAAACATCGACAAGCTGCCCAGTGGCAACCTGCTCGACTTCGGTTGTGGTGCCGGTGTGCTCGGCGCAGCGGTCAAACGTCGCTACCCGCACAACGACGTGGTGATGCTGGATGTGGATGCCTTTGCTACCGCAAGCTCGCGCCTGACCCTGGCCGCCAATGGCCTGGAAGCACAGGTTGTGACCGGTGACGGAATCGACGCCGCACCGATGGGCCTGAACACCATTCTGAGCAACCCGCCGTTCCATGTCGGGGTTCACACCGACTACATGGCAACAGAGAACTTGCTGAAAAAAGCACGCCAACATCTGAAATCAGGCGGCGAACTGCGCCTGGTGGCGAATAACTTTCTGCGTTACCAACCACTGATCGAAGAGCATGTGGGCTACTGCCACGTCAAGGCTCAGGGCAACGGTTTCAAAATCTACAGCGCCAAACGCTCTTGAAATAAGCGCTTGCCGAAACGTTTTTACGGAGGCAGAATCCGCTCCGTCCTAGGGGAGTAGTCTCCCACGAGCGCCATGCTCGTCCGGCACGTATCAACATACTTGGTCCTCAGACCATGGTACGTGCGACCCGGAATCCGCTCAGACGGATCGGTGGTTTGACAAGACCTATGACACGAACACCTTACCCGGGGCGGGGAGGTCGTACGTGTCATAGCCGTGTCGACCCGCCCCTTAGGAAACCTGATGCTGGAATCATTCTTAGTCCCTACCGCAGTGGTTGCGCTCGCCGAAATCGGTGACAAGACGCAATTGCTCGCGCTCATCCTCGCCGCACGCTTTCGCAAGCCATGGCCGATCATCGCGGGCATCGTCGCCGCCACCCTGGCCAACCATGCGGCAGCCGGCGCGGTAGGCGCCTGGTTCAGCACCTTCCTCTCTGACGCAGTGCTGCACTGGATTCTCGCCGCCAGTTTCACGGCCACCGCGCTGTGGACCCTGGTGCCAGACAAGATGGACGACGACGAGGCCAGCACCGCGCGTAAATTCGGCCCGTTCATGACCACCCTGATCACCTTCTTCATCGCTGAAATCGGCGACAAGACGCAAATCGCCACCGTTATGCTGGCGGCGCAGTATTCTCATCTGTGGCTGGTCATTATCGGCACGACGCTGGGCATGCTGCTGGCCAACGTGCCGGTAGTGCTGGCAGGTAATTTTGCCGCAGACAAGTTGCCATTGACGCTGATCCGCCGTCTGGCAGCCTGCGCGTTTTTCGTCCTGGCATTGGTGGCGGTCTACAAGGCAATGCAGGTCAGCGGCTGGGTGTGACGATGCCTGTCATAGCGCTGCGGTGAATGCCGCAGCGCTATGGCAATGAACGTTGATCAGGATTTGGAGGCTTGCTGATACAGCGGCATGACTTTTGGAATGGCAGCCTGCAAGGAGGAGATGCGATTTTCCGAAGCAGGGTGAGTGCTCATGAATTCGGGCTGCGAACCACCGGAATTCCGGGTCATTTTCTGCCACAGGGTAATGGCTGCATTAGGGTTGTAACCGGCGCGGGCGGCCAGTTCCAGACCGAGCAAATCCGCTTCGTTTTCATTGCTGCGGCTGTTGGGCAGCGTCAGGCTGTAATTCACGACGGTATCGGCCAGCGCCAGGCTGTCCTGCCCTAGACCCAACAAGGCGCCAGCACCCTGCTTGGCCATGGACACACCGTAGGCCTTGGACATCGCTTCACGACCATGCTCGCGCAGGGCATGGGCGATCTCGTGGCCCATGACCGCAGCGAGTTCATCGTCGGTCAGTTTGAGGGTGTCGATCAGACCGCTGTAAACGAAAATCTTGCCGCCAGGGCCGCAATTGGCGTTCAGTTCGTCACTCTTGATCAGATTGACTTCCCACTGCCATTGGGCCGAGTCAGGCCGCAGTTTCGGGGCTTGGGCAATCAGTCGATCAGCGATCGCACGAACACGTTTGGCGTTCGCACTGGTGGTGTCCAGGACGCCTTTGCTGGTCGCTTCAGTGACCGTCTGCTGATAGGACTGGGCGTACATTTTGTTGACTTCATCGGTGGAGAGCATGCTGAACATGTACTGCTTGCGCTCGACACCGACAGAATCGCCACTCGTGGTATTGATTGCCTGACACCCGCCGAGCAGCAACGCGGCGCTCAAAGCACAGAAGGCAAATGACTGACGCATGGTGAATCTCCTTGATTGTGAAACGATCATTCTCGGGGCAGATCTCTGCGCCAGATACCCGATAACCGGCAGCCTGGGCGTTGATAAAGCTAAATGGTGCCCGCAAACGTGTGCAGTTTGTATCAGATGTGCCGCAAGGCGGATATCGGATTTGTCTGATTCGCTACTTTTAACGCTGCACGCCTAACTCAATGGGGTCAGGCACTCGGGCGCATTGAGTTTCGGGTCGTTGACCAGATTGGCCAGCGGCCGCTCCCTCAGGGCTGTCTGCGGCGCTGCCAGCAAGGCTTGCAGGGTCGAAAGCGGTGTGTCGGCCGCCAGCCAGTCTTTCTGGCCCCGGGCATCCAGAATCAGCGGGCGACGTTGCGTCGCTGCCGCCTGCGTGACCACCGCCACGCTAAGGTACGTATGCCCCTGCACCGGGTACGCTTCCCATATGGCTGCAAAAAACAGGGCGGCGCCCTCCCCCGGCGTCAACCAGAACGGGCGTTTGCGCAGGTTGCCACGCCACTCGTAAAAGCCATTGGCCGGAAGCAGGCAGCGACGGTGCGCAAACGCGTCGCGAAACATCGGTTGCTCGGCAACGGTTTCGGCTCGCGCATGGGCGGGTGTTTTCGAAAGATCAGTGAGCCAGGCCGGCGTCAGCCCCCAGCGGGCACGCACCAGTTCAATACCGTCCTTGTTTTCGGCGGCACGCATGATCAATACCCAGTCGGCTGGCGAAATATTCCATTGTGCCTGCTGATCGGCAGGAAAACCGGGCAAGGCGGCAAAGGCAGGGGTCCAGCGAAACAGGGCGTAGCGTCCACACATGGGGGTTAATCAGACTCTTTGATCGTGCTCAGCACACGAGTACATCGGGAAAGTCATCCGGCTCATCACCGAACAAGGGCAAGGCGCTATTGTACGCAGTGATCAGCTCACGTGCCCGTGCGACCTGCGCATCTTCGACCTTGAGCGCCAGAAGCCCTAAACCCGGCAGCTCACCCATCGCACCGAGCAGGTCACGACCGGCCAGGTGAGCCTTGATGCCCTCGCTGGCAAGCATCGCCTGCAGCAACTCGGCTTCCATGAGGTTTTCGGGCTCGTAGACTTTCTGCATCACTCGTTCTCGCTGCGAACGTCCAGATTCCAGTCTTCGCCGTCGGTCTGCAGATCGAAAACGATCGGGCGACAGCAGACCGGGCAGTCCTCGATGTACTGTTGATCGCCACCGGACAAGTCCAGCACAGCCTCCACAGGTTCGCCACAATAAGGGCAGTCGTAGCTCTGTAATTCCTGCATCACGGCCTCCGGGATCAGTTGTGCGTATAATTGCCCTATTCTTCAGACGGCAGTTTTAACAAAACTGTCTTCTTTTTACCCTATCCGTTTCAAACAAGAGAGCATGATGGGCGAATTCGATGCCATCCGACCTTACAACGACGCAGAAGTCCCGGCCGTCCTGGCACGCCTGCTGAGCGACAAAGCCTTTCTCGCCATCCTGACCAAATTCCGTTTTCCTCGCCTGGCAGGCACGCTCGGATGGATCCTGCAACCCACCCTGGCACGCAAGCTGCGCCGTGAGTTTGCCGGCATCGACTCGGTCGCCACGTTGCAGGACAAGGTCGAATATTACGTCGATCACACCATCGAGCGCGCGACCGACGGGGTGACGTACACCGGCGTCGAGCAGCTCAGGTCCGGTTGTGCCTATCTGTTTCTGGCCAACCACCGCGATATCGTGATGGACCCGGCGTTCGTCAACTATGCCGTGTACCACGCAGGCTTGCCCACTCCGCGTATCGCCATTGGCGACAACCTGCTGCAAAAGCCGTTTGTCAGCGACCTGATGCGCCTGAACAAGAGCTTCATCGTGCACCGTTCGATCATCGGACGTCGCGAAAAAATGGCGGCTTACCAGTTGCTGTCGGCGTACATCAATCACTCGATTACCAAGGATTGCCAATCCATCTGGATCGCCCAGGCCGAAGGCCGCGCCAAGGACGGTGATGATCGCACCGAGTCGGCAATCCTCAAGATGTTCCACATGAGCCGCAAAGACGAGCCGTTTGGCGACGTGATTCGCTCTCTGAACCTGATTCCGGTCTCGATCAGCTATGAGTACGACCCGTGCGACAGCGCCAAGGCCCGCGAGCTGTATATCCGCGCCACGACGGGCTCTTACATCAAGACGCCTGGCGAAGATGATGTGAGCATCGCTCTGGGGATCACCGGCTACAAAGGCCGCGTGCACGTGAATTTTGCGCCGCCGATCACCGAACAGTTCGATGACACCAAGCAACTGGCCATTGAAATGGACCGGCAGATCCTCGGTGGCTATCGCTTGTTCCCGGTGCACTACCTGGCGTACGCGCAATGGAGCGACGCTGACCCCAGCCTTGAAGTACCGCCAGCGTCTGAAGTGTTTGCGGCCGACGAACTCGAGCGCGCCAGAGATGAATGGGAAGGTCGCCTGGCGGGCGTGCCGGCCGAGCACCGCCCTTACCTGATTCAGCAATACGCGACACCGGTGCGCAACCAGTACCGCGTCAAGGCGGGGTTGGCACTCTAAGAACCGCGCCAGAATGCCTGTCGTACCCATGCTCCGCGTGGGTACGCCGTTCTGGGCGCTCTGCGTCCGGTCTTGAGCGCCTCAGCGCGTGGTGACACAGAGCTTCACCCAACATGCATTGACTCGAACACCGCCTTCGCGAGCAAGCGAAGCGTCGTTTGGCTCGCTCCCACAAGATGCGCGAGAAACATGCAGCCGCGGAAACATCCTGCATGACAATTCGCTGCCGTTGTCACTCAAGCGTAACGTGGCACCCGCATTGTGTGGCTCCTCGAGAAACGGACTTCACTCTTTTTGGAGCTTGTCATGCTGCACGCAAAAAATCAGGATCGCCTTTATCTCATTGCCCAGAGCGATGAGCAGCAGGAGTTGATCGACGGCTTGGCCTTCAACGTGCAGGACCGCCACTGGCTGGTCTATTGCGCCCTCGGCGGGCATGTTCACCATGACCTGCCGGATCTGGATCAGGACACCGGTTTCAGTTTTCTGGATTTTTATCAGCAGGCGGCTTGAGGCCTACCTCAGCCACATACCAGAAAACAAAAAGCCCGGCCCCTTCAACAAGGGCCGGGCTTTTTGTTTAGCGCTGAAGCTTACTGCGCCAGGGTCGAACCGATGGTCGGATCCTGGAACACGCGAGTCAGTGCGTCGCTCAGCACGTCACTCACCAGCTTGGTGTTGGTTTCCTGATTCGGCGCCATGCCGAAGCGTTGATCCAGCGACGCTGCATAGCGACCGCTGTAGCTGCGACCGTTATTACGCACGTCAGCACGGAACGTCGAGCTGATGGTGGCTTCAGTCACGTACAGGCCTTCTTTTGGCGACTGATATTTCAAGTCCGCCAGGGTCACGGTCAGTTGCGGAGCATTGCCACCCTGAGTAGGCGTGAAGCCCAGCAGGCGCACGGCGGCCTCTGCCTGAGCCTGAAGCTTGGGAACGATGTCGGCACCGGTGACGCTGATGGCGCTGGTTTCCGGGTACATGCCTCCGCGAGTGCCCAGCGTCGGACCAGGACGGCCATCGACTACGCGCACGACCACCGGCTGACCACGGCCTACTGCCGCAAGCTGTGCGTTGAGCTTGGGCGTGGGGCTGAGTTGTTGCGGACTGTGGGCACAGCCCACCAGGGTCAAACTGCTTACAGCAAGCAAACCGAACAAAATGCGACGCAGCATGCTCATTTCTCCATGGGCCAGACACTGAATGTGCCGCAGTATAGCGGCCTGTAACAGCCGCTCACCAGAGGCCGCCGACCGTTAAGCGTCGGACATTGGCCGCGCAGCAGGGTTCAGGCAGCCGCTCCTGCAATGATTCAGGCGGCGCAATGTAATCAGGGCGTCACATCCTCGCGGCAGACTCGTCTTCATCGCACAGACGTTCATTCACGTCACAGGAGCTGCGCCATGAATCTGTTCCGGTCCTTGTTCACTGCACGCCATCAGCACCGCCACTATGCCCGCATCGACCAGGCCGGCATCTGCCGCGCGTTCAAGCATTGCGCGCAACGCCCCTCCGGCGTCGAGTGGGTCGAAGTGACCGAGCAACGACTGGGCTGGCTGAATCAGCCACTGCCCGCCAGCGCACGCGCGACGCAGCGTAGCGCACGCTCAACGCGCGGCCAGTTGCTCACCGCCTGACCCGATAGCGAATAAAAGTCATTTAAAGCGATCAATTCCTGTCATTTCATCGCTATAATCTTCCCCCGATTATAAGGACGTCTCCTGATCGGGCCTCGCAGCATCGCTAATCGCCGTATTAGCTCCTTCGTACTGCCCACAGAGAGCCGCCCACACAGGTCATTTGCGCACGAGTGTGCTCGATGAAAGGTGAAGAATGCTCGAATCGTATCGAACCTTTCTCGCCTGCCAGCGCCTCACTCTTTATGCTCCTGACTTGCCAGCGCTGTCATCGCAGCCATTTTGAGGTTTGGTTCACGTTCCCAAAAGGACGTGAAAAACGGGTTTCACTACTTCACAAGAGTGTGGCGAGCAAATGAATAGGTACGCGTTTGTAAATGCACCATCAGCGTCTGAACCGGCCCCTTTGAACAGGGCTGACCGCGACTGCGCCTCCACAACCGGAGCCTGACGCCATCGACAGGTGCAGTCCGTTGCCGGGCTCCCTGACGATGGTCGAATGGCCTCGCGGGCTTGAAAATGCGTTCATGCTTAGCTAATGAACCCTCCCCAAGCCTGACCGGGACCTGCGCTTTAGATGCGAAAAATTGCGAAGAATCGGTCAGGCGATCCTGGCCAGGAAAACGAGGGCAACCTTTTGATCGGTCCCCGCCCACCTGGCATCCAGCCTCAGGATCGTATGCCGTCAATTTGGTGCTGCAGATTTTGGAGACGCGTTAATGGCGCATAACGAAGCAGTTGATGTAGTACTGGTCGGAGCGGGCATCATGAGTGCCACGCTGGCGGTATTGCTCAAGGAGCTCGACCCCGGCCTCAAGCTGGAAGTCGTTGAGCTTATGGATTCCGGTGCTGCGGAGAGTTCCAATCCGTGGAACAACGCCGGCACCGGTCATGCCGGTCTGTGCGAGCTCAATTACACGCCGCCTGCGGCTGATGGCTCCATCGACATCAAGAAAGCCGTGCACATCAATACCCAGTTCGAGGTCTCGAAGCAGTTCTGGGCCTTTCTGGCGCGCAAAGGCACTTTCGGTTCGGCAAAGTCGTTCATCAATCCGGTCCCGCACCTGAGTTTCGTGCAGGGCGAAAACGGCATCTCGTTCCTCAAGACCCGTTTTGAAGCCATGAGCAAGCACCATGCGTTTTCTTCGATGGAATACACCGAAGACAAGGCAACGCTGGCCGAGTGGATGCCGCTGATGATGTCCGGCCGCGCTGCAGACGAGAAAATCGCCGCAACGCGCATGTTGAACGGCACTGACGTCAACTTTGGCGCGCTGACCAATCAACTGCTCAACCACCTGTCCAGCGCGCCAGATACGCAGATCAAGTACCGCAGCCGTGTCACCGGCCTGACCCGCAAGGGCGCAGGCTGGACCGTGATGGTCAAGGACGTGAACGGCGGCGGCACGCGTGAGATCGACGCCAAATTCGTGTTCCTCGGCGCAGGCGGTGCGGCATTGCCGCTGCTGCAGATGTCGGGCATCGAAGAGAGCAAGGGCTTTGGCGGTTTTCCGGTCAGTGGCCAGTGGCTGCGTTGCGATAACCCGGAAGTGGTAAAGCATCACCAGGCCAAGGTCTACAGCCAGGCCGCCGTGGGTTCGCCGCCGATGTCGGTGCCGCACCTGGACACTCGCGTGGTCGATGGCAATAAGTCCCTGTTGTTCGGGCCATATGCCGGTTTCACCACCAAGTTCCTCAAGCATGGCTCGTTCCTCGACCTGCCCCTCTCGGTACGTGTCGCCAACATCAAACCGATGCTGGCCGTCGCTCGTGACAACATGGACCTGACCAAGTACCTGGTCAGCGAAGTGATGCAATCGATGGAGCAACGCCTGGAATCGCTGCGTCGCTTCTATCCAGAGGCAAAAGCCGAGGACTGGCGCCTGGAAGTGGCGGGGCAACGGGTGCAAATCATCAAGAAAGATGCGAAAAAAGGCGGCGTGCTGCAATTTGGCACCGAGCTGGTTTCTGCGCAAGATGGCTCGCTTGCCGCACTGCTCGGCGCATCGCCCGGCGCTTCGGTTACGGTGTCGATCATGCTGGAGCTGATTGAACGCTGCTTCCCGGAAAAAACCCGCACCGAGTGGGCGAGCAAGCTCAACGAGATTTTCCCGGCGCGGGAAAAGATTCTGGAGACCGATGCGCAGTTGTACGAACGCGTCAGCACCCAGAACGACGAAGCGTTGGAGCTGGTCGAGAAAAAAAGTCAGGAGCAGAGCTTCGCCTGACTTGCTCATTGCCGCGTGAAAGCGATGTAAACAAAAAGCCCCGTGAGCTCTTCCGAGCCACGGGGCTTTTTGGTTGCTGCCGTCAGAGCTTTTGCGACAGCACCGCAATGTGCTCCGGGCCAATCCCGCAGCAACCGCCGATATGCGTGGCACCGCGCTTGACCCAGTCCGCAGCCCACTGCTGATAACCCTGCGGGTCAAGGTCTTCGCGCAGTTCATCCAGGCCATCGTTGGCCTTGGCGTCCTTGGGCTGCGGCGGGAACGCATTGGCGTATGCACCAATGGCGATGTCAACGTTCAGGGCGTTGAACACCTCACGCGCCGCATCAATCGCAGCGCCGATCACTTCTGGCTGGCTGCAATTGAACAGTAGCGTTGCCACGCCCATTTCGGCGGCAGCCTTTGCCGCATCGGCCACCGGTTCGCCGGAACGCAGGCGCGGGACGTCGTCGGTGTCTTCATCCTGGAGGGTAAACGATAGCCAGAACGGCTTGCCGTCAGTGGGCAGACCGGCGCGGATCGTTTGCGCCTCAAGAATGCAGCTCTGCGTCTCGGCCAGCCACAGATCGACATACGGCGACAGACCGGCCACCAGCGGCTTCAAGACATCAGCGGCCAGTTCCGGCTGGTACAGGTCAGGGCGATAGGAACCGAACAACGGCGGGATGGAACCTGCGACCAAAGCACGCCCACCCGAGGCGTCGGCTGAACCACGCGCCAATTGCCCGGCCAGTGCAGCCAGCGCCTGACCTTCACGGGCGAAACGCTCTTCGCCGATATGAAAGGGCACCACGGCATAGCTGTTGCTGGTAATGACCTGAGCGCCACTTTCGATATAAGCGGCATGTACCGCACTGACGGCGTCAGGTGCTTCGCTCAAAGCCAGCGCCGACCATTCGGGCTGGCGAAAGGGCGCGCCGCGACGCTGTAGCTCGCGGCCCATGCCGCCATCGAGAATCACAGTTGAGCGCTGGGTCATATATGATCTACTTATATGTATATGAAAAAAACTCATTATGAGTCGGCCTTATATAACGTATTTAATACGTTCCTTTAATCAAACTACAAACCTTTTTTCAGGGGATATCTGTGAATTATCGCGCGCTGCTGGGCATTGGCCTGGTCACTCTGGCTGCCTCCACTCAAGCCCTGGCCGGTGCCACGCTGGATCGCGTGCAGAAAAACAAAGAGCTGGTCAACGTCCTGATGGAAAGTTACCCGCCCTTCTCTTTCCTGAATGACAAGAACGAACTGGACGGTTTCGACGTGGATGTCGCCAAGGCCGTGGCGCAGAAGCTGGGCGTCAAGTTGCGCCTCGAAACACCATCATGGGACGTCATCGCCGCAGGTCACTGGAGCGGCCGTTACGACATCTGCGTCTGCTCGATGACCCCAAGCAAGGCTCGTGCTGAAGTCTTCAACTTCCCGGTCGAGTATTACGCGTCGCCTGCGGTGATCGTGGTCAATGCCAGCGATGACCGTATCCATTCAGCCAAGGACCTGAGCGGCAAGAAAGTCGGCCTGACCAGCGCGTCGAGTTACGAGAGCTACCTGAACAAGAACCTGGTCATCGACGGCGCGGAAGACAAGCCGCTGCAGTACCCGTTCGACGACGTGCAGATTGCCCCGTACGACAACGACAATGTGGCGTTTCAAGACTTGGGGCTTGGCGCTGGCAAGCGGCTGGACGCGATACTGACCAATCTGGTGACGGCAAAACCGCGCCTGGATCAGGACAAGCGCTTCAAACTGGCGGGCGAAACGCTGTACGAAGAACCCAACTCCGTGGCCATCGAAAAGAACGACCCGGAATGGGACGCCAAGGTTCGCGAGGTGTTCGCCGAGCTCAAGAAAGACGGCACCCTGAGCACGCTGTCGCAAAAGTGGATTGGCGCTGACATCAGCAAATGACTTCTTTCGAGCCCCAACGCCCACCCGAGCAGGCTGATCAAGGCCTGCTCCAGCGTGTCTTCGGTTTTCGCACGCGGCTGTACCTGACCTGGCTGGTCATGTTTGTGCTATTCGCCGGGTTCTTCCTGAGTTTCGATCTGAAGCTTGCGATCATTCTCGACAAACTGCCCAATCTGATCGGCCTGCATCTGGCACCCAACGGTTTCCTGCAAGGCGCGGCGCTGACGCTGTTTGTGTCGGTGTGCTCGATTGTGGTTTCAGTGCTGCTGGGTTTTGTCACCGCGCTGGCGAGGCTGTCCAGCAGCGCCGTAGCGTTTGGTATCGCCAGTTTTTATGCGTCGTTTTTTCGCGGAACGCCGCTGCTGATCCAGATTCTGCTGATTTATCTCGGCTTGCCGCAACTGGGCATCGTGCCCGGCGCAATCGCGGCGGGGGTTATTGCGCTGTCGCTCAACTACGGCGCCTACCTGAGCGAGATCTTTCGGGCAGGCATCATCGGCGTTGCGGCCGGCCAGCGTGAGGCAGCCCTGGCTCTGGCGCTGCGCCCGACGCAGATCTTCTGGCGCGTCACCCTGCCCCAGGCAATGCGCACGATTATCCCGCCGACCACCAACCAGTTCATCTCCATGCTCAAGGATTCGTCACTGATCTCGGTGATGGGCGTCTGGGAAGTGATGTTCCTGGCACAGTCCTACGGCCGCTCCAGCTATCGATACATCGAAATGCTGACCACCGCAGCGGTGCTGTACTGGATCATGTCGATCGGTCTGGAGTTGTTGCAGTCGCGGCTGGAAAAGCATTACGGCAAGGCGTATCAGGCGCGCAAATGACTGCAACTATTGTCCCTACGCTCCGTGATACACACAAGTTCGCTCTTGATTCCGGCCAAAGGCCGTGGGAGCGGACTTGTCCGCGAAGGGGGTCGTATAATCGCCGAAAATGCATCGACTAAAACACCGTCTTCGCGAACAAGTTCGCTCCCACCTGAAAAGCGTTTCAGCCAAATTCAGGTTTCAACCGCGGGCTTTTTCGATCAGTTCGATGTATTCATCTGCATTGCGCTGGTCCTTGATCAGGGCGATGAAGTCGTTGCCCTGCTCGTCCTTGCCATCGAAGTCATGGCCTGCTTCCTTGAAGAACACCAGAAAGCGCTCGAAATCATTGATGCGCAGGCCACGGTAGGCCTTGATCAGTTTGTGCAGCGACGGCGAGGTGGCATCGTACGGCTCGAAGTCGAGGAACAACTTGATCTGCTCATCGCCAATCTCGTCCCCAATCAACTGCTTCTTATCTTTACGCATTACAGGCTCCAACTTGTCGCAGACACTTTCACGGGCGGGCAGTTTACCCTCCAGCGAGCGCAGGGCTCAACGCGCATGTGCAGAGGTGGTGTGCAGATCAGCCCAGATGTGGCCGTTGGCGTAGCTGAGGAACTGGCAATAGACTTTTTCATTGCGCAGCAAATCCACCAGCACCCGGTATTGAGACAACGGGTAATACAGCATCAGGGTCCGGGACGCCTCGTCGTAGGTCGGCTTTTTCAGGCTTTTGCTTTCGCCGCCATCAAAGTGCACAAGCACCTGAGCAATCGACGCGCCCTTGTTCAGCGACTTGCCTTTGAGGCGCAACGACAGGGGGGAAGTGACCGGAATCGGCTGCTGGCTGGATTGCCTCTGATTACCGGCAACGATGGTGTACTCGGTCACCTGCATCAACTGTTGCTGTTCCGGCACCCCCTCACGCAGGTTCAGGTCGTCAGGCGGCAGGTATTGGTCGTGCATGGGGCCTACCGATACCGGTGCAGCGACGGTCAGGCCAGACAACAGCACCAACGCCAGAGCGCCGGGGATCAGTAACTTCATTGAGGGTTTCCAGATAATTGCGAATTGACGACCGCCCCTTTTGCAGAAGCGGCCGTCAGAATGCCTCACATCCCCTTGACCGCATAGATGCCCGCAGCATTACGCCAGTAGCCTTTGTAGTCCATGCCGAAACCGAAGATGTAACGGTCGATGCACGGCAGACCGACGTAATCGGCTTTCAGGTCCGGTCGGGCCTTGCGGTCGTGGTCTTTGTCGATTAGCACAGCGGTGTGCACAGCGCGCGCGCCGGCGTGTTTGCAGAAGTCGATGATCGCGCCCAGGGTGTGACCCTCATCGAGGATGTCGTCGATGATCAGCACGTCACGGTCGATGAACGAGACTTCAGGCTTGGCTTTCCAGAACAGATCGCCGCCCGTGGTTTCGTTGCGGTAGCGCGTCGCGTGCAGGTAAGACGCTTCCAGCGGGAAGTTCAGGTGAGTCAGCAGCTTGCCCGAGAAAATCAGGCCGCCGTTCATCACGCAGAACACAACCGGGTTGCGGTCGGCCAGTTCGGCATTGATCTGCGCGCCGACGCGGGCAATGGCAGCATCCACTTCAGCCTCGGTGTACAGGCAGTCAGCTTCGCGCATGATTTGACGGATGTGCTCGAGATCAGCGGACATGACGCTCTCCAGGTAGGGCAGTTGAAGAAAAGCGGGCAAAGGTACGCATCCGCTCAAGCCAGAGCAAGCGATTCTGGACTAACGTTGCGAGTGTCTTCTAAAAGCCGCGAACGTCCTGGCCTTGAGACAATACTGCACGCGCGGTAAGACAGTAACAGTTGAATAGATTAATCTAGACCGATTTTTTGCCCGCTGGAGCCTTTGCCAATGCCCATTCGTGAGATCCGTCATCCGCTGATCCGCCACAAACTCGGCCTGATGCGCCGCGCCGACATCAGCACCAAGAATTTCCGTGAGCTGGCTCAGGAAGTCGGTGCCCTGCTGACGTACGAAGCGACCGCCGACCTCACTCTGGAAAGCTACGATATTCAGGGCTGGGCTGGAACCGTCTCGGTGGAGAAAATCGCCGGCAAGAAAATCACTGTTGTCCCGATCCTGCGCGCCGGTATCGGCATGCTCGACGGCGTGCTCAGCCTGATTCCGGGTGCCAAGGTCAGTGCCGTGGGCGTCGCCCGCAACGAAGAAACCCTGCAGGCGCACACGTATCTGGAAAAACTGGTGCCGGAAATCGACGAGCGCCTGGCCATGATCATCGACCCGATGCTGGCCACTGGCAGCTCGATGGTCGCGACCATCGACCTGCTGAAAAAGGCCGGCTGCAAGGAAATCCGAGCCATGGTCCTGGTCGCTGCACCGGAAGGTATTGCGGCAGTGGAACGGGCGCACCCGGATGTGATGATCTACACCGCGTCCATCGATGAGCGTCTGAACGAACACGGCTACATCATTCCGGGCCTGGGCGATGCCGGTGACAAGATTTTCGGCACCAAGCAAAAGGACGCGTAACCCGATGACGCAGCAGGAGTTCAACGATCCACTGTGGCGCACGATCCTTTCCGGTGCGCAAATGCTCTTTGTGGCCTTTGGCGCGCTGGTATTGATGCCGCTGATCACCGGGCTCGACCCTAACGTGGCGCTGTTCACGGCAGGCCTTGGCACGTTGTTGTTCCAGATTGTCACGGGCCGCCAGGTGCCGGTTTTCCTGGCATCAAGCTTTGCTTTCATTACCCCGATCATCCTCGCCAAAGGCCAGTTCGGCCTGGCCGCGACGATGGGCGGTGTCATGGCGGCGGGCTTCGTTTATACCTTTCTTGGCCTGGCGGTGAAGATCAAGGGCACCGGGTTCATCGACCGTCTGCTGCCTCCGGTGGTGATCGGGCCGGTGATCATCTCGATCGGTCTGGCGATGGCGCCGATTGCGGCCAACATGGCGATGGGCAAGACCGGGGATGGCGCTGTGCTGATCCCCTATCAGACCGCCATGCTGATTTCGATGCCTGCGCTGCTGACCACGTTGATCGTGGCGGTGTTCGGCAAGGGGATTTTTCGTCTGGTGCCGATCATTTCGGGCGTACTGGTGGGTTTCGCGCTGTCGTTCTACTTCGGCGTGGTCGATACCAAGAAGATTGCCGACGCAGCCTGGCTGGCCATACCGCATTTCACCGCACCGGAATTCAACTGGCAGGCGATTCTGTTCATCGTTCCGGTCGCACTGGCCCCGGCCATCGAACACATAGGCGGCGTGATTGCCGTCGGCAGTGTGACCGGGCGCGATTACCTGAAAAAGCCAGGCCTGCATCGCACGCTGTTCGGCGATGGCATCGCCACCACGGCGGCGGGCCTGTTTGGCGGCCCACCCAACACCACTTACGCCGAAGTTACGGGCGCGGTGATGCTGACCAAGAACTACAACCCGCAAATCATGATCTGGGCGTCGTTCTTCGCCATCACTTTGGCGTTCATCGGCAAATTCGGTGCGTTGCTGCAAAGCATTCCGGTGCCGGTCATGGGCGGAATTCTGTGCCTTCTGTTCGGCTCGATTGCTGCGGTGGGGATGAACACACTGATTCGCCACAAGATTGACCTGTCCGAAGCACGCAACCTGGTGATTGTTTCCGTGACGCTGGTGTTCGGCATCGGTGGCGTGCTGATCGGCACCGGCAACGGCCCGAACGATTTCGGCCTGAAAGGCATCGCCCTGTGCGCCATCACCGCGATCATCCTCAACCTGATCCTGCCGGGGCACGACAGCTGGAAGCACAACAGGCCGGATGATCAGTTGCTGTAACGCCTTGAGCGTGAGGAACGATAAGCGTCTGGAGGAACACTAGCGTGCCCATGCTCCGCGCGGGCACGCCGTTCTGGACGCTCTGCGTCCGGTTGTGATGTGCAGCGCGTTACAGCATCAGCGGTGCGCGCTCGCACAGTCGGTTCAGTTCTTTTGCCCAGTTCGGGTCGTCGTTCAGGCACGGCACCAGTATCAGTTCCTCACCGCCCGCTTCCTTGAACTGCTCGGCACCGCGGTCGCCGATCTCTTCCAGTGTCTCGATGCAATCAGCCACGAACGCCGGGCACATGACCAGCAGTTTCTTCACGCCTTGCGCCGCCAGCTCGTCGAGACGCGCTTCGGTGTAAGGTTCGATCCACTTGGCGCGTCCGAGGCGCGACTGGAATGACACCGACCACTTGCCATCGGGAATGCCCATGCGCTTGGCGAAAGCTGCCGCAGACTGCAGGCACTGAGCGCGATAGCACGTTGCAACCACTTGGGCAGGTGCGGTCATGCAGCAATCGTCCTTGAGGCAATGCTTGCCCGTCGGGTCGCGTTTGTGCAAATGCCGCTCTGGCAAGCCATGAAAACTCAATAACAAATGATCGTAGGGCTGCTCAAGGTGAGGGCGTACGCTTTCTACCAGAGCACTCACATATTCAGGCTGATCGTAGAACGGCTGCAAAACCGAGAACTGCATCTTCAAGGATTTGGCGCGCACCACGCGCTTGGCCTCTTCGATCACCGTCGTCACGGTACTGTCGGCGAATTGCGGGTAGAGCGGCGCAAGCGTCACCTTCTTGAAACCCTGTTCCGACAAACGCGTCAGCACGGTTTCAATGGAAGGCTCGCCATAACGCATCGCCAGTTCGACCGGCCCGTGCGACCACTCTTTCTTCATGGCCTGTTGCAAGCGCTTGCTCAATACCACCAGCGGTGAGCCCTCGTCCCACCAGATAGACGCATAGGCATGCGCAGACTGCTCGGGCCGTTTGATCAGAATCAGAGACACCAGCAGCCTGCGCAAAGGCCACGGGATGTCGATCACATAAGGATCCATCAGGAACTGGTTCAGGTAACTGCGCACGTCTGCCACTTGCGTAGAGGCAGGCGAACCCAGATTGACCAGCAACAAAGCGTGATCGGTCATGCAACATCCTATTTCGAAAGCGTTCAGTGGCGACCCAGCAAATCCTGCAGGGCGGTGTCGAGTTCGGTGTACTTAAACGTGAAGCCAGCTTCCTGCAAACGTTCCGGCCGGGCGCGCTGGCCACCGAGCAGCAATACCGACAGCTCGCCCAGCAACACTTTCAGGGCCAGCGCCGGCATCGGCATGAAGGCAGGCCGATGCAGAATACCTGCCAGTGTCTTGGCAAACTGGCGATTGCGCACCGGTGATGGCGCACACACATTATAAGGACCCTTTGCTTCATTAAGATTCAGCAAAAAATCAATGGCCGCGATTTGATCCTGAATGTGAACCCACGGCATCCACTGCCGGCCATCACCAATAGGCCCGCCCATGCCGAATTTGAAGGGCGGCAACAAACGCTGCAGAAACCCCGCGCGATCCGACAACACCAGACCGGTGCGTATCAGCACCACACGCACGCCCAGCGACTCGGCACGCAGCGCGGTTTCTTCCCAGGCGTTGCACAACTGGCTGGCAAAATCTTCTTTGGCAGGGGGCGAGGCTTCATCGATTTCGCGTTCGCCACTGTCGCCGTACCAGCCCACCGCAGAACCGGAAATCATCAGCGCAGGCTTTTGCGTGCGGGTGCCCAGCCATGTGAGCAACTGCTCGGTCAGACCGACACGGCTTTCCCACAACAACAAACGGCGCTTGCGGGTCCAGGGGCGATCGGCAATCGGTGCACCGGCCAGGTTGACGATGGCATCCACCGGCTGCTCACCCAGTTCATCCAGCCTGGCAATGCCACGCACGGACGGGCCGCACAGCTCGGCAACGTCAGCAGGTTTTCGGCTCCACACAGTCAGCTCATGCCCCTGAGCAGACCAGAAACGGCAGAGCGCTCGTCCTATCAAACCTGTACCACCGGTCAGCAATATGTGCATGGCAGATAACCTCGCGTGGCGTGCATGACAATTGAGTAGTCTTATTTTTACCAGTGACGCTGGCAGTGACGTTTATCCGGAAAACGAAACTGTCACCAGAACCATAGGCCAGACCTGAATGAGCTGCAGTTTTGACCGCTTGTTCAGGCGACTGACCGGTTCGACCCTGCAAGTTGCAATGTGACTCAACCCACAGTGTCTTGAATCACTGCAACTTATACCAAACAAGAAGATTGTACAGGTTTTAACTACGGCGTAGTCTGTACAGACAAGGTAACGAGGCCCCTATGACTGTCCCTATCGCAATCATCGGTACCGGTATCGCCGGACTTTCAGCAGCTCAGGCGCTCACAGCGGCCGGGCATCAGGTGCACCTTTTCGACAAGAGCCGCGGCAGCGGCGGTCGGATGTCCAGCAAGCGCAGCGACGCAGGTGCGCTGGACATGGGTGCACAGTATTTCACTGCGCGTGACCGACGCTTCGCCACTGCGGTCAAGCAGTGGCAAGCCCAGGGGCACGTTGCCGAGTGGACACCCCTGCTTTACAACTTCCACGCTGGCAGGCTCAGCCCGTCGCCGGATGAACAGGTGCGCTGGGTCGGCAAGCCCGGCATGAGCGCGATTACCCGCGCCATGCGCGGCGACATGCCGGTGTCATTCTCGTGCCGCATCACCGAGGTGTTTCGCGGCGAAGAGCACTGGAACCTGCTGGACGCCGAGGGCCAAAATCACGGCCCGTTCAGCCATGTCATCATCGCCACCCCTGCCCCGCAGGCCAGCACACTGCTGGCTGCCGCACCCAAGCTGGCCAGCGTGGTGGCGGGCGTCAAGATGGACCCGACCTGGGCGGTTGCACTGGCCTTCGAAACCCCGTTGCAAACCCCCATGCAGGGTTGCTTCGTGCAGGACAGTCCGCTCGACTGGCTGGCCCGCAACCGCAGCAAGCCGGAACGCGACGACACGCTCGATACCTGGATTCTGCACGCCACCAGTCAATGGAGCAGGCAAAACCTTGATGCATCCCGTGAACAGGTCATCGAGCACTTGCACGGTGCTTTTGCAGAGCTGATCGACTGCACCATGCCCGCCCCGGTGTTCAGCCTGGCGCATCGCTGGTTGTACGCGCGGCCTGCCGGCGCTCATGAATGGGGCGCGCTGTCGGATGCCGATCTGGGTATTTACGTGTGCGGCGACTGGTGCCTGTCGGGGCGTGTGGAAGGCGCATGGCTGAGCGGCCAGGAAGCGGCACGCCGGCTGCTGGAACACCTTCAATGAACCAGATCAACCCACGTAAACTGCTGCTGTCAAAATGGACGGCAGCCACTCCGCAAAACCGCGAAAAGCATTTTCTGGTGACCGAGCTGTTCAAGGATGAAGAAGGCGTGGTGCTGGAGGTAGAGCTGCAGGCCGTGCTGACTCAACGCAGTGAGCGCATGCCCTGGCAGGTGTTGCAGCAGGCGGATGCGTGGCGGATGGGCTGGAAGTAGCGGGTTTGCGCGGATTCAGATGATAATCGTGCCGATGCTCTGTCACTTACGTCGCACTCTGCGTCGTCAGTGCCATCGCGATCAAAAAGCCCTCTGATTATCAACTATCGTGCGACGCTCCGCGTCGCATGCAGTTCTGAATGCATGTTAACGCAGTATTGGCACTAGCCAGTTGGGCGCTGCCTTCAAAACCCTCTACAAAGAATTTGACTTGTACACCTATCCCCCTATGATGAGGATAAGTTGTACAGCACAGTTAATCTGTACAAGTCTTCTGTAGAGGTGACGGATGCCAATGCCTGCAATCGAAAAACCCAAACTCGGGATCAGTGCGTGTCTGATGGGGGCCGAGGTTCGCTTCAATGGCGGGCATAAGGAGTCTCATCTGTGCACGCAGGCGCTGAGCAAGTATTTCGATTTTGTTCAGGCGTGCCCCGAAGTCGCGATCGGCCTGGGTATCCCCCGTGAGCCGATCAGGCTGGTGGGCGACGCTGAACACCCCAAGGCGCTGGGCACGGTCAACCGTGAGCTGGATGTTACTCAGGCGCTGGCCGATTACGGCATTCAGATGGCGGACGAGCTGGGTGATATCTGCGGTTATATTTTCATGCAGAAGTCCCCGTCGTGCGGTCTGGAGCGGGTCAAGGTCTACCGTGAAAACGGCGCGCCGGTTGACGGCGGGGGGCGCGGCATCTATGCGCAGGCCTTTTGCGAGCGTCACCCTAACCTGCCGGTCGAAGAAGACGGGCGTCTGAACGATGCCGTGCTGCGCGAAAACTTCGTGACCCGTGTGTTTGCCTACGCGGCCTGGCAACAATTGTTGAAAGACGGCATCACCCGTCGAGCGTTGACCGAATTTCACTCGCGCTACAAATACCAACTGATGGCCAACGACCCGGTGCAGTACAAAGCGCTGGGCAAGATGCTGGGCAGCATGGGCCGCAGCGACCCCAATGAAATCGCCCCGCTGTATTTCAGCGAACTGATGGCCGCCCTGAAAAAGTGCGCGACCCGGCGCACCCACACCAACGTTCTGCAGCATCTGTGCGGCTATCTGAAACAAACCATCAGTGCCGAGGACAAGCAGGAAATTCAGGAAGTGATCGGCCAGTATCATCAGGGCATCGTGCCGCTGATCGTACCGCTGACCCTGCTCAAGCATCATTTTCGCCAACACCCGGATCCTTATGTAGCGCTGCAGGTGTACATGCAGCCTCATCCGGAAAACCTCAGCCTGCGAAATGCGATTTGATCCCCATGAATGAAGCACAAACAGATACCGAGCTGCCGGGCGACTGGCTGCCGATCCGGGAAGTCGCGCGGCAGACCGGCGTCAATGCCGTCACCCTGCGCGCGTGGGAACGCCGTTACGGGCTGATCGTCCCGCACCGCACGGCCAAAGGCCATCGGCTGTACTCGGACGAGCACGTGCAGCGGGTCATGAAGATCCTCACGTGGCTCAATCGGGGCGTGTCTGTCAGCCAGGTCAAAAGCCTGATCGATGACAACCTTCAGGACGCCCTGCCGCCGACCAGCGACTGGGACGCGCTGCGCCAGACGCTGCTGATTGCCATCGGCGAACTGGCCGAGCGCCGGGTCGACGACGTGTTCAATCAGGCGATGGCGCTGTACCCGCCACGCACCTTGTGCGAACAACTGCTGCTGCCGCTGCTCGCTGAACTGGAGCAACGCTGGCAGGGCAAGTTCGGCGCGCAACTGGAGCGCACGTTCTTCTACTCGTGGTTACGCAGCAAGTTCGGCGCGCGCATTTACCACAACAACCGCCAGCTCAGTGGCAGCCCGTTGCTGCTGGTCAATCAGTCCGATCTGCCGCTTGAACCGCACCTGTGGCTGGCCGCCTGGCTGGTGAGCAGCGCCGACTGCCCGGTGGAAGTGTTCGACTGGCCGCTGCCGGTTGGCGAGCTGGCGCTGGCGGCTGAATACCTCAAGCCACGTGGCATATTGCTCTACTCCAGCAAAGCGTTGAACGTCGGCCAGCTACCCCGCTTGCTGGCCAATATTACCTGCCCTGTAGTGCTCGGCGGACCAACGGTGAAGATCCATAACGCCGAGCTGCTCGTACAGGCAAACGAGATAGCGGGTTTGACCCTCGTCCATGATGCGCTCAGCGCTCAGACCGAGCTGGGCAAGCTCGGACTTATCTAAGGATTTCTCATGCAACTGATCTGGCTGCGTAGTGACCTGCGCGTTCACGATAATACCGCCCTGACGGCAGCCATGCAGCGCGGCCCGACGCTGGCGGTGTACCTGCTCAGCCCGACGCAGTGGCGCAACCACGACGACGCCGATTGCAAAGTGGACTTCTGGCTGCGCAATCTGGTGGAGCTGGAAAAAGCCCTTGGCAAACTGAACGTGCCGCTGCTGATTCGCGAAGCCGATACCTGGGATCAGGCACCTGAGGTGCTGTCGACGCTGTGCAAACAGCTCAAGGTCGAGGGGCTGCACCTTAATGAAGAATACGGCATCAACGAAACCCGTCGTGATCAGGCCGTGCAGCAGTCAATGCAGGCGGACGGTGTTCACTTCACCAGCCACCTTGATCAATTGCTGTTCAAGCCGGGCAGTATCCTGACCAAGACCGGCAACTATTTCCAAGTGTTCACCCAGTTCAAGAAGGTCTGTTACACCCGCCTGCACCAAGCCATGCCGCGGACGGTGCACACGCCCGAAGCGCAGCAACCGCTGTCGATAAAAAGTGACGCGATCCCGGATCAGGTGAAGG
This sequence comes from Pseudomonas sp. CFBP2511, assembly GCF_030209255.1. Taxonomy (NCBI): domain Bacteria; kingdom Pseudomonadati; phylum Pseudomonadota; class Gammaproteobacteria; order Pseudomonadales; family Pseudomonadaceae; genus Pseudomonas; species Pseudomonas sp. CFBP2511. The sequence continues at coordinate 123,557 of NZ_JARVSI010000010.1, read as the reverse complement.
GCTTTTCCACACCGTCGAAAACCCTGCGTGACCTGTGGCCCGCAGGTGAGGTCGAGGCAAGCCGCCGGATCGAAGCGTTCGCCGGCGAACAGATCAGTTACTACAAAGACGAACGCGACTTCCCGGCCAGGCCCGGCACCAGCCAGTTGTCGGCCTATCTGGCGGCAGGCGTTATTTCGCCCCGTCAGTGCCTGCATGCCGCGCTGGCCAGCAATCAGGGCGAATTTGAAACCGGTGATGTCGGAACCGTGACCTGGATCAATGAGCTACTGTGGAGAGAGTTCTATAAGCACACGCTGGTAGGCTACCCGCGCGTTTCGCGTCACCGTGCATTTCGGCCGGAGACCGAAGCGCTGAAATGGCGCGACGCCCCCGAAGAACTGCTGGCGTGGCAAGAAGCCCGCACCGGGCTGCCGATCATTGACGCGGCCATGCGTCAGTTGCTGGAAACCGGATGGATGCACAATCGGCTAAGGATGGTCGTGGCGATGTTTCTCACTAAAAACCTGTTGATCGACTGGCGGGAAGGCGAGCGCTTTTTTATGCGCCACCTGATCGACGGCGACTTGGCGGCCAATAACGGCGGCTGGCAGTGGAGTTCGTCCACAGGCACCGATTCGGCCCCCTACTTCCGTATCTTCAACCCACTGTCGCAATCGGAACGATTCGACCCCGAAGGCGTGTTCATCAAACGCTGGCTGCCGGAGCTGGCTGACCTGAACAAAAAACAGATACACGATCCCGCTTCTGTCGGCGGCCTGTTCGGCGTCGCCGATTACCCGAAGCCGATCGTCGACCTGAGCAAAAGCCGCGCCCGCGCGCTGGCTGCCTTCAAGGCACTCCCGACTCGCCAACCCGCTGCGGGAGCTGACAATGGCTGAGTTCCTGCATCGCTTTGCGCAAGGCTTTGCGGCGCTGAACAAGGACAACCTTGATCAGGTCGCCGAGCTGTACAGCGAAGACGTGTCATTCAGTGACCCGATGCACGATATCCACGGCCTTGCCGCCATGCAGCGCTACTTCGCCGAGCTGTACGCCAATGTGCGCGATCTGCATTTCGACTTTCATGCCTTTGACGAGGTCCGGCCGGGTGAAGGCTATCTGGTCTGGACCATGAGCTACTCGCACCCGCGCCTGGCCGGTGGCCGGACGATTCGTGTAGAGGGCTGTTCGCACCTGAAATGGCGCGACAAGGTTTACCGCCATCGGGACTACTTCGATGCCGGTGCGTTGCTCTACGAACACTTGCCCATCATGGGTCGAGCCATCCACTGGCTGAAGAAGAGGTTAGGATGAACACTCCCGTTGCACGACGCATATGGTTGACCGGGGCAAGCAGCGGCATAGGTCTGGCGCTGGCCAAGGAATTGCTCGCCGCCGGACATCGGTTGGCCTTGACCGCCAGAACCCTGGAGCCCCTGCAGAACCTGGCCGCCAGTCATCCGCAGCAGATCTTGCTGGTCACCGGCGACATCACCGACGGCCTGCAAGTGACCGCCATGGCCGACCGCATCGCCCAGGAATGGGGGGCGCTGGATACCGCGATCCTCAATGCGGGCACCTGTGAATACATCGACACCCGCCACTTCGAGGCGGCGATGGTCGAGCGCGTCGTGCGCACCAACCTGCTCGCCAGCAGTTACTGCATTCAGGAAGCCCTGCCGCTGTTGCGCAAGGGCAATCAGCCGCATCTGGTCGGCGTGGCCAGCGCCGTCACCTTCCTGGCACTGCCTCGCGCAGAAGCCTACGGTGCCTCGAAGGCTGGCCTGCGTTACCTGTTTGAAGCCCTGCGCATTGATCTGGCCAGCGAAAATATTGACGTGACCATTGTCAGCCCAGGGTTTGTCGATACACCCCTGACGCAGAAAAACGATTTCCCTATGCCGATGCGCTGGCCCGTTGAAAAAGCTGCCCGCTACATTGCCGATAACCTCAAGCGTGTGCGACGACCGCTTGAAATTGCCTTCCCGACGGCTTTCATCCTCAGTATGAAACTGCTGGCCCTGCTTCCGGTGCGCGTCAGATTCGCCATCGGCAAGCGCATGGCCCGTAGCGAAACGGGCCATAAGGACACTCAATGAAAATTGCAGTCATTGGCAGCGGTATCGCCGGGTTGACCAGCGCCTATCTGCTCAATCGCGGGCATGAGGTGACAGTCTTCGAGTCCTCCGACTGGATCGGCGGGCATACCCACACGGTTGATGTGCAGGTCGAAGGCCGCGCCTATGCCATCGATACCGGCTTCATTGTGTTCAACGACTGGACCTACCCGAACTTCATCAAATTGCTGGGCCAGCTGGACGTGGGTTTCAAGCCTGCCGAAATGAGCTTTTCGGTGCGCGACCCACGCACTGGCGTCGAATATAACGGCAACAACCTCAACAGCCTGTTTGCCCAGCGCAGCAACCTGTTGTCGCCCAGGTTCTGGGGCATGCTGCGCGATATCATGCGCTTCAATCGTCAATCGGTAGACGACCTGGAAAACCAGCGTATCGCGGCCGACACCACGCTGGGCGAATACCTGAAAAACGGTGGTTATGGCCAGTGCTTCATTGACCACTACATCGTGCCGATGGGTGCGGCGATCTGGTCCATGTCGCTGGCGGACATGCTCGGATTTCCACTGCAATTTTTCGTGCGCTTCTTCAAGAACCACGGCCTGCTTTCCGTCACCCACCGCCCGCAATGGTGCGTGATAGAAGGTGGCTCCAGAAGCTATATCGAGCCGCTGACGGCATCGTTTCGAGAGCGCATTCGCCTGTCCTGCCCGGTCACTCGTGTGGAACGCGACAGCGAAGGGGTGACGGTGCACAGTGCCCAAGGCAGCGAGCGTTTCGATCAAGTGGTGTTCGCCTGTCATAGCGATCAGGCGCTGGCCATGCTGGCAGAGCCGTCCAGTGCCGAGCAGTCGGTGCTCGGTGCCCTGCGCTATGCCGAAAACGATGTGGTATTGCACACCGATACACGCCTGCTGCCTGACCGCCGCCTGGCCTGGGCCAGCTGGAACTACCGGCTTGGCGGCGGCGAGCAGCAACTGGCCGCCGTCACCTACGACATGAACATCCTGCAAGGGATCGAGAGCGATACCACGTTCTGCGTCAGCCTGAACCAGACCGATGCCATCGACCCGACGAAGATTCTCGGTCGCTACCGCTATGCGCACCCGCAATACAGCCTTGAGGCGATCGCGGCGCAGGCGCGCTGGCAGGAAATAAACGGTGTCGATAACACCTGGTACTGCGGCGCTTACTGGGCCAACGGCTTTCACGAAGACGGTGTGGTCAGCGGCTTGCGCGTTGCCCAAGCCTTCGGTGAAGCGCTGTGAACAGCGCCCTTTACAGCGGCTGGATCAGCCATCGGCGCTTTTCACCGCGCGCCCATGCGTTCACCTATCGAATCGGGCTGCTCTATCTGGACCTGGATGAGCAGGACGCCGTGATGGGCCTTTCGCCGCTGGCGGGCAGCAAGCGTTTCGCACCCTTTTCATTCCGTGAGCGCGACTACCTGCCGCAACTGACCGGGCGCGGCGTGCCGCTGATAGAAGCGGCACGCGAACTGGTCGGTAAAGCGCTGGGGCACATGCCACTGGGTCGCGTCTGCCTGCTGACCCAGGCGCGCAGCTGGGGCTTGTCGTTCAACCCGGTGAGTTTTTTCTACTGCCACGAGGCCGACGGCACATTGGCGGCGATCCTTTGCGAAGTCACCAACACCCCGTGGGGCGAGCGTTACAGTTATGTACTGCCAGCCACCGGCGAAGGCCATCAGCATTTTGCCGTGGCCAAGGCCTTTCACGTTTCTCCGTTCCTGCCGCGTGACCTTGAATACCGCATGAGTTTCAGCCAGCCCGCCGAGCGTATCGGCGTGCACATGGCTGACTGGCAAGGCGAGCTGAAGATGTTTGACGCCACGCTCAACCTCACGCGCCAGCAGCTCAGCCGCAAGACGCTGCACCGCTACCTGATTGCTTATCCGTGGATGACTGCAAAAACCTGTCTGGCGATTTACTGGCAGGCCATGCGCCTGCTGGTCAAACGCATCCCCATTTTTTCCCATCAGGCCGCCGACGGCGATTACCGTGCTGCCGCCGCGCAACCGAAGGATTCACGCCATGAAAAGCAGTAGCAGTAGTTTTTCTGCCAATCTGGGTACCAATGGTTTGACTGCAAATATCCTGCGCAAAGGGGTGTTGCGTCAGCTCGCCAGCCTGCGCAATGGCCAGTTGGTGGTTATCGAAGGCGACGAACGTCATGTGTTCGGCAAGGCCAGCGCGCAGATCCACGCCGAAGTGCATATTCTCGACTCGGCCGCCTGGGGCATGATTGCCAGCACCGGCTCAATCGGCGCTGGTGAGGCGTTTATCCACGGCTACTGGACCACGCCGGACCTGACGGCAGTGGTGCGTGTATTTGTCAGCAACCTGGAAGTACTGGACGCGATGGAAGGCGGCATGGCGCGCCTGACCCGGCCGCTGATTCACAGCCTGCACTGGCTCAATCGCAATACGCGCAAAGGCTCGCAGAAAAACATCGCGGCCCATTACGACCTTGGCAACACGCTGTTCGAGCAGTTTCTCGACCCGACCATGATGTACTCGGCCGCACAGTTCCTCAGCAATGACGACACCCTGGAGCAGGCTCAGTTAAACAAACTGGAGCGCATTTGCCAGAAGCTGGCCCTGAAACCCACTGATCACCTGCTGGAAATCGGCACAGGCTGGGGCAGCATGGCCATTTATGCCGCGCAGCAGTATGGCTGCCGCGTGACCACCACTACCCTGTCCAGAGAACAGTTCGCCTACACCGAGCAACGGCTGATCAAACTGGGCCTGCAGGACCGCGTCACGCTGCTGCTGACCGATTATCGCGACCTGACCGGTGAATACGACAAGCTGGTGTCCATCGAAATGATCGAAGCGGTCGGCCACCGGTTTTTGCCGACCTACTTCAAGCAATGCGCCAGCCTGCTCAAAAGCAACGGCATGATGCTGCTGCAGGCGATCACCATTCGCGAGCAGCGTTATGCACAGGCCAAACGCAATGTGGACTTCATCCAGCGTTACATTTTCCCGGGCGGCGCCCTGCCCTCGGTGGCGAAGATGCTCGACATCGTCGGCAGCGACACCGACATGAACCTGCTGCACATGGAAGACTTCGGCCTGCATTACGCGCGCACGCTACGTTTGTGGCACGACAACTTCAAGCACGCTCACGGCACACTCACCGAACTGGGTTACGACGACTACTTCCTGCGCCTCTGGGAGTTCTACCTGTGTTACTGCGAAGGTGGCTTTCTGGAGCGAACGATTGGCACCGCGCAATTGCTGCTGGCCAAACCAGATGCACTGCGTGAGCCACTGCTTGGGCGCTTCAATGCTTAAATCAATCGCCAATGCGCTGTTGTTCCAGATCGGCTGGTTCGCCTGCGTGCTGGGTGGCAACAGCTATTGGCTGTTGATCGCCGTGGGCGTGCTGGTGGTGCACTTTGCGTGGGTCAGTTCATGGACAGCTGAAGGCAAGCTGATTGTGAGCGTCACGCTGGTGGGTGTGGTACTCGACAGCCTGTTGATGGTGCTCGGTGTTTTCGACTTCGAGACCGGCGGCTATCTGCTTCCGTTGTGGCTGGCGTTATTGTGGGCGGTCATGGGCACCACGCTCAATCACTGCCTGGCATGGACCGCCAAGCCCATCTGGCGCGCTGCCGTACTGGGCGCTATTGGCGGGCCGATGTCGTACTATGCCGGCTCGCAACTGGCGCAGGTTCATCTTCCTCTTGGATTTTGGCCAAGCATGGTGCTGCTGGGGCTGGTCTGGGCGGGTGTATTCCCGCTGCTGCAATGGCTGGCCGCCCGCGCACCAGGCCCGTCAGCCAGATAACCGGGAGACACGCTCTGAACGCCACACTTATTCCGCTCGCAGAAATTCACAGCGAAACGGAAGTCACCTGCTCGACCTGCGCAGCCTGCTGTTGCCAACTGGAAGTGATGCTTATCACCGACACGGGCGTGCCTGAGCGCTACATCGATACCGACGAATGGGGTGGCGAGGTTATGTTGCGCCTGGATGACGGCTGGTGTGCAGCGCTGGATCGCAACACCATGATGTGCACCATCTACGAAAAACGGCCATTGATCTGTCGCGAGTTTGAAGCGGGTGCGGAAGATTGCCTGACAGAACGTAAAGGGATTGCGACGGCTTATCTTTGATCTGTGATGACCATCATTATCGTTCCCACGCTCGCGTGGTAATGCATTTCGTGACGCTCTGCGTCACACAGCGGTTTTGCGATGCCAGTGATGTTTGTTTCTGACTCAGGTCACCTTTGCGCCCTTACGGCGCCCTGTCACTGATCCGGGGGCCCCCGGATCAGTGACAGGACTCAGCCGTCACTTACGTCGCACTCTGCGTCGTCAGTACCATCGCGATAAAAGAGCGCTTTCTTTTATGTGCAATAACTGCGGGCAACGCATGACGTGGTGCTGCAGCACAGATGTGACGCGGAGCGTTGGCACAAGTGCCAGTCAAATCAGAACGGCATCTTGTAATGCAGCGCGTAGCTTTCTACACCGTCGTTCGGCTGTTTGATGCCGGCGTTGGAGTAGTGAGTCGCACGGATGCCGACTTCATGTCCGCCCGCAAAGCGCAGACCGAAACCAACGCGGTCTTCGAAGTTGAAGGCCGAACCGAACTTGCGATCTTCAACCTGAGTGTTGGAGAACACCGAGACGCCGATACCGGCTTCTACGTAAGGCTTGACGTTGCCGTTGCCGAACTCGTAGACCAGCACCGGGGAGAACGACAGGCTGTGGTTATCCTTGTAGTCCTTGCCATCCCAGTAGGTGTAGGCACCGTCCCAGTAACCGGTCAGACGGCCGATGTCGCTTTGCAGCCAGCTTTTATCCCAGTCGAACTGCACGCCAAGACGATAAGTCATGGTGGATTCGCCGGTCTGTCCAACCGAAAATTCAACGCCGTCGGCCTGCGCCAGGGAAGCCTGACCTGCCATGAGGGCCGAAAGCACGGCCAGACAAAAGAGTCTCTTCATGAGAAACGTCCTAAAATGTATGAGTTTGTAAGAAAGTGTTGGAATTCATTAACTGCAATTATAGAAGCCAGCGACGCAAGGTAAGTTCAGCCCCTAAACGCCTTTTTTTCACATTTTTTTTACAAACGGAAGCTTCTCACATTGCCAGACATTTGCGACAGAAAAGGTAGGATTTTTCCGAAATTGTCCGGTATGTCACTAGACCAATACAAAGTGTCTCGTGCGGGGCCGCTGGCAAGCAGGCCGGAACGGGACAAAAGACGCTGCAATTGACGCGCGACCGCTGCCCCGGTGTCGATCAGGGTGACCGACGCGGGGAGCATTTCGCGCAGCAATGGCTTGAGAAAGGGGTAATGCGTGCAGCCCAGAATGATGGTGTCGCAGCGCGCCGCCAGCAGAGGCTCGACGTAACGCTGTAACAGTTGACGAATCTGAGGGCTGACCAGATCGCCGGTCTCGATCAGCTCGACCAGCCCCGGGCACGGTTGTGTCACGACGCTTACGTCACTGGCAAACCGGTCGAGCAAGGCCGCGAACCTGGCGCTTTGTAATGTTCCGGTGGTTGCCAGTACACCGACGACGCCACTGCGAGTGGCCTCGGCGGCAGGTTTTACTGCGGGTTCCATGCCCACGATGGGCCAGTCGGGGTAGCGTTGCCGTATGTGCGCCACGCCTGCAGCAGTTGCGGTGTTACATGCTACAACCAGCGCCTTGGCGCCCTGCCCGTGAAAAAAATCGGCAATGATCAGGCAACGCTCGATGATGAATTCAGGAGTTTTCTCGCCGTAGGGAATATGGCCACAGTCAGCCAGATACAGCAGGGACTCGTTGGGCAGCGTCTGGCGGATTTCATTGAGGACAGAAAGGCCGCCAACGCCGGAATCGAAAACCCCGACCGGTGCATCGCAGTTCTGAAGCACAGGCTGAATCACGGGAACGTCAGGCATGTTCGCCCTGCCCGTTTATGGGCCCACACACGCTACAGGCAGGGTCACGCTTGACCTTCAGCTCACGAAAACGCGTGTTCAAGGCATCGATCAACAGCAGGCGCCCGACCATTGGCTCGCCAAAACCGGCCAGCAGTTTCAACGCCTCCAGCGCCTGCAAGCTGCCAACCAGCCCCACCAGCGGCCCGATAACACCCGCTTCGCTGCAGGTCAGTTCCGTTTCGCTGCCGTGACCGTACAGGCAGTGGTAACAAGGGCTCTCGGCACGGCGCGGGTCGAACACCGACAACTGCCCTTCCAGGCGAATGGCGGCGCCGCTGACCAGCGGCTTGCCTGCGGCGACACACGCGGCATTGACCGCTTCACGGGTGGCAAAGTTATCCGAACAGTCGAGCACCAGATCGACGGCCTGCACCGCTGCACTCAATGAATCGGCATCAAGCGCCGCACGATGGGCAATCAGCTTTATTTGCGGGTTGATCGCCGCGAGCCGGGCCATGGCTGAATCGACCTTGGCCTGCCCGATGCTCTGCGTGTCATGAATGATCTGGCGTTGCAGGTTGCTCAGATCGACGTGGTCGAAGTCGGCCAGATGCAGTTCTCCGACCCCCGCAGCCGCCAGATACAAGGCTACCGGCGAACCGAGGCCGCCCATACCTACGACCAGCGCACGGCTTTGTTTGAGTCGCAACTGACCGTCGATATCAACGTGTTGCAGCAGAATCTGCCGGCTGTAGCGCAGCAGTTCCTGGTCACTCAGCACGGCTTGCATCCGAACGTGATGCGCTCGTGTTCGCCCAGATCACGGCGGGTCTGGATGCGCTCGAAACCATGACGAGTCAACAGTTCGCGCACCGCCGGGCCTTGATCGTAGCCGTGCTCCAGCAGCAGCCAGCCATCGGCGTTGAGGTGCGCCTGCGCGTCGGCAATGATCGTGCGCAAATCGTCCAGCCCGTCGGCACCGGCCGTCAACGCACTGCTCGGCTCGAAACGCACGTCACCGGCCGACAGATGCGGATCAGCGTCGGCGATGTACGGCGGGTTACTGATGATCAGATCAAACTGCCGCCCTTCCAGCGCACTGAACCAGTGGCTGTTGAGCACCTGGGCGTTATCCAGTTGCAGACGCTGCCGGTTGCGTTCGGCCAGAGCGACCGCTTCGGGCACGCGGTCCACCGCTGTCACTTTCCATTGCTGCCGGTCGTTGGCCAGCGCCAGGGCGATCGCTCCGGTGCCGGTGCCCAGGTCCAGAACCTGAGCCGGGGCAAAGGCCGGCACCAGTTCCAGTGCCGCCTCGACCAGCATTTCGGTCTCTGGACGCGGGATCAAGGTGTGCGGCGCAACTTCCAGATCGAGCTTCCAGAAACCTTGCTGACCGAGAATGTAAGCCACCGGCTCGCCCGTGCGTCGCCGCTGCAAGTAACCCGCAAAGGCCACGGCGGCTTCGGTGCTGACAATGCGCTCGGGCCAGGTGTGCAGAAAACTGCGCGGTTTACCCAGGGCAGCCGCGAGCAACAGCTCGATGTCGAGCCGCGCGGTCGGTGAATCGGGAAGCTCGGCGCTTCTTAACAAGCTTGCGATGATGGTCATTTACTCACCCAGTGCCGCAAGTTGATCAGCCTGATATTCAGCGAGTAGCGGCTCTATCACTGCATCGACTCCGCCGGCCAGAACTTCATCCAGCGAATACAGAGTCAGGTTCACGCGGTGATCCGTCACTCGCCCTTGAGGGAAATTGTAAGTACGTATGCGCTCCGAACGATCACCCGAACCTACGAGCAGCTTGCGCTCGCTGGCGATGGCATTGGCCGCAGCGCTGGTCTGCTGATCATTCAGTTTGGCAGACAGCCAGGACATCGCCCGGGCTCTGTTCTTGTGTTGCGAACGCTCTTCCTGACACTCGACGACAATACCCGATGGCAAGTGGGTAATGCGGATGGCCGAGTCGGTTTTGTTGACGTGCTGACCACCGGCACCCGAAGAACGATAGGTGTCGACGCGCAGGTCGGCCGGGTTGATCTCGATCGCCTGTTGCTCATCAGGCTCGGGCAGCACCGCAACCGTGCAGGCCGAGGTGTGAATGCGGCCCTGGGATTCGGTCTCGGGCACACGCTGTACACGGTGCGCGCCGGACTCGAATTTCAGCTTGCCATAGACGCTGTCGCCTTCGACCCGCGCAATGACTTCCTTGTAACCGCCATGCTCGCCTTCGTTCTCGGACAGAATCTCCACCCGCCAGCCACGTCGCTCGGCGTAGCGCGAGTACATGCGGAACAGGTCGCCGGAGAAGATCGCGGCTTCATCACCGCCGGTGCCGGCGCGGATTTCCAGAAACACGTTGCGACCGTCGTTCGGGTCCTTGGGCAGCAGCATGCGTTGCAGTTGCGCCTCAAGCTCGACCAGTTGCTGCTTGGTTTCGCGGACTTCCTCGACTGCCATTTCGCGCATGTCGGGGTCGCTGTCTTTCAACAAAGCCTGCGCACCCTCAAGATCGCTTTGCACCCTGGCCAGCTGCTTGTAGAGCGCAACGACCGGCTCCACTTCGGCGTACTCCCGGGAATAGGCGCGAAAGCGAGTCTGATCGCTGATGACTTCGGCATCGCCAAGCAGTGCGGTCAGTTCCTCGAAACGGTCGCTGAGAACATCCAGCTTATTGAGCAGTGAAGCTTTCATTGCGGGGTTTTATCCGTCGAGCCCTCACCGAGGGCAAATAGTTCCTGGGCCATGGCCAGCGCATCGACGCGACCTTCGGCAGACAGCTTCTTGAGCTGCACGCTGGGCGCATGCAGCAATTTGTTGGTCAGGCCACGCGCCAGCTGGATCAGTACGTCTTCGGCATTACTGCCGTTGGCCAGCATGCGCTGCGCCTTGCTCAATTCTTCGTCACGCAGCCGTTCGCTTTGCTGACGATAGGCGCGCAGTACATCCACCGCCGCCAACTCGCGCAGCCGCGACATGAAGTCTTCGGCACCGACGCTGACCAGTTGTTCAGCAGCCAGCGCAGCGCCCTGGCGACTCTTGAGGTTCTCTGCCACCACTTCATGCAGATCATCGACGCTGTACAGATAAACGTCGTCCAGCTCGCCGACTTCAGGCTCGATATCGCGCGGTACAGCGATATCGACCATGAAAATCGGTTTGTGTTTGCGCAGCTTCAGCGCGCTTTCCACCGCGCCCTTGCCCAGAATCGGCAACTGGCTGGCGGTGGAGCTGATCACGATGTCGCTGTTGACCAGCTCGGCCGGGATATCCGACAACAACACGGCGTGGGCACCGAACTCGGCAGCGAGGATACTCGCGCGCTCCAGCGTACGGTTGGCAACCACGATACGCTTGACGCCCAGATCGTGCAGGTGGCGGGCGACCAGAGTAATGGTCTCGCCGGCACCGATCAACAGGGCCTGGCTGCGTTGCAGGTCGCTGAAAATCTGTTTTGCCAGGCTGACGGCGGCAAAGGCTACGGAGACCGGGTTTTCGCCGATGGCGGTGTCGGTGCGTACCTGCTTGGCGGCGCTGAACGTGGCCTGAAACAGACGCCCCAGCAAAGGCCCGACCGTTCCGGCTTCGCGGGCTACGGCGTACGCGGACTTCATCTGACCAAGAATCTGCGGCTCGCCCAGCACCAGCGAGTCGAGCCCCGAGGCCACACGCATCATGTGTCGCACGGCCGCATCGTCCTCGTGAACATAGGCGCTGGCGCGCAACTCTTCGAGGCTAAGGTGATGATAATTGGCAAGCCAGGCCAGAATGCTGTCCGCGCCGAGGTGCTCGTGTTCGATGTACAACTCGCTGCGATTGCACGTCGACAGAATCGCGGCCTCACGACTTTCGGTCAGATGGCAAAGCTGCTGCAGCGCATCAACCAGCTGCTCCGGGGTAAATGCCACGCGCTCGCGAACGTCGACCGAGGCGGTCTTATGGTTGATACCGAGTGCAAGGAAGGCCATTCAGGGTCGCAGGTGGTGACGTGAAGCCGGTAATTGTCCTACTTCGATAAGCTCAGAACAACCACCGCATATTATTGTCCCACTACAATCGCTCGTTGCTGGCTGCGTTTTCAGGCCCGCAACACTGCAAACACACGCATTGCATCAGTTTTTCCGACGGCTGTGGGTTTTGCCGACAGCCTTGTGTCATGATGCTCCCACCGCAGGTAAGCCGCCCTTCTTATATATGAATAGATCCTCCGCGTTGTTCCTTGCTCTTGCCTTTCTAGGCGGCTGTCAGTCCATGACCCCCGTCTCGTCGCAGCCCGTGCCCGCTCAGAAAGACGCGCCGCCGGCGCCTGAAGCGAAGCCACAGGTCTATGGCTCGTTCACCCAGGACACTCTGGTCAGCCTGTTGAGCGCGGAGCTGGCAGGCCAGCGCAACCGCTTTGACATCGCCCTGGATAACTACGTGACCCAAGCGGTCAAGACTCAGGACCCGGGCGTTTCCGAGCGCGCTTATCAGATCGCCGAGTACATGGGCGCTGACCAGTCCGCGCTCGAAACCGCGCTGATCTGGGCAAGAAACGCGCCGAGCGACCTGGAAGCACAACGCGCCGCAGCCATTCAACTGGCGCGGGCCGGCCGCTACGACGACTCTCTGGTGTACATGGAAAGAGTCCTGCAGGGTCAGGGCGACACCCACTTCGACTTTCTCGCCCTGTCTGCAGCCGAGACCGACCCGGACACGCGTAACGGTCTGCTCAAAAGCTTCGACCGACTGCTGGGCAAGTACCCGAAAAACGGCCAGCTGATTTTCGGCAAGGCGCTGCTGCTTCAGCAGAATGGCGACTCCGAGCAGTCGCTCAAACTGCTCGAAGACAACCCGCCGAAAGAAGGCGAAATCGCGCCTATCCTGCTTCACGCCCGGCTGCTGCAAAGCATGAACCGCGGCAAGGAAGCCGTCCCGCTGCTGGAAAAAAGCATCAAAAAATACCCGGACGACAAGCGCCTGCGCCTGACCTATGCGCGCATGCTGGTCGAACAGAACCGCATGGAAGACGCCAAAGTGCAGTTTGCCGCACTTTTGCAGCAGTACCCTGATGACGACGAACTGCGTTTCTCGCTGGCACTGGTCTGTCTTGAAGCCAAGGCCTGGGAGGAAGCGGCGGGTTATCTGGAAGAATTGATCGCCCGTGGCGCGCACGTGGATTCAGCGCATTTGAACCTGGGCCGCATCCACGAAGAACGCGAAGACCCGCAAAGCGCGCTCAATGAATACGCTCAGGTCGGACCGGGCCCGGACTTTCTGGCAGCTCAATTGCGCCAGGCGGACATTCTGGTCAGCAATGGCAATGGTGCCGAAGCGGCCAAGCGCCTTTCCGAAGCCCGCGCCGAAGAGCCGGATTACGCCATTCAGCTCTACCTGATCGAAGCCGAGACCCTGACCAGCAATGATCAGCTGGACCGCGGCTGGCAGGTATTGAATCAGGCGCTCAAGCAATACCCGGATGACGCCAATCTGCTCTATACCCGCGCCATGCTGGCTGAAAAACGCAATGATCTGGCCCAGATGGAGAAAGACCTGCGGACCATCATCAAGCGCGAACCGGAAAACGCCATGGCGCTGAATGCGCTGGGCTACACCCTTTCCGATCGCACCACGCGCTACACCGAGGCCCGTGAACTGATCGAAAAAGCGCATCAGATCAGCCCCGATGACCCGGCCGTTCTCGACAGCCTTGGCTGGGTGAACTACCGCCTGGGCAATCTGGACGCCGCCGAACGCTACCTGCGTCAGGCGCTTGAGCGCTTCCCGGATCACGAAGTGGCCGCGCATCTGGGCGAAGTGCTGTGGGCCAAAGGCGATCAGCGCGAAGCTCGACAAGTCTGGGCCAAGGCCCTCGAACAACAACCCGACAGCACCGTCCTGCGTAGCACTCTGCGACGCCTGACCGGTTCAGAGAACCTTTGACGTTATGTTTTTGCGCCACGTAATCGTATTCAGCTTCATCGCCCTGCTCGCCGGCTGCGCCGGCCTCACCTCCCGCGAAGCGGTTCAGGGCAAGGGCGACCCCGCGCAATGGCGCGAACACAAACAGCAACTGAGCAGCCTTGATGGCTGGCAGATCAACGGCAAGGTCGGCATCCGTGCACCGAAGGATTCCGGCAGCGGCACGTTGTTCTGGCTGCAGCGTCAGGATTACTACGACATTCGCTTGTCCGGCCCGCTGGGCCGTGGTGCTGCGCGACTGACCGGCAGGCCTGGCGCTGTGGCGCTTGAGGTTGCCAATCAGGGCCGCTACGAAGCCACGACCCCGGAAACGCTTCTGCAGGATCAATTAGGCTGGAAACTGCCGGTCTCTCACCTGGTGTGGTGGGTGCGCGGCTTGCCGGCGCCTGACAGCAAAAGCGGCGTGACACTCGATGGCGACAGCCGTCTGGCCAGCCTTGAGCAGGATGGCTGGCAGGTCGAATACCTCAGTTACGTCGAACAGAACGGCTATTGGCTGCCGGAACGCGTCAAGCTGCACGGTCAGGACCTTGATGTCACGCTGGTCATCAAGGACTGGCAGCCTCGCAAACTGGGGCAATGACAATGGTTGAAGCACAACTGGTGCTGCCCGCCCCGGCAAAACTTAACCTGATGCTGCACATTCTGGGTCGCCGTCCTGACGGCTACCATGAACTGCAAACCCTGTTTCAATTTCTCGATTACGGCGACGAGCTCGGCTTTGCGCTTCGCCAAGACGGTGTTATTCGCCTGCAGACCGACGTCCCCGGCGTTGCGCATGACAGCAACCTGATCGTCAAAGCCGCCCGCGCCCTGCAAAAACAGTCCGGCTGCACCCTGGGCATGGACATCTGGCTGGAAAAACGCCTGCCCATGGGTGGCGGTATCGGCGGTGGCAGCTCGGATGCGGCAACCACATTGCTGGGCCTCAATCATTTGTGGCAGTTGGGCTGGGATGAAGATCGCCTCGCACAACTGGGCCTCACACTGGGTGCCGATGTACCGGTTTTTGTCCGTGGACACGCCGCTTTTGCTGAGGGTGTCGGGGAAATTCTGACCCCCGTAGACCCGGAAGAACCGTGGTATTTGGTGCTCGTGCCGCAAGTCGCTGTAAGTACAGCAGAAATTTTTTCAGATCCGTTGTTGACACGCGACACTGCGCCCATTAAAGTGCGCCCCGTTCCCAAGGGAAACAGTCGAAATGACTGTAAGGCGGTTGTAGAGAGGCGTTACCCAGAAGTACGTAACGCTTTGAATTTGCTAGGTAAATTTACCGAGGCAAAATTAACCGGAACTGGAAGTTGTGTGTTTGGGGCCTTCCCAAACAAAGCTGAAGCTGATAAAGTCTCGGCCCTTCTTACAGAGACCCTTACGGGGTTCGTAGCGAAAGGAAGCAACATTTCGATGTTGCATCGCAAGCTGCAAATTCTGTAGCAGGAATTGAGTGCAAAACACTCGATTGATTCAATTACAGGGGCGTCGCCAAGCGGTAAGGCAGCAGGTTTTGATCCTGCCATGCGTTGGTTCGAATCCAGCCGCCCCTGCCATTTTCTATACTCATCCAGGTTACCCTCAGCCTCTAGGTACTGCGCGTGTCCAAGATGATGGTCTTTACGGGGAATGCCAACCCCGATCTCGCTCGGCGTGTAGTACGTCAGCTGCATATCCCACTGGGTGATGTCTCTGTCGGAAAATTTTCCGACGGTGAAATCAGCACTGAGATCAATGAAAACGTTCGCGGTAAAGACGTCTTCATCATTCAGCCGACTTGCGCCCCGACGAACGATAACCTGATGGAACTCGTCGTGATGGCTGATGCCTTCCGCCGCTCCTCAGCGTCCCGAATCACTGCTGTGATTCCTTACTTTGGTTATGCCCGCCAGGATCGCCGTCCGCGCTCCGCA
Source organism: Pseudomonas sp. CFBP2511 (assembly GCF_030209255.1). Lineage (NCBI taxonomy): Bacteria > Pseudomonadati > Pseudomonadota > Gammaproteobacteria > Pseudomonadales > Pseudomonadaceae > Pseudomonas > Pseudomonas sp. CFBP2511. Next base: position 107,725 of record NZ_JARVSI010000010.1, on the reverse strand, counting down.
CGTGTTGCTATCAGCGCGAAAGTCGTTGCCGATATGCTCACCGTGGTGGGAATCGACCGTGTTCTCACGGTTGATCTTCATGCTGACCAAATACAGGGTTTCTTCGATATTCCGGTAGATAACATCTACGGCTCCCCTGTTCTGGTGGATGACATCGAAGACCAGCGCTTTGAAAACCTGATGATCGTTTCCCCGGATATCGGCGGTGTCGTGCGTGCACGTGCTGTTGCCAAATCCCTGGGCGTCGATCTCGGAATCATCGACAAACGCCGTGAGAAAGCCAATCACTCTGAAGTGATGCATATCATCGGTGATGTCGAAGGGCGTACCTGCATTCTGGTTGATGACATGGTCGATACCGCCGGCACGCTGTGCCATGCGGCCAAGGCCCTGAAAGAGCATGGCGCTGCCAAGGTCTTTGCCTATTGCACACACCCTGTGCTGTCGGGTCGGGCGATCGAAAACATTGAAAATTCCGTGCTGGACGAACTGGTGGTCACCAACACCATCCCGTTGTCCGCCGCCGCACAAGCTTGCAGCCGTATCCGCCAACTGGATATTGCGCCGGTAGTCGCTGAGGCGGTTCGCCGTATCAGCAACGAAGAATCGATCAGCGCGATGTTCCGTTAAGGGCTTCCCTTAGCAGATATCAAGCCGACGAAAAGCGCCCCGCCCTGACATCCGGTCAGGGCGGGGCTTTTTTGCCCATACCGCCCGAGCGCTGGTCGCAAACGCAACGGTGGATGTGGTTAATTTGGAGATACAACATGAACGATTTTACCCTGAATGCCGAACTGCGTTCCGACCTGGGGAAAGGTGCGAGCCGCCGCCTGCGTCGTCTCGCTAGCCTGGTTCCAGCTGTAGTCTACGGTGGCGACAAAGCCCCCGAGTCCATCAGCATGCTGGCCAAAGAAGTTGCCAAACTGCTCGAGAACGAGGCTTCTTACAGCCACATCATCGAGCTGAACGTTGGTGGCACCAAGCAAAACGTCATCATCAAGGCGCTGCAACGTCACCCGGCCAAAGGCCACGTGCTGCACGCTGACTTCGTACGCGTTGTAGCCGGTCAGAAACTGACCGCTATCGTGCCTGTACACTTCATCGGCGAAGAAGCTCCGATCAAGAAAGGCGGCGAAGTTTCGCACGTAACTTCCGAGCTGGAAGTTTCCTGCCTGCCGAAAGATCTGCCTGAGTTCATCGAAGTAGACGTGTCTGCTCTGGAAATCGGCTCGATCGTTCACCTGTCCGACGTCAAAGCACCAAAAGGCGTTGAGTTCGTAGCACTGGCGCACGGCAACGACCTGGCCATCGCCAACGTCCACGCACCGCGCATCGTCAAAGATGAAGACGAAGAAGCTGCAGAAGGCGCTGCCGAGTAATTCATTACTTGGTAACGCGGGAGTTGCTCAGGAAACATCGCGAGCGATAGCAGGCATAGCGGGCGAGATCGCGGAGTTTACATCATGGTAAATGAGCAGTTTTTGTCCACATTGCCGCTGTCGTCAGCGGTTTAACCCACAACTCCAAAGGAAGAGCCCCTGTCGTGACCGCCATACAACTGATCGTGGGCCTGGGAAATCCAGGCGCTGAATACGAACAGACCCGGCATAACGCAGGGGCTTTTTTCGTTGAGCGTATTGCTGCGGCGCAACGAGTCAATCTCGTTCCCGAGCGCAAATTCTTTGGCCTGACCGGACGCTTTACGCATCAGGGTCAGGATGTTCGTCTGCTGATCCCCACCACCTACATGAACCGCAGCGGCCAGGCTGTCGCGGCGCTTGCGGGCTTCTACCGTATCCCGGTCGAGTCGATTCTGGTGGCGCACGACGAACTGGACCTGCCTCCGGGCGTTGCCAAACTCAAAGTGGGCGGCGGTCATGGCGGTCACAACGGCCTGCGCGACATCATCGCGCAGCTCGGCAACCAGAACACATTTCATCGCTTGCGGCTTGGCATTGGCCACCCGGGCGATGCCAGCAAGGTATCCGGCTTTGTCCTGGGTCGAGCGCCACGCGCCGAACAGGAAAAACTGGACGCCAGTATCGACTTTGCCCTCGGCGTGCTGCCGGATATCTTCGCCGGTGAATGGAACCGGGCGATGAAAAACCTGCACAGCCAGAAGGCCTGACATCACTCGAGGGGAAACACCATGGGATTCAATTGCGGCATCGTCGGCCTGCCTAACGTCGGCAAGTCCACCCTGTTCAACGCCCTGACCAAATCCGGTATTGCAGCCGAGAACTTCCCCTTCTGCACCATCGAGCCGAACACCGGCATCGTGCCGATGCCTGACCCGCGTCTGGCGGCCCTGGCGGCCATCGTCAACCCGAAACGCATCCTGCCAACCACCATGGAGTTCGTCGACATCGCCGGCCTCGTGGCAGGTGCCTCGAAAGGCGAAGGTCTGGGCAACAAGTTTCTCGCCAACATCCGCGAGACCGATGCCATCGCCCACGTAGTGCGCTGCTTCGAAGACGAGAACGTGATTCACGTTTCCAACAGCGTCGACCCAAAACGCGACATCGAGATCATCGACCTGGAACTGATCTTCGCCGACCTCGACAGCTGCGAAAAACAACTGCAAAAGGTCACGCGCAACGCCAAGGGCGGCGACAAGGACGCAGTGGTCCAGAAAGGCCTGCTCGAGCAACTGATTGCACACTTCAGCGAAGGCAAGCCGGCCCGCAGCCTGATGAAAAGCATGAGCAATGACGACAAAGCCGTCATCCGAGGTTTCCACCTGCTGACCACCAAGCCGGTCATGTACATTGCCAACGTCGCCGAAGACGGCTTCGAGAACAACCCGCTGCTGGACGTAGTCCGCGCCATCGCCGAAGAAGAAGGCGCAATGCTGGTGCCGGTCTGCAACAAGATCGAAGCAGAAATCGCCGAGCTCGATGACGGCGAAGAGAAAGACATGTTCCTTGAAGCCCTGGGCCTCGAAGAACCCGGCCTGAACCGCGTGATACGCGCCGGCTACGAAATGCTCCACCTGCAGACCTACTTCACCGCAGGCGTCGAAGAAGTCCGCGCCTGGACCGTCCGCGTCGGTGCCACCGCACCACAGGCCGCGGGCGTCATCCACACCGACTTTGAAAAAGGCTTTATTCGCGCCGAAGTCGTGGCCTATGACGATTTCATCCAGTTCAAGGGTGAGGCCGGTGCCAAGGAAGCGGGTAAGTGGCGCCTGGAAGGCAAGGAATACATCGTCAAGGACGGTGATGTGATGCATTTCAGGTTTAACGTGTAAACCACAGGCAGCCCCCAGCGGGATCGCAGCAAGCGAATATCCCTCTATCACGAAAGCCCCATTATCCGGGGCTTTCGCGTTTTTATGGATTGGCAGCTTCACACTTGCCGCACGATTGCAGGCACCCTCGAATTATTTGATGGGGCTGTCTATTTTTCTATGTAAAATGTCGTTTTTAAGCGCCGCTCATCCACGTCATTTAAACATTCATGTTTAACCCAAGCAGATGTCTCAAAGACGGCGACTGATCAGCGATTGTTTCCACGGACCGGGCAGAGCCTTGTCACAACCCAAGGTAGATACTCCTTTGAAGATCTTAGTAACAGGCGGTGCTGGTTTCATCGGTTCGGCAGTCATTCGGCACATCATTGCCAATACAACTGACTCGGTCGTCAACGTCGACAAGCTGACCTATGCAGGCAACCTTGAATCACTTCAGTCAGCAGATCAAAGCGAGCGTTATGCTTTCGAGCACGTCGACATCTGCAACCGTGAAGACCTGGATCGGGTTTTCAAAGAGCATCAGCCGGACGCCGTTATGCACCTGGCAGCCGAATCCCACGTGGATCGCTCTATCACCGGCCCGTCGGAATTCATCCAGACCAACATCATCGGCACCTATGTGCTGCTTGAGGCTGCACGCAGCTACTGGAACCAGCTGGACGAAGCACGAAAAGCCAGCTTTCGCTTCCATCACATTTCGACCGATGAAGTGTATGGCGACCTGGAAGGCCCGGAAGACCTCTTTACCGAAACAACGCCTTACCAGCCAAGCTCGCCCTACTCGGCCAGCAAGGCCAGCTCCGACCATCTGGTACGCGCCTGGAGCCGCACATACGGCCTGCCTACCCTGGTAACCAATTGCTCCAACAACTACGGCCCGTGCCACTTCCCGGAGAAACTGATCCCGCTGATCATCCTCAATGCGCTGGAAGGCAAACCACTGCCTATCTACGGTAAAGGCGATCAGGTTCGTGACTGGCTTTATGTCGAAGACCACGCCCGTGCACTGTACAAAGTCGTGACCGAAGGCGAGATCGGCGAGACTTACAACATCGGCGGTCACAACGAGAAGCAGAACCTCGAAGTGGTCAACACTGTTTGCGCCCTGCTCGACCAACTGCGCCCTGATTCGGCCCATCGCCCGCATGCCAACCTGATCACATACGTTCAGGACCGCCCAGGCCACGACCTGCGCTACGCGATCGATGCCAGCAAAATCCAGCGCGAGCTGGGCTGGGTGCCTGAGGAAAGTTTCGAGTCCGGCATTCGCAAGACAGTGCAGTGGTACCTCGACAATCCTGAATGGGTTGCTCACGTGAAGAGCGGAAGCTACCAGCAGTGGATTGACAAGAACTACACAGCACGCGCCGATAAATAATGAAAATTCTTCTGCTGGGAAAAAACGGCCAGGTCGGCTGGGAGCTGCAACGCTCGCTCGCGGTATTGGGCGAAGTCGTAGCGCTCGATCGTCATACCGCCTCGACGGCCTACGGCGACCTTTCTGGCGATCTGTCCAGTCTGGACGGGTTGCGCAACACGATTCGCTGCGTTAAACCTCAGGTTATCGTCAACGCCGCGGCCTATACCGCCGTCGACAAAGCAGAGACCGAGCAAGAGCTTGCACACACGGTCAACGCTCTGGCCAGCCAGGTTCTGGCAGAAGAAGCGCGTCAGCTCGATGCCCTGCTCGTTCATTACTCGACCGACTACGTGTTCGACGGCACCGGAACCAGCGCATGGAAAGAAAGCGATGCGGTGTCGCCGGTCAACTACTACGGTGCAACCAAGCTTGAGGGTGAACAGCTCATTGTGGCGTCAGGCTGCAAACATCTGATTTTCCGCACCAGCTGGGTGTATGCGGCACGCGGTAACAACTTTGCCAAGACCATGCTGCGCCTTGCAAAAGATCGTCCGGCGCTGAATGTGATCGCCGATCAGATTGGCGCGCCTACAGGTGCAGAGCTGCTGGCCGATATAGCGACAGCGGCGCTGCAGCAGACGCTTGCAAGGCCAGAGCTGTGCGGTATCTACCACCTCGCACCTGCTGGCGAAGTGTCATGGCATGCTTATGCGCAATACGTCATTGATTTCGCCCGCGCCCACGGGGAACCCCTGGCGGTGGAAACGATCAATCCAATCGGCACGATTGAATACCCGACACCCGCGCAACGCCCTCTGAATTCGCGTCTGAACACAGAAAAGCTGCGCCACAATTTTTCTCTGCACCTGCCTGACTGGCAAAGTGGTGTAGCCCGAATGCTCACGGAAGCTCTGAATAAATGACCACCATTAATCGTAAAGGCATCATCCTGGCCGGCGGATCGGGCACTCGCCTGCACCCGCTTACCCTTGGCGTATCCAAGCAGATGCTGCCTATCTACGACAAGCCGATGATTTTCTACCCTCTGTCGGTGCTGATGCTGGCGGGCATGCGTGAAGTCCTGATCATCTCTACGCCAGAAGACCTGCCAAGCTTTCGCAAGCTGCTGGGCGACGGCAGTCAGTACGGTATTGAGCTCACTTATGCCGAACAGCCTACGCCCGATGGCCTGGCACAAGCGTTCATCATTGGCGAAGAGTTCATCGGCGAAGACCCTTGCTGCCTGATTCTGGGCGACAACATCTTTTACGGTCAGCACTTCTCCGACAACCTGCGCTCCGCCAGTCAGCAGACTGAAGGCGCCACGGTTTTTGGCTACCACGTCTCCGATCCGGAGCGCTTTGGTGTTGTCGAGTTCGACGAAACCGGCCGCGCCTTGAGCATCGAAGAAAAGCCTGCCGCACCGAAATCGAGCTACGCGGTAACCGGGCTGTACTTCTACGACAATCAGGTGGTCGAAATCGCGAAGAGCATCAAACCCTCTGAGCGTGGCGAACTGGAAATCACCGACGTGAACCGTGCGTACCTCGAGCAGAAGAGTCTGACCGTAGAAATTCTCGGTCGCGGCTTTGCATGGCTCGACACAGGTACTCATGAGTCGCTGCTGGAAGCGAGCCATTTTGTGCACACCATTGAGCAGCGTCAGGGCTGGAAAGTAGCTTGCCTGGAAGAGATCGCCTACACCAACGGCTGGATCACTGCCGCGCAACTGGGTGAACAAGCTCAGAAACTGAAGAAAACCGGCTACGGGCAGTATCTGCAGAAGCTGCTTGATCTAGGCTCGTTCTAAGACTGTAAACCTCTATCCCATACCGCAAGGCTGCAGACAGTATGTCTTCTGTTTTCCCAAAGGTGGCCGTGCTGCTGGCAGCCTACAACGGTATGGCATGGATAGAGGCGCAACTTGACTCCATCCTGAAGCAGACAAACGTCTGCGTCAGTGTATTCATCAGTGTCGATACCTCCTCGGACGGCACTGAAGCGTGGTGTGCTGACTATGCGCAGCACCACGTGAACATCACCCTGCTGCCGCCCGCCGGCCAATTTGGCGGAGCGTCACGCAACTTCTTTCGTCTGATTCAAGATGTCGACTTCTCTTCGTTTGATTACGTAGCGTTCTCCGATCAGGACGATATCTGGTATCAGGACAAGCTTGAACGCGCCTTATCGACGCTGATGTCGGGCAACCATGATGCCTACTCAAGCAATGTCGTCGCCTTCTGGCCCGATGGGCAACGAATCTTGCTGGACAAGGCCCAACCGCAGGTCCAGTGGGACCACTTGTTTGAAGCTGCAGGCCCAGGCTGCACCTACGTAATGAACCGCCCGCTCGCCGATGCATTCAAGTCATCGCTGATAGCACAGTGGGACGTGGCTCAAAACGTCAGCCTGCACGACTGGTATTGCTATGCGTTTGCGCGCAGCCACGGCTTCCGCTGGTTTATCGACCCAGCCCCCGGCATGGATTATCGCCAACACGCCAATAATCAGGTCGGTGCAAATACCGGACTCGCCTCACTCATCACGCGCCTGAAAAAGATTGCCGATGGCTGGTGGGCCGGGCAAGTGCTGCTGATTGGCCGTTTGACAGGCGGCAGCGAAGCGCTATTTGCAGGAAAGACAACCAGTACGCGATGGATGTTTTTTCGTCTCGCGTTCATGGCAGGGCATTGCAGAAGAAGGCCCCGGGACAAGATTTTCTTCATCATCGCTTGCCTGGCAGCCATGCTGAACACACCTGAGCAGCGAAATAATCGCTAGCTGTATATGCAGCCCATTAAAAGTCACCTTCTCGCCTGCCGCTAACAAAAAGCCACAAGCCCCTGAAAACAGAGACTTTCATCTCCGCGCTGTCAAGCAGGGGAGTCAGCCTGCTCATGTATCGCCGGATATCGGGCAGCACGCTGCGTTCGCTCAATTTCACCTGTGACCGAATGTTCTACTGCATCGGCATATGTTAATGTGCAGACCTTTGTTTTCGGGATCAGAAGCTCAAGGAAGCAGGCAACCGGCATGCGCGGAACCAGCGTCCAAAAGCGGGGTCACTTATACCGCCCAGCCAAGGACGACAGCACCTGAGGCGCCCCGTGGCAACGAGCTCAAATACCGGATGCGCCTTTATTTTGTAAATTTGTCCAGCAATGAAAACCTCGTGTTACTCATCGTCGGAACCTACGTCGGAAAAACTATAAATACACGATGCATGCCCCGCGCCCCGCAGTAACAACAGACCCACCTTCTTATCCAGCGCAGAGACTTTCCGCCCAGGTGGCTGGTCTATGGCGCGACCGACGCCAATGAGCTGCGGTACCGTAAAACGCCTTTCACCGGCGCTATCAAATTCCATGGCGCAGGCGTCCTCCAAAAGACGCCTACTCCAGCCAGGCCCCCATGAGCGGGTCCTGGTGAGCATTTCGGAGATACGTTACATATGAATGCAACACGCCTCGCCATTCCAGACGTCATCGTATTCGAGCCCAAAACCTTCGGCGACGATCGTGGCTTTTTCTTTGAAAGCTTCAACCAGAAGGCGTTCGAGGAGGTCGTTGGCCGGCCGGTGAAATTTGTTCAGGACAACCACTCTCGCTCGGTGAAAGGGGTGCTGCGCGGCTTGCATTACCAAATTCAACAACCACAGGGCAAGCTTGTCCGGGTGACTGTGGGCGAGGTGTTCGACGTCGCAGTCGACTTGCGTAAAAGCTCACCGACCTTCGGCAAGTGGGTGGGTCTGCATCTCACCGCCGAAAACAAGAAACAGCTCTGGATACCGGAAGGCTTTGCTCACGGCTTCATCGTTTTGTCCGAAAGCGCAGAGTTTCTCTACAAGACGACAGACTACTGGGCGCCGGAACACGAGCGCAGCCTTGCCTGGAATGACGCCACCGTAGGCATTGAATGGCCGTTCAGCGAAACGCCGTCCCTGTCCGCCAAAGACCAAAAGGCCGTCGCATTCGAAGACGCAGAGGTGTTCGCTTAATGAACCCTCACAGAACCCCCTCGGCGGGGCCTATTCGCCTGGTTGCCAGCCTTTGGACCAACCGGTCATTGATCTCGCAAATGACCAAACGGGAAGTCATCGGCCGTTATCGTGGCTCGGTGATGGGCCTGGCCTGGTCATTCTTCAACCCGGTCCTGATGCTGGCGGTTTATACCTTCGTCTTTTCCGAGATTTTCAGCGCACGCTGGGTCGGCGTGGACACCGGCAAAGGCGGGTTCGCGATTCTGCTGTTCGTCGGAATGATCGTGCATGGCCTGTTTGCAGAGTGCGCCAACAGGGCGCCATCGCTGGTGATGAGCAACAGCAACTACGTCAAGAAAGTGGTTTTTCCGCTGGAGATCCTCCCGGTCATCACCTTGGGCTCGGCGCTGTTCCACAGCTGCATCAGCCTGGTCGTGCTGGTAATTGCACAATTGCTGATCACACACACACTGTTCTGGACCGCGCTGCTGTTCCCGCTGATTCTGGTGCCGCTCATTTTAGGCACACTCGGTATCAGCTGGTTTCTCGCATCGCTGGGTGTGTACTTGCGCGATGTCGGCCACGTGATCACCGTGCTGACAACCGTTCTGCTGTTCCTCTCGCCGGTTCTTTACCCCGTGGCCGCACTTCCAGAAGTGTACCGCCCGTGGCTGCAGATGAATCCGCTGACCTACATTATCGAAGAGAGCCGCAGCGTACTGCTGTTCGGCAACCTCCCCCACTGGGACAGTCTGGGTATCGCCATTGCCATTGGCGCGGTGATTGCCGCCATGGGGTTCTGGTTCTTCCAAAAGACACGTAAAGGATTCGCTGATGTCATCTGATCAACCGGTTATCAGCGTACAAAACGTCTCGAAGTGTTTTTACACCTACGACAAACCCCACGACCGTCTGAAACAGGCACTGGTGCCAAGACTCCAGCGCTGGTCGGGTCAGCCGACCACTACCTATGGCAAAGAATTCTGGGCGCTGCGCGACATCAGCTTTGATGTCGGCAAGGGCGAAACAGTCGGTATCGTCGGTCGCAACGGCTCCGGTAAATCTACGTTGCTGCAGATTATTTGCGGCACGTTGAGCCCCACTATCGGTGAGATTCAGACCCGCGGCCGGGTAGCGGCATTGCTCGAGCTGGGCTCAGGCTTCAACCCCGAGTTCACCGGGCGTGAAAACGTTTACCTGAACGCAGCAGTACTGGGGCTGACGCGCGACGAAGTGGACGAACGCTTTGACGCGATTGCCGGGTTTGCCGACATCGGCGAGTTCCTTGATCAACCCGTCAAGTCATACTCGAGCGGCATGGCCGTGCGCCTGGCGTTTGCCGTTCAGGCGCAAGTTGATCCTGAAATTCTCGTTGTTGATGAAGCGCTGTCAGTAGGCGACGCGCGATTCCAGGCCAAGTGTTTCGAGCGCCTGCGACAGCTGAAAGAAAACGGTACCAGTATCCTGCTGGTCACACACTCCAGCGAGCAGGTCGTCACCCACTGCAATCGCGCCATTCTGCTGGAAAAGAGCAGAATCGAAATGATTGGCGAATCGCGCCCGGTCATCAACCGTTACACCGACCTGCTGTTCGGACGCGACAAGAGCCCTATCACCGATAAGAGCCTGGACCTTGCCGAAGCCGAACGCGTAGAGGCAGCTCCCGTCGAAACCGACAAGATTGCGCTGCGCTTCGACGAAGACGTGTACGCCAGCAGGCCTGGCTATAACCCCCATGAATACCGCTGGGGAGACGGGGCCGCAACGCTACTGGACTTCCATATGAGTGCTTCGGGACGTGAGTTTCCCAACAGTGTCGAGTCTGGAGAGGAAATCGTTCTTGACCTGGCGTTGCAGTTCAACAGCACGGTGGTCAACCCGATCATCGGTTTTACGATCAAGACCAAAGAGGGCGTCACCGTTTACGGTACTAACTCGTACATGCAGGATTGCGAAGGCACAGGCCTGATAGGCAACGCTGGCAATCAGGCAAAAGCACGTGTGAAATTCAGAAATGCACTGGCAACCGGTGATTACTTCATTTCCATCGGCATTGCCTCCCGGCAAGGCGAAGAAATCGTGCCCCACGACAGACGCTATGATTCCATACATTTCATCGTAGAACCTACTCCGAAGCTTCTGGGCTTGATAGACCTGGGCGCCTCCATGGAAATTGAACCGGTAATTGTCGATGTTTGAACTTGATAGATACGGCTACAACCTTGATACGGGCACAGGGGTTTGGGTGCGCTCCGACTATCAGGGCATTGCCTACAGCGATGGCGACAACTCTGAAAACGAACTGGCAAAGATTGTCCGTGAAGCCAACGACGTCTCTGTGCTGTCAAGCGAGCTTACGCACCACTGTACGGACTGGCCCAAGCTCTATCACCTGAGTTCAACCCGCGGAAACATCTTCCGCCCGTTCGAGCATCTTCTGGAAGGCAAATCAGTCCTCGAAATCGGTGCTGGGTGCGGCGCGATCAGCCGATACCTGGGCGAGGCCGGAGCTGACGTGTTGTCGCTGGAAGGTAGCCCTCGCCGCGCCGCTATCGCAGCGAGCAGAACCCGTGACCTGGACAACGTCACGGTGCTGGCCGAGCGATTCGACGACCTGAAAGTTGATCAGCAATTCGATGTCGTTACGCTCATCGGCGTACTCGAATACGCCAGCATGTTCAGCAATGACGAAGATCCGGCATTTGGAATGCTGATGCGTGTTCGAAAGCTGCTCAAACCTGACGGCCACCTGTTCATTGCCATCGAAAACCAGCTTGGCCTCAAGTATTTTGCAGGCGCTCCAGAAGATCACGTCGGCGTCGCGATGTATGGTATCGAAGGTCGGTATGCAGACCGCCAGCCAAAAACATTCGGCCGTAAAGGGCTGGAAGTATTGATAGCTCGTGCAGGTTTTGCATCATCAAGCTTTCTGTCGCCTTATCCTGACTACAAGATTCCCAACTCGCTAATCACTGAGAACGGTTTCAGATCCAATAATTTCGACGCGGCCGCATTGGCGTGCCAGAACACTCGAAAAGATCCACAGCTGCCGTCAAATACTACATTTAACCTTGAAAAAGCCTGGCCGGTTGTCATCGAAAATCACCTGGGCATGGACCTTGCCAACTCTTTTCTGGTTGTTGCTTCGTGCCAGCAGTATGAGGCAGTTCCTGCCGACGTTCTGGCCTATCACTACAGCACAGGTCGCAATTCCGAGTACTGTAAGGCGTCGGTTTTCGTAGAGACGCCAGAAGGGATAGAAGTTCAGTATCAGCGCCTTGCTGGCACAGAATCAGAGGAAAATCCGGGAGATCCATTCAGGTTCATACTTCCTGCTGCTCACGGCTACGCAAAAGGCGACCTGCTCAGCTTGCAGTTCCTCGATGCCTCAACCACGCAAAACTGGACGGTTGAGACCTTTACCCCATTCTTGACGACCTATCTGGATAGCCTCAGCTACCTTTTGGCTACCGAAGGACATGCTTGCACGCTTGATAATGTCGATGTCTGCCTGCCAGGTCATTACATCGACGCGGTTGCACAGAACATCATCATCGACACCGAAGGTAAACCGCACCTCATAGATATCGAATGGGAGATGAAGGAAGGCGTCGAGCTTGGGCACCTGCTGATGCGCGGTCTCTTGCTGCTGATCGCCTCCACTATTCCTTTTTACCCAAGCACCACCATGATCAGCCGACGCGACTTCATTATCCAGTTGATCGGCAGTACAGGCCTTGAGGTCACTGAGGAAGAGCTGAATCGCTATGCAGTGCTGGAAGCCATGTTTCAAGAAAGGGTAACCGGTCGTGACGCTGCAAGCTTTCTGAACTGGTCACCGGAAGCAACCCTTCAGAAAATGGGGTCCCTGAAAGACAAGACGCCTAAACTGGCAACACTTTACATCGGCGATTCAGAAGGGAATTTCAAAGAAGAGCGGACGATAAGTCAGTTTGTGCACGACGGGCGCCAGACGCTTGTGTTCACGGTCCCTGCGACGTACCAATGTGCAGCGTTGCGATTTGACCCCACGAACATTCGTCAGTCATTTTCGATTGACGCCATCACCATTTTTGAAGCGAATGTGAGGGTGTGGTCCTGGCGCGACAGCGCAGAGGCACCTTTAAAAGCCGCTGGCACCACTGCGTTTGTTAATGATGTCAATGACAGCACTATGTTCATGGCGCTGAATGATGATCCCCACATCGTACTTCCGGTTGATCTCAATTCGCTATTAGCGAGGAAGTCGTTCAAAATACAGGTCACGTTTACTTTATTCACGGAAGGCCAAGTCGCTGAACGACTCCTTCAACAGGAAGAGGAGCTCAAGCTAGCGCTTGAGTCTATATCGGATTTGAATCTTAAAGATCGCTCAGCTTTAGAGGCTGTTGAAGTGGCTAATCTCGCCGTAGAGGAAAGTCATCGCCTGGCGTTGGAAGAGCTTGAAGCTGAAAATCTGGCCGTGCAGGACAAACACCGACAGGCCCTTGAAAAGCTGGAAGCCGAACACTTGGCCTCTCAGGAAAACCACCGATCTGTTCTAGAACAGTTTGAGGCGGTACACCTCGCTTCTCAGGAAAGCTATCGACTCGCCCTGGAAGAACGTGAAGCAGCAAACCTGGCGGCTCAAGAAAGCCATCGACTTGCTCTGCAAGAGCGTGAAGCCGCAAATCTGGCCATTCAAGAAAGTCACCGAACTGCTACGGAGAGTCTCAAGGCTGAAAACCTTCGGGTACAGGCCGATCACCTTCGGGTATTAGCAGATATTGATGCCGCCACACTAGATGCGCAAGAAAAGCATCGTGCCAAACTGGCAGAGCTTGAGATTGCCATCCTGGCAGCACAGGAAAGTCACCGCTTGGCATTGGTCGACAAAGATACGCATGTTCACAATCTGAACCTGCACATTATTGCAATGGAGTCATCGCACAGCTGGAAAGTAACGGCACCACTGAGAAAAATAACCCGATCATTTTTCCGAGCCAAGCGTGTCGCCTCTTCGCTGCCATTGATCATTCGACGCGGAGGTGGTCTTTCCAGCACCGCCAAAAAAGCTTATCAGGTCTGGCGCCTCAGGGGACTGGCTGGCGTTATTGCACAGGCCCGCTGGGTAAGAGGCGAAGCACAACATGCTTTCGTTGGAAGCGAGCTTCGCGAAGTTCCGGATCGCCACGATTACTCTCGCTGGGTACAGTACTACGACACTCTGGGCGAAGCAGAGATCAGTCGTATCAATGAGCACATGAATCGCTGGATTGAATACCCGCTCATTTCCATCATCATGCCGGTCTATAATCCGCCACTGGATCTTTTGCGTGAAGCCGTGGACAGCGTACGTGCGCAGCTCTACACCAACTGGGAACTGTGTCTCGCTGACGATGCATCGACAAATCCTGCCGTCATCGAGTACCTGAAATCTCTCAAGGCGCAGGACAAGCGCATCAAAGTTGTCTTCCGCGGCAGCAATGGTCATATATCCCAGGCCAGCAACTCTGCGCTGGCGGTAGCCAAAGGCGTGTTCGTTGCCCTGATGGACAACGACGATCTGCTACCCGCTCACGCGCTTTACTGGGTTGCTCGTACAATCCGTGAAAACCCGGATGTGGGCTTGATCTACTCCGATGAGGACAAGATCGATACCGACGGGAACCGTAGTTCACCTTATTTCAAGTCAGACTGGAACGAGTTTCTGTTTCGCTCACAAAATATGGTCTGTCACCTTGGCGCCTATCGCCGTGACCTGGTCAATGAGGTTGGGCAATTCCGGGTAGGATTCGAGGGTGCTCAGGATTACGACCTGGCTTTGCGATGCGTAGAAAAGCTCAGAAGTGATCAGATCGTCCACATTCCACGTGTGCTTTACCACTGGCGCATACACGCTGGCAGCACCGCCATGGCAGGTGATGAGAAACCTTATGCTGCGTTGGCGGGAGTCAAAGCACTTGATGAACACCTGCAGCGTAAAGGCAACGTTGGTACGACAGAGCTGTTACCTACAGGTCAGTATCGTGTGCACTACAACCTGCCGGCAACACTGCCACTGGTTACGCTTGTCATCCCGACCCGGAATGCTCACGCATTAGTAAAACAGTGCATTGACAGCATCCAGAACCTGACTACCTACAAGAACTATGAAATTATTCTGATAGACAACGGTTCGGATGATCCTGAATCGCTGGAGTATTTCGCGAAGATAGATCAGGAAGAAAATATTCGCGTGCTGCGCGACGATGGTCCGTTTAACTACTCTGCGCTCAACAATGGCGCGGTACGTATCGCTAATGGCGAGCTGATCGGCCTCATCAATAACGACATTGAAGTTATCACGCCGGAATGGCTTGGTGAGATGGTCTCGATTGCATTGCAGCCCAGAGTCGGGGCGGTAGGCGCAAGACTCTGGTATCCCGATAACAGGCTGCAACATGGCGGCGTAGTGGTAGGGATCGGTGGTGTTGCAGGCCACGCGCACAAGTACCTTCCAAAAGGCGCTCACGGCTATTTCTGCAGAGCGGAGTTGATTCAGGAGTTTTCGGCAGTAACCGCTGCATGCCTGATCATCAAAAAGTCGATTTTTGACGAAGTCGGAGGCCTGAACGAGGCGGACCTGAAGATTGCTTTCAACGACGTGGATTTCTGCCTGAGAGTTCAGGAGGCAGGCTATCTGAACGTGTGGACGCCGTTCTCCGAACTGTACCACCACGAATCAGCGACGCGCGGCCTCGAAGACACGCCTCAAAAGCAGGAGCGATTCGGGCAAGAGATCCGCTACATCAAAAATCGCTGGCCGAACATTCTGGTGGACTACGCCTACAGTCCTAACCTGACGCTGGATCACGAAGACTTCAGTCTGGCCTGGCCTCCGAGGATTAAAAATTGATCCTCGCACTTCATAAGCGTGCGCTTGGCATAGCGCGAGCATTTGTTGTCTCGAGGGCTGCTTGTGTTTGAATCCAACCACACGGACCACCTGTCAGGCTGGTCCATCACCCGTTACCAACGGGTGCTGGCCGCTACCTACTTTCTTCTGCTGGCCGTCTGGTCAGCAGGGATTGCATTTAACGGAGCCCCTGATGAGTCAACGCATTTCTTTTTCCTGGAATACCTGAAAACGTTCCACTCGCTGCCGGGCGCCACAGAGCCGGCTCAAGCGTTCACTGGAACCATCTCGGGATATACCTGGCAACGTGGCGAGTTCTGGTACCACGGCCTGCCCTTCCCCCATGTCATAGGCGCACTGGCTACGTCTTACGGCTTGGGCTGGATGTTACCTGGCGAACTGGGCTACCTGGCTGCAAGATGTTTTAACTGGATACTGGGCGCAGTGTTTATTTGCGCCTTGTTTCGTATTGCACATCGCGCGGGGATGCCAAAAAAAGCTGCAGCCCTTGCTGCGCTTGTAATAGCCCTTATTCCACAAGTCTCTTTTGTCTTTTCATATTTCAACAGTGACGCATTCGGGCTGATGAGTGTGGCGCTGCTGATCAGTGCGCTTCTAGGCTTTTTGAAAGCACCCAGCAAGCTGGCCGCGCTGTGCCTGGGCGGTGCAATCGGCCTGATGTTGCTGGCAAAACTGTACTTGCTGCCCGCTTTGGTCTTCGTCGTGGTCATGCTTGTCGCACATCACCTTTGGGGTGGCAAAAGCCTGAGACGCCACCTCCCGACGATGGTAATCGTTGCGGCTATCGTTTCCGTGCCCATGCTGCTTATCACCTTCATGAAGTATGGTGAGATATCAGGGATATCCGGTCAGATTGACTTCGTTGCCTTGCACAAGAATAACCCTGCTGCGGGTTTCGGAACCTGTTACATCGGGTGCTCCGGGCATCTTTTCAATATGGAAAATGTCCTTCCGTGGCTCAGCCTGACGCTGACGAGCTATTTCTCAACTACCGGCTGGATGAGCATATTTCTACCGTCGACCTATTATATGGGCGCGGCGCTATTATTCATTTTGCTCGTGACAGCAGCCATGATCCAGACGGCGCGCGTATATTCACGTGATAACAGGCGGATATTTCTACTGAATTATTTGCTGCCACTGGTCATGATATTGGGCCTGTTCCCTTCGATTATCCTGCTCAGCCTGGTTGCATCGCAGAATTCTTTGCCTCAACCGCAGGGTCGGTATCTGTTCGTCACGATTCCGTTTCTGACCTTGCTAATAGCATTTGCCACAATGAGCCACGCTCGCGCCAAAAACTCTGCGTCGTCTGCAAGAGATGTCAGGTCAAGCCGTTTTCACCTGAAATGGCTGGTCGTAGTGGTGGCATGGATGGCGTGGACGAACATGGTTGCCTGGAATGAAAACACGCTAAGTTCGAAAAATATTCAGAAATCCGCCATCGGCAAAACAGTCACAGACGCAGTTCTGGCAAGCGGTGCAGGTAGCAGCTCAAGTACTGGTGCCCTGAGTGCCGCGCAGTTGACGGAACGCTTGTCCATTACCAACGGCGAGTTTTTCATCAAGACTCCGTTCGGACAATCTGCCGCGGCGGGCACCATCGACGAAGTTAGAAAAACGTCTGACGGTTGGCTGCTGAGAGGTTGGAGCGTGCCACCAGCAACTGACGGATCGCCGGAATACGTCATCGCTGTAGAGGCGGGAAAGGTCGTCGGTGCAATCAGGATAGAGATCAAGCGGCCAGACGTCGCCAGCGCGCTGTCTGACAAGACTGTCCTTCGCAGCGGCTATGAAGGCATTATTCCCGCCGTCTCGCCTCCCGACAAATGCGCCCTGAAACTTTATACTGTCACCTCGACCTTCAAAATTTTTACAATGCCTGATGTCTGCGAATTCATCAGCCGTTTGTCTCACTGATCATGGAAATCCCAATGGAAAATATTCCGCTTTTCTCGGCCATCAAAGCTAACGCTGGACTTGATTTCGCCACGCCGCTGAAGGCCGTGCTGGACAGCCACTGGTACGTTTTAGGTAACGAAGTAAAGCTGTTTGAAGAAGAGTTTGCTGCCTATGTAGGCGTACAACATTGCATCAGCGTGGCGAACGGTTCCGACGCACTGGAACTTGCCCTTAAAGGTCTGGGCGTTGTGGTGGGTGATCGTGTGGTCGCCGTGGCAAACGCAGGTTTCTACGGCAGCACTGCTATTCACGCGGTGGGCGCGACTCCTGTGTATGCGGATGTCGACCCAGCAACGTTGACACTGTGCAAAAACTCTCTGGAAGCAGTGATTGCCAAGGAAAAACCGGCAGCCATCATTGTTACGCACCTGTACGGCCAACTGGCTAACATCGAAGAGATCGTTAAGATCGCTTCCGCCGCTGGCATTCCGGTTCTTGAAGATTGCGCGCAATCCCACGGTGCTCGACGCAACGGCAAGCAAGCAGGCAGCTTTGGCACCATCGCTTGCTTTAGCTTCTACCCGACTAAAAACCTGGGTGCTCTCGGTGACGGCGGCGCAGTGGTTACCGGTGATGACGCTCTGGCAGCACGCATTCGGCAGCTTCGCCAGTACGGCTGGGACCAGAAGTACCGCATTGCCATCCCGGGCGGTCGTAACAGCCGGCTCGACGAGATGCAAGCCGCAATCCTGCGCATCAAGTTGCCGCATCTGGACACCTGGAACGAGCAGCGTCGCTCGATCGCCAAACGCTACAATGAAGCGTTTGCCGGGCTGGATATCCAACTGCCTTCCTCGGTGTCGGACGACTACGTTGCACACCTGTATGTGATTCGCGTTAAAGATCGGGCAGCTCTGGCTGCTGCGCTCAAAGAGAAGTCAGTCAGCACTGATATCCATTACCCGATTGCCGACCACAAACAGCCAGCCTATGCAGCCGCGCCGTCTGTAGCTCTGGACGTTACCGAGCGTACATGCGATACCGTCATCTCCCTGCCCTGCTTCCCCGGCTTGAGCGACGACGAAGTTGATCGTGTCATCGAGGCCGTGACCGCGCATTTTTCCAAGGAGATATGATTTTGCTGACGTTGGTCATTCCCGTTTATCGCAATGAGAGCAATCTTCCGGATTTGCTCGTTGCCGTAACGGCGCTGGACAAGCAACTCGGACACGAGCTTGAGGTCGTGTTCGTTGTGGACGGCAGTCCCGATCGCTGTTACGAAATACTCAGGGAACAACTGCCGTCGCAATCGTTCAAGTCCAAGCTGATTCTGCTGTCCAGAAACTTCGGCTCCTTCATGGCTATTCGCACGGGTCTGCAGCATGGAACGGGCGAGCGTTTCGCGGTAATGGCAGCGGACCTTCAGGAACCACCAGAACTGGTTCTGGAAATGAACACGGTCCTGATGCGCGGCGATATCGATGTTGTGGTCGGTGTGCGTGAAGGCCGTCAGGATCCGTGGGCGACACGCACTGCTTCAAAGATTTTCTGGGGCTTTTACCGCCGTTATGTCATCCCTGAAATACCGCCAGGCGGCGTAGACATGTTCGCCTGCAACAAAGCTTTTCGGGATACTCTGCTGACCCTTGAAGAGCGTCACAGCTCTCTCATCGCACAGATATTCTGGATGGGATACCGCCGCGAAGTAGTCACCTACACCCGGCAGGAGCGCGTTCACGGTACATCTGCGTGGACCCTGCGTAAAAAAATCAATTACCTGATGGACAGCGTGTTCTCCTTTACGGACATGCCCATACGGATATTGACCAGAGTCGGCGCGTTCGGCTCGGCGCTTGCTGCGCTGTTTGGTGTGTTTACACTGATTGCCAAACTGGAAGGCAGAATTGAAGTGCCTGGCTACGCGATGATCATGCTGGCCATCACCTTTCTCGGCTGCCTGAACTTGCTGGGATTGGGTATCGTCGGTTCCTATGCGTGGCGCACTTACGAAAACACAAAGAATAGACCCTTGGCCATCCCTATGCGGATCGAGGGATTTGGAGAAACTGATGAGCAGCGGTAAGGATTTTTTCGTTCACAGCCACGCCCTGTGCGAGTCCGAGAATATCGGTAAGGATTCGCGAGTATGGGCGTTCGCTCATATCTTGCCTGGCGCCCGTCTGGGTAGCGAATGCAACGTCTGCGACAACGTATTCATCGAGAACGACGTTATCATTGGCGATCGAGTGACACTGAAGTGCGGCATACAGGTCTGGGATGGCATTACCATTGAGGACGATGTATTCATCGGCCCCAACGCCACCTTTACCAATGACCTGTTCCCGCGCAGCAAGGTCTATCCGCAAACCTTTGCTCGCACCATCATCCGAAAAGGCGCATCTCTGGGCGCCAACTGCACGATCCTGCCGGGTATTACAATCGGGATCAACGCAATGGTGGGCGCAGGGGCTGTGGTGACACGCTCAGTGCCGCCTAACGCGATAGTTGTCGGCAACCCGGCCAAGATCATTGGTTATGTGGACGCCAAGCCTGTCAACGCCAACAGTGAAACGCGAGCAGAACAGAAAGCGCCTGGCGTAACCGCTACCTCCGTCAAGAACGTTACGCTGCACACCATGAATGAAGTGGCTGACATTCGCGGCAGTTTGTCGGCGGGCGAATTCGAGCGCTCAGTGCCCTTCAAGTCCGAGCGTTACTTCCTCGTTTATGACGTTCCGACTGCCGAGACCCGAGGCGAGCATGCTCACCGCATCTGTCACCAGTTTCTGGTAGCGGTAAAGGGCTCGGTTCACGTTGTAGCGGACGACGGCGTTAATCGTGAAGAGTTTATTCTCGACAAACCGAATCAGGGCATACACCTGCCGCCGATGACCTGGGGCATTCAGTATCGGTACTCTCAGGATGCCGTACTGCTGGTGTTCGCTTCGCACTACTATGATGCCGGGGACTACATTCGTAATTACGAAGAGTTTAAGTCCCTGATCGCGAACGCTGAATAACGGCTTAATGATGAATCAGGCTGTCTCAAAATTCTTGAAGCAAGACTTCGCCAGATTCCTGATGTCAGGCGGTTTCAATACCGCCTTGACTTACGGCATCTACCTGGTCTTATTGATGTTTCTGTCTTATAAAATAAGCTACACGATATCTTATGCGACCGGAATTCTATTGGCTTATGTTCTGAATCGGTTCTTTGTATTCAAGAGCCATCAGGGCTTGCGCTCGGTTGTGCTTTTGCCGTTGATCTACGCAATCCAGTATGGCCTGAGCCTTGTCATCCTCTGGTGCTGGGTCGAGAAGCTGCAGTTAGACGAACGATTGGCTCCGCTGGCTGCGATATTCCTGACGCTACCGGTCACGTTTATTCTTTCGAAATTTGCTTTCTCGGCGAAACCTACAACACTGTGACCTGACGGTCGACTTGGTGCGGGATTGATCATCACACCTGCACCACCACTGTGCGCCCCTCTATTGGATCATTGATGCACCTACTCTCAAACTCGTTGAGAAGCAACAGTAGGCTCCATCGTTGTGTCACGCGGAACCAACCATGAATCATGCTACAAATGAGCGAATGGTAAACAACCTCATACTCTTGGCGATAGCGGCTATCTTCGTAACCGGTAATTTTTTGTGGCAAGGCCACGATGGATTTAACCTGTGGGATGAAGGTTATCTGTGGTATGGCGCCCAACAGATAATCAAAGGTGAAATTCCAGTTCGAGATTTCATGGCCTACGACCCTGGCCGATACTATTGGTCCGCCGGTTTCTTTTATCTTGTGGGGGATACGGGAATCATCGCCCTGCGCGCGGCAGTGGCTGCGTTTCAACTAGTAGGCCTTTATGCAGGCCTGTGGACAATCTCCGTCGCACTGAGGCAGCACACCGCAAGATTCGCTTATCTGTGCCTCACAGCGGTCACACTTATGGCCTGGATGTATCCGCGCCACAAGATCATCGACATGTCCACTTCGATGATCATCGTTGCTGGCCTGACTTACCTTTTGCTGAATCCCTCTATTAAACGATACTTTCTTCTCGGCATCGTCGTCGGCCTTGCGGCAGTGTTTGGCCGAAATCATGGTGTTTACGGCGCGGTGGCCAGTTTACTCGCCATGGGCTGGCTGACGATTAAAGCGCCGGAGGTAAACTATCGTTTGAAGGGTATCGCGGTCTGGGCAGCAGGGGTGGTGGTTGGGTATCTTCCTGTATTGGGGATGTGTCTACTCATACCCGGGTATTTTTCTGCATTCATCGACACGATTATTTTCATGCTTGAACAGGGCAATACGAATCTACCGCTCCCCATACCTTGGCCGTGGACGGTTGGTTTTGGTACTGCCGGCTTTATCATCGAAACAAGGTGGTTTCTGATAGGCATCTGTTTTATGGGGCTTATAGCTTTCGGCGCAGGCTCACTTGGGTGGGTGTTCAAAGAGCGATTCCGGGGTAACGCAGTACGTCCCGAACTTGTGGCGGTCGCATGCGCAACACTTCCTTACGCTCACTACGCTTTTGCCCGAGCAGATGTAGGTCATCTCGCTCAAGGAATATACCCCATGCTGTTGGGTATTTTCGTGCTCTTGGCCTCCTGCACATCCCGGTTCTCAAAATGGGCATTGGCAACACTTACCAGCCTCATCAGCCTGTTCATTCTTTCAGCCTGGCAACCAGGAATACTGGCTCGGACTCAGGACGGTTGGGTGCCGGTCAATGTATCCGGCTCCACGCTTTCTATGGACCCCAGCACTGCCGAAGCGGTAAATCTGCTGAGGGACCTGACAGACCGCTACGCTCCAGCGGGCAGAACGGTACTTGTACTGCCTTTCTGGCCCGGAGCCTATCCATTATTGGACAGGCACGCGCCACTCTGGGAGATCTACGCACTGTCGCCTCGTACAGAAGACTTTCAGCGAGCAGAAATAGAGCGGATAAAGAAAGCTGACCCAGGTTTTGCGTTGGTCTTCAACATGGCGATGGACGGACGAGAAGAGCTAAGGTTCTCAAACTCGCATCAATGGGTTGACGAATACATTCGTTCCCATTTCGAGGCAGTCCCAACCTCTCCAAACCCTGCCTATCAGATATATAAAGCCCCTGATCGGTAAAGACAAACTCGTGCTCAGAAAAAGGCCGTACAGTGTACGGCCAGGATCCCAAGGAAGTTTGAGCTCAGGCTCGTTGCCCCGTGCTCAGACCCGCCCCAGACAAACGGCCAACATAAGGCTTAAATTGCCTTGCAGTGTTTGCCTGTAAATACCGGCCTTTCGGAGAGTAGACAGTCTCTTAAAGCCTGTTTGCCGACGGCCGTTATCAAAATCCGTCAACACAGCCCGATTTTCCACAGTAAGCACACGCTCCATGCCCTTCAGAATCGCCACGTTCGCATCATTCCACTCGATGAATCGCCCCGAAAGCATTTTGCGAAACCTTACCAGCCTGTCGCGAGTGCTGGCATTGGCACCAATCAGGTTGCCGCTGTGCTGACGGTAATCGAGACAGGGCTGGGCGTCATAGCACACCTCACCACCACACCCGGTCACCAACAGATAAGTCAACCAGTCATGGGCGATCAGCGGAGAGTGCTCAGGCAACCGGACCAATAATCCACGAGCCGTCTGATTGATCAACATGGTATTGGCGCCCGCCAAGCTTTGAACCAACGCGTTTTTGAAGGACGGCGGTTTGCTGAATAGTGGCGATACCCCAATCACCTTCAAGTCTGCATCGACCAGTCGGGTTCTGGAGCAATAGAGCGCAGGCTTGCTGCTGTCCAGGTGCTCCAGGCGATTGACGCTGCGCTGCAGCTTGTCGCTGAACCACACGTCATCCTGATCGCTGAAAGCAAAATAATCGGCTTCTATTTCAGGACGCTGAACCAGAGAAATGAAGTTTTCCGCGAAACCTTTGCAGGGGCCATTGAAAATGACCAGTCGCTGGTTACCCCAAAGAACCTGATAGTCAGACAAGATCCGTAGCGTGTCATCAGTAGACGCATCGTCGGAAACATAGAGAACCCAGTCGGAAAAGGTCTGGGCGGCAAACGATTCAAGCTGCTCACGAAGGTAAGCCGCCCCGTTGTAGGTGCACATCAAAATGGCAACGTGCGGGCGACCTGAGGGGAGATCGTCAGCCTCCGATGGCCCACAGCCTCGCAGCGGGCTGGCATCGCCCGCTCTGTGTTTTTCGGTAAGCTGTGTTCTCAAGAAACCTTTCACCTGCAAAAGCCGAGCATTTTACGCTTTGTCTCGACTTCCGTCAGTCATCAAATGATTGAAAACGCATCCATCGATCCAACTTCCTCACGTCAAGAGCGCAGAACTGAACAACCTGCGGGACTCAATAACACCATTTTTTGAGTCCCGCTCGGCCATTAGCTCCCTCAGCCCAACCTGAACCGCGCCGTATTGTCATTAAGTGCCCGGCTGCCCTGACTCAACGTGTCCGCTGCCTGATTGACCGCCCGCGCGCCTTCCAGCAAGCGACCGGCAGCCTGATCGACCTGCTGGATATTGCTGCTGACTTCATCGGCGGTCGAGGCCTGCTCTTCGACGGCGGTGGAGATCTGCGCCAGCGTATCGGTGACGCCCTGCACCGCTGTGGCGATTTCGCCGAGACGGATACCCAGCCCGGTCACCGATTGCGCGTCATTGACGGCCTGGCCGCAGGCGGCTTCCATCAGGGTGACCGCCTGGGTCACGGTGGAACGCAGGCTGTCTACGGTGCCGGCAATCTGTGCGGTGGAGGCCTGTGTTCGTTGTGACAGGCTGCGTACTTCGTCAGCAACCACCGCGAACCCACGGCCTTGCTCACCTGCCCGCGCCGCTTCGATGGCCGCATTGAGCGCCAGCAGGTTGGTTTGTTCGGCGATGCCGCGAATGGCGTCCACCACCGATTGAATCTGTTGCCCCTGCTCACTCACCCGACCGAGGGCCGCGGCGGTTTCGGTCAGGCGCTGGTTGAGCTGCTGGATGCTGTCGGTGGTGCGCAGGCTGTCCTGGCTGCTTTGCTCGGCTATTCGACGGGTATGGCGCGCGCTCTCCGATGCCTGCTCACAGCTTCTGGCTACGCCCTGAGACGTCGCCGCCAACTCGGTTGCCGCCGCTGCGATCTGACTGATCTGGTGCTGCTGGTCTTCGACCTCGGTCAGCGTCCCGCTTGATTGAGCATTGAGGGTCAACACGGCATCGCCGACCCGCACCGTCTCCTGATTGACGCCCAGCAGGCTGGTGCGCAGTTGCACAACCGCAACGTTCAGTGCCCTGCTGATGGCGGCAAGCTCGTCGCGCCCCTGCACCGCCACTTCGACACACAGGTTGCCGTCACGCAGCGACTCGGCAAGGGTGGTAATGCCACTGGCGCTGTTGCGAATGGACGATTGCAGGCACGCGAACAGATAAATCGCCATGGCCACCAGAATGCCGAAGATCACCGCCAGCGGGATGAACTCCATGTTGGAGGTTTCATGGTAGTAATCGAGGCGCCCGTTAAGTGCGTCAAGCGACTGCTTGCGCAGGTCCGACGTACTGCCGGTCAGGGTATCGATACTCTTTTCAAACTCTTCCGGCTTGAGCTTGATGCTCCCGCCGAAAACGCCGTCATCAATCACCTTGAGCTCGGCCTCCAGCACTTGTTTTGCGGCAGCGTATTTGTCCGCCCACGGTTGCAACTGTTCGGGAAGCTTGGAGAGCAGCAGGCTTGCCGCCTTGTTCATTTGCTCTTTGGAGTCGTCGATACGGCCACGCAGATCGCGCATTTGCAGACGGCTCTGCAGGCTGAACTGGCCCGACGCCACTGACGTCTGCCCGACACTGGACAAGCGACCGATACGCTCGATCAGGTCTGGCACTTGCTGGGTGGAAAGCTGCATGAGCATGTAGGTTTCAAGCCAGGGGTCGAGAATCAGCCCGCTGTCCATGGCGATCTGTTCGCGCAGTGCCTGGACCAGATTCAACACCGTCGTGAAGCGCTCGTAGCCATCCGGCCACCAGCCAACGGTACGCAGCGATGCGGTGTCCAGACCGGTGACTGCCGCCTGCAGCGTCTTGAAACGATTCATTGTGTCGGCAGGTGCGCTTTCACGGATCAACGCTGCATTGACGCCCTCGAGCGCTTTGGTGATGCGCGGGATGCCAGCATCGACATTGGCCATCGCTTCTTTGGCAGCAGGGGTTGGCTCGCGCAGGATGTCGGAGGCTTTCCAGCGGGCCGCGTGATCGCGCTGAGCGGACAATTCAACGTTGAGTTCGTCGAGCGCCAGCAATTGGCGCACGCCTGACTGCTCTCCCGAGATGACATCGAGCTTGTTGCGATAGTCCTTGGTGATTACCCACACACTGCCCGCCAACGGCAACATGAACAGCAGGAACAAGACCTGAAACTTGCGAGCAAAACCAAAATGCCCCATCAGGCGCATGCCCGGTGACAAAAGACTGTTCATGTCCTGCAACTCCCCGTGAACACCGGCCGGATCTGAACAAACAGAGGCGATGCATTTTTTCAGAAAAAACACTGACAGCAAAATGCCATGTTCTTGTTTCAATGGCGATACGTGTTGCCTCACATTGGTACGAAAAACGCTGTGGCAGGATCGCTTTCGTAGCAAGTAGTGCGGCAATTGACGCTTCAACTACATTCAAGCAAGAACCGGACCGCCATCATCAATCGGAAAAGGCTTTCTTACAGCAGCAAATTATTCACCCTGAGAGCACGCCGAAAAAAGTAAGCTTGGTAGAAACCACCCTATAAGTCACCGCGATCTCGCCCTCACAGGAGGTCTCCTCATGACCACCCCGCCCGCGTCGCCGCGTATCGTTGCGCAACCCTCCAAGCCTCAATTGAGCGCCGGCCAGAAAAAATTCAACACGCTGATGGAGAAGCTTGAAACCAGACGCAAGCTTCTCCAGCAATGGTTATCGGCTTCGACGACCTGTGAGCAGCTGTGGGTCAAAGAGCTGGTCCCGATGTTCAAAGAGCAAGCCGAGAACGACATAAGCAAGCTGCGCCTGCTTGACCAGGCCTTTGATCAATTCCGCCTGAGCAAGAAAGACCGCGCCACGCTGTTGGAGATCATCTGCGCCATGACGATTTCGCTCATGGGCGCAGGGCACGACGAAGAGCTCAAGCAGTTGTATCTCAAATACACAGGTAACGATTTCGACGAAGAGCGGCGATTGGAAGACGAGCTGTTCAAGACGTCGCTGGAGGACGAGTTGGGCGTGGAACTGGGAGACGATGTCGACCTGCAATCCATTGACGACGTGACCCGGCACATTGAAGAGCAACTGAGAGAACGGGCCGAACAGGAACAACACTCACAGAAGCCGAAAAAGCCCACTGCCAGCGAAATACGCCGCGAGCAGGAACAGGCAGAAGGCAGCCAGTCGTTACGCGAAATCTACCGCAAACTGGCCAGCGCACTGCACCCGGACCGCGAGCAGGACGCCGATGAGCGCGAGCGAAAAACGGCGCTCATGCAGCGAGTGAACGAAGCCTACGAAAATGACAACCTGCTGGCGCTGCTGCAGATGCAAATGGAGATCGAGCAGATCGATCAGACCCACATCGACAGCATCTCCGACAAACGCCTGAAGCACTTCAACCGCATCCTGAGCGAACAACTCAGAGAGCTGGAAGACGAGATCCATGATCGCAAGATGACGATCAGGGAACAATTCCTGATGGACCCCTACGAGGACATCAAACCCAAGACCGTCAACGGCAAATGTGCGAAGCAGATCAAAATCATCCGTGGACACCTTGATCAAGCGCAAAATGAACTGCAGGCACTCACTGAACCAAGGAGCCTCAAGGCCTGGCTCAGGGATCAGCGGGAGATGGCCGACATGCTGGAGATGGCGGAAGAGTTCGATGACCTGGAAATGCTCGACACCTTGTTCCGATAACCCCCGGAAAACGCCGCCATTGCGGTGGCGTCTGCCTAAGCGATTGATCACAAGCAATTATTTTTCACAGCAACGCTTGACACATATCCGCTTAGCGCGAATAATGCGCGCCACTTGGCTACATAGCTCAGTTGGTTAGAGCATAGCATTCATAATGCTGGGGTCCGGGGTTCAAGTCCCTGTGTAGCCACCAAGTACCGGTTTAGAGGCTTTTCTTAAGCTTTTAAACTAAACAAGAAGCCCGCCTCGTGCGGGCTTTCTTGTTTCTGGCTATCTCATCTTGCATCACCTTATAGCTTCCCGCCGTGTGTCCCTGTGTATCCTTGCGAAATAATTGAACCGAAGGGATACAAACCGTGAAACGGCCTGAAATCAAGCGCCGGCCGCTCTCCAACATAACTACTTGCGGGTCTTGAACCGGATCTAAGGGAGTACCGCGAGCTTGACGCCAACGGCCTGTACTTCCGCGTGAAGCCTGACGGACAAAAGTCCTGGCAGCTGCGTTATAAAAAAGCAGACGGCAAGTGGTCTTGGCTGGGACTGGGCGGATACCCCGAGGTCAGCGGCGCAGCGGCCAGAGCAAAAGCCGCAGATATCCGCGCCGATAAGGCCGAAATCCTATGGTGACCAAGCAGGCGCGCGAGGCAGCAGAAGCCCAGGCAACAAACGATACGTTTGAGACACTGGCCCGTGAATGGCATGCCTCCCGTATCGGCGGCTGGGACGCAGGCACGACCAAACGGATCATGGGTGCACTTGAACGCCATGTGTTTCCCACCTTCGGCCAGCGCCGGTACACCGGAATCCAGTCAATGGAGTGGATGGAGCTGCTTCGGGGGTTGGAGCAACAGGGCATTCTTGAGCAGATGAGCCGAGTGCGCGCTTATTGCAAGGATGTCTACGATCTGGCTCGCGTGACCGGCCGCGCCGTGAACAACTCGCTGGGGGGGTTCACAAATTCCTTTCCAGCGGCAAAGTCGAAAACTACGCCCACGTCTCCGCCGAAGAGCTGCCCGCCCTTCTTCATGCAATTCAGTCATACCCGCATGCCAAAGACGTGCAGCTGGGCCTGCGCCTGCTCGCCCTGCTGGCGGTACGTCCCAGCGAGCTGCGCGAGGCCCAATGGTCGGAGTTCGATCTGGAAAAGAAGCTGTGGACCATTCCGGTCGAGCGCAAGGGCTGGGCTTTGAGCGGATGTGCGATCTGCTAAACGTGAATCCCGTTCACCGGCATCAAGCCATTGATGACGGTGACACCAGCCTGCAAGGCATAGCGTACCTGTCACAGCTGGAAGACAGCTCATCAGGCTACGGCGACGACTGGGGCGCTGGCGGGCAGATTACCGCGCCTGCCACGCAGCAATGATCCAATTCATTCGGGAATGCCCAGAGGACCAACTACCCGATCTATTTGAGCTTGGCGCACCACTCGCTCCAAGGCCACCCCATCACCTCACGCTGCATTGATTCAATACCGCCTGAATGCTCTTGAATGACCGCCAGTGAGGGACGGCTCATTGATTCGTTCATGCGCGCCACAATTCGACTTGGTGTAATTTCGTGGCGCGGAAACCACATCCTGCACCTGCCATACCGAAACGGGAGACCAGGTGCTGGTCCTGTCGGAGATGTCCTGAAATCTGAGGACATCTTTCTATGAGCGGGTTCCTCAGTTGAATGCGGGATTTTCCCAACGTCCCCCAGTGAGGAGAGTTGAAAGCCACCATCGGCGTAGCTCTCTCACTAGGCATTCATCCTCGGATTGAGGGTGGACAGCAACATCCGCGCCACGAAATGGCTTGCTCGCATTTCGTAGCGCGTGACAAAGTAGCCACCTGCCATACCAGAATGGGAGGCCGGGTCATCTGACTGGCGGGGATTTGTAAATTGACAGGGAGAAGTTATGAGCAGCGAATTCAAGCATCGCAGGTCCATTGCATTTGTTGATGAATTTGTCGACAAGTACACGGTAATGGCGATCAGTTGGAATGGTGAAGAAAGGCTGCATGTGACTCTCGGCCGAGACTCCCTTGAGGTTGTAAGCGAACAAATTGTGCCAGATGAGAATGATGCCAGGAAAGCGGTGCTCACTGGCGGAAGTACTGTCGCGTATAGGCATGATGTGGCAGGGCTAACAATTCCTATAGACGTAGCGGAAGACTTGGCAATCGCACTTTTGAAAGTGGTTAAGCATTCTAAAGATCGCGCATCGCGAGATCCATTAGTGTGAGCCGCACTAAATTTGGGCCCGAATACGTTCCTGAGCCGATCGGCAAGGATGATCCAGAGTTTGAATCCTTCATGAGCGCAGCGCTGGAGGGGCGACCGAAGCTCCACTTTGCGCCAGACTTGGTTGCCATTTACGAGGCCGCCAAGCTTGGGGTTACAGATCCCTACTCAATGGACATGACCCCTCCTCCTGCTGACCATGGAAATGATGACAAACCGACCCCCTCGGCGGATACTGAATCCATGAATGAAATCACTCGCGAAGAATTCAATGCCAAGCTAGAAACCATCGAGACCAAGATGGACGCTCGCGTGGCAGAGGTTTCATCAAAAATTGACTCTTTCGTTGCGATCCAAACTGAGCGCGACAAACGGATGGAGGCTACACTCGAGCAAATTTCCAGCAATCATGGATCTATTAAATCGAGCATCGGCTCGATGAAGACCACCATGATTGTCACTGCTGTATCTACCGTCTTGGCTATAGTGATCGGCGTAGCGGGATTCAACGCCATGCTTACATCGAACATGGTTGCATCGTTTCAGATGGGCCGAAGCGAGCAGGTTTATCAGAAAAACGCTGAGCAACCACCACCCAGTACCCATGCACAGCCCCAGCAGAAATAAATAAGCCCGGCCTACCGCCGGGCTTTTTCGTTCCAGACCCACTCTTTCCGATTTGATCCGGCCCACCACTGAGCGGCCTTTTTGATAACTATAGCGACGCTGCGTCTATACCAGCCAGCCTTAGGGATTCGGCCAGAGATGGATCGAGCGCAACCTCGCCAGTTGACGAGGCCGCCTGATTAATTCCTACGGTGCGGTATTTGAGAACTTTTCCCGCAAGCATCTGCTTGAGAATCTTCTTGGCCTTATCGCCGCCCGCGATGGTATATGGGCTCATCATCTGTGTGGCGTTAATCATTGCCTGCTCTTGTGCATTTTTGACAATAGTCGCCTGCTCGGATGGCAGGTTCAGAACGTACTGCGGCGCAGCAGGCATTAAGCTAACTGGCGTCTCCTGCGGCGTGATAGTCCAGGCTTCGTTCTGATCAATTCGCAGTTGCACGGTGCCCACAGGGATCTTAAAACGGCCGCCAGACATCACACCTACATAGACCTGGCCGCCCTCCTTCCGCACGACTGGGTAAAACTTCAGCGTGCTCGTAATGATGCTATTACCCGCAGAGAAATCCCCAGTCGTCACCATCATGGTGGTCTTGTCCGTGAATTCGTCGATGCTGCCAGTGGCCTTCCATACCGAACCTGCGCATCCACCTAAAGCAAGGGTAGCCGTCGCTAGGGCGATCATCCGTTTCATGTCCAGCTCCATAATTTGAGTTTATCGATTGTATCAGAGCGAGGTTGTCTGCCATGACCCGCCACTGATCGGACTTTTGTTTGGCTTACGCCGACCGCTCTGTTGCCGGCTGCAACGGCTCTGGCCGACATCAAGCTCAGCGAGCGAAGGAACATCGGTCGCTGCCTTGAGCTCGCCAGTACGCTGCTGGAGGAACTGAGTTCGTCGACCGATATGCGAGGCGACATTGCCGATCTGATCAGACAGTTGAAGGAGCAGGCCGACGACTCGGCGGATGCGCTGGAACTAGCCAGCAGGATGTCCAGCTTCCCGCGCCGCATGAAGTCCATGGAGCTGTCGGAGATCATGAAGACGCTGATTGCTCTGCAGCGCCAAGCATACGGCATTGATGAATCGAGCCACGAAGAACCTTACGAGGATCGGCTGGCACGGGTGATGGGTGTTGTCTGATTCGGGCCGCGCTGGTAACGACATTACGGCGGCCCTGATCGGTGTTAATGCTTAATGCCCTTAAACAATATCGCGTGTGCGTACTCTTCCCCCGCCCTAGCCTGCATATCCGCCCAGTCAGCGAACGGAGTGTTTTCTGCAATAAACAAATCCCAAGGCTCATCTGGAATTGCAAGGAAGTCTTCATCTGTCTCGACTTTGTAACCTGCAGCCTCACAGAGCGATAGAAAATCGGGGCTTTGGGTGTGCTTTGAAATGAATCCGGGATTCATCAGATCGAGCAGCTTGACCTGCGTGGTTTTGCCAAGAGCGCGCGCGTTATCAGCCAGCTTTTTGAGGCCGCTTAAATCACCTTTCATAGACATTGATCTGTGCCCTTGTATTTATGGTTACCTGATTGAGGCGTGGGACTGACATCCAGCGCTCAGGGCAGCATAGACAAACCTGAACAAGGTGCCGCACCTTTTAAAAATCAACACGCTGTTGCATTTCAACCACTCAGGAGCAGTACCGAGAAAATCGGTAGCGCTCTGATGCTCGTGCTTGATCAAGCCACCCGGGTACGCTCGCCCAATCTAGGTATCCACGCTGGTATCCACCCATTCGCTTGCGAAAGTTAATGCGCGCAGTATTGACTGCAAGACGGCATTGAGCCACGCACGAGCCAGTGACCAATCTTGATGACCAACAGTATTGACCATCCCAAGGTCAACGACGCATGCGATCCCTCACCTCATGAGTAAATGCGGCCTGGCCTATTCAGCTACGCTAATTCGCATAATCAACAGGAGGCGGCCATGCCATCTATGGAAGTAGCGCTTGTAAACGGAGAACGCGCAGCTCCAGCGCCGGGTCTGAAAGGCGAATGTCCATTGTGTGGGAAGCCCGCACAGGCGAAATGCGGGCCTATCATCCGCTGGCACTGGGCACACGCCGGCCGTCGACACTGCGATCCGTGGATGGAGAACGAGGGGCCTTGGCATCGCGCCTGGAAAGCACTGTTTCCATTGGAGTGGCAGGAGGTCGTCGCGTTTGACCACTCTGGCGAGAGGCACATCGCAGATGTGAAGCGGCCTGACGGCACGGTCATTGAGCTTCAGAACTCTCCTATGAGTATCGAGGAAATGGAAAGCCGAGAGACCTTCTATGGAGAGCGAATGATCTGGATCGTGAACGGCGAGAAATTCAAGGAGCACATCCGGATAGGCGAATCGCTACCTGACCCTAATCACAAGCGGCTGCGCGATTTCAAGCTGGGAATGCCTACCTATACGAAATGGTTGAACCACTTTAGGCAACCGAGTCATGACGGCAGCGGTTATGGCTATTTTCGCAGGAGTGATATTGCTGCTGACAAGTCGCAGGGGGCGATTTTTGAATTGCACCACGGCAAAGCGTTCGATGGAATTGTGGCTGAGTCGTACCGGGGCCAACACGCGTGGTCGTGGAGAAATCCTCGCGAGGGGTGGCTGATGCCCCGGCGCACCGTTGTCTTTGACATGGGTCAGGGTGTGATGTGGGCGATAGCCAAGTACGGAGACGATGAGGGTCTGTGCCTTCAGCACGTATCGCTCAAAGCGCTCCTAGACTCCCTGCTATCGGGCGCGACACCTACTCTTAGCTGAGCGGTGTAGCTCGGTGCTCTTCAAGTATTTGCTGAGCTTCCAACGACCTGAAGGCAGGTCGGGGCAGGGTTTAAAACGAGCCGTTCACCCTGACGCGGAAACTGGTCAGCTTGGCTGACTACCCGAATGCCAGGTAATTTGCTCACATCCTGCTGGTGACATCTAGAGGTCGCCATGAGGTTTGAAATAGACAACCTCCCACCGAAGCAAGGAACCCATCCTAAATGGCAATAGCCGAGTGCAACCAGACCCGGTATAAGGGCTCAATGTGACGCCGAAGACCTCAGCTAACCTAGTACTCCAGAGCATCTGGGGGCAGGGAGGTCACCTTATCGCCCGAGGGGAACAAAATGGTTCAAATGGATTTGCCTGTTATTCCACACGAAATGGAAGGCAACCTTATTCATCAGCGCGCCGTGGATGGGTACATCAACGCCACCGCTATGTGCCAGGCTGCTGATAAAAAATTTAGCCACTACCATACGACAAAGACGAATAGCGACTTTCTTGAGGCTTTGTCTAAATCGCTCAAGCTACCGATTGCGGTACTGGTACAGTCAGTAAAAGGCGGAAATTACCAAGGTACCTGGGTACATCCTCAAGTGGCTCTCCACCTTGCTCAGTGGCTATCAGCAGACTTTGCTGTCCAGGTTACTGCTTGGATTGCTGAATGGATGGCTGGCGGAGTATCTCCAAAAAATGCAGCGCGCATCCCTGTGCATCTCCAGCGGTATATCGCAAACAGAGCAAAGATCCCACACACACATTTCTCAATGCTCAATGAAATTGTTCTGGCTCTTATCGCGCCGTTAGAGGCTGATGGTTATGTTCTGCCGGAAAATATGATCCCTGACATATCTAGCGGGCGAATGTTTTCTGGTTGGCTGCGCAAAGAAAAAGGCATTGAGCCAAAAGACTTTCCAAGCTACCAACATCAGTATCTGGATGGGCGGATTGTCGACGCTCGACTTTATCCTATAGCGCTTTTGAGTGATTTCCGACTGTACTTCTACGGTACTTGGATTCCACAACGATGCCGGACATACTTTCAGGAAAAAGATCCGGTGGCGCTGAAATACCTGCCGGCCCTACTCGAAAAGCTAGCATAACCCATTGATTTAAAAGCGATGCCGGAATACCGGCATCGGTAGATTTGGTGGGGCTTGCCCACTCAAGGCACCGGCCATCCGTGAGTTCGCATGGTACAGGGTGTCAACCAACAACTGCCCATGAATGACCACTCCCTGATCCGAGGTTATGCTCGAGCGAGGAACTACCAAGAACGCCGCACAGTAGTGGAGATAACACATCGTGCCAGAATTATCGCAGCACATGTGTAGCATGGTCGTGACGAGCACACTGTTTAACTTAACCGGCGACGCCTGATCAAGATTGGCCTACCGTTGGTCTGGACTGGAGCAACCGAATTCGACGGTTTTTTTAGCCCGCGCAAAACCGGCTGAAAGCACCCTAGCAGACAGCTATTTTTATCCCTATGTGTATCCCTTTAAAATCTCACAGCATAAAAATCTAAAAAATACAGAGACTTATAGATCCAGCTCAAACGTCTGTGTACCACCAACTACCAGTTTAAAAGCTTCTCTGAAGCTTTTAAACCAAACAAGAAGCTCGCCTCGTACGGGCTTTCTTGTTTCTGGTGGCTGCTCACAGCCTCCAGTAGCCACTGGCGCAGCACCCTATTGCTAGTTGCTACCGCTCTGAACCTGAGCCCAGCGCTCATGAATGCAGAAAGCCTCACCCAATGCCGTGCTTTTTGCTCAGCCCCCTCCCAAACCCAGCTCTCAGGCATGAGCTATGCTCAACAAGGATGGCTTACGAAGGGCCAGCATTTCTTATGAAGGAGCAACGCATGCGCAAACTCGTACTCTCCATGACTGCCGCACTCTTCCTGGCAGGTGCCGCAGCACCAGCAGCTTTCGCAGAGAGCGAGCTGGAAAAGGGCGTTAGACACGACAACCGCGAGCTGGATAAAGGCGTTGATCATGACGCCAAAGAAGTGGACAAAGGCGTAAAGCACGACGCGGGTGAGATCGACAAAGGTGCCAAGCATGACGATAAGGAACGTCACAAGGCTGACAAGCACATCGATAAAGAGGTCAAAAAGGATCTCTGACAGAAGGCCTGCCACCGTGCAGGCCTTTTTCATTCTGCGCAGTTCTGAAAGTTGAAACGATGACAGGACACCCTGTTCAGGAACCGGACCACACTCATGTGATCCGGCCTCTGTTACTGGATATACGGTCAGATCTTGAAGCTGTCGACCAATTGTTTCAAACGTCCGGCTTGCTGTGAAAGCGCAGCGCAATCCTTGAGGGTTTCATTAAGGTTGGCGACGCCTTGCTGATTCAGTGTGTTGATCTGGTTGATATCAATGTTGAGTGTTTCAACAACAGCGGTCTGCTCTTCTGTGGCGGCTGCGACAGACTGGTTCATGCCATCGATTTCGCCAATACGACGCGTTACATCGCGCAGTCGACTTCCCGCCTGATTGGCAACTTCGACACTTTCCTGACTCGACACCTGACTTTCGTTCATGTTGAGCACAGCGTGCTGTGAGCCGGTCTGCAAACCACCGATCATCTTGTGAATTTCGTCTGCGGATGTCTGAGTGCGATGAGCCAGGTTACGCACTTCATCGGCGACTACCGCAAAACCACGGCCCGCTTCACCCGCACGCGCAGCTTCGATGGCGGCGTTGAGGGCCAGCAGGTTGGTTTGTTGCGAGATGCCTTTGATGACATCGAGGATATGGCCGATGTTGTCGGTGCTGGCATTGAGCTGCTCGATCTGCGTGCAGGAATCGCTGATCTTGGCGGACAACTCGCTCATGGCGTTGATGGTCTTTTCGACCACCACCTGACCGTCTTCAGCCTGAGTTCGGGCTTCACTGGCCTGAATCGAGGCGTCCGATGCGTTACGGGCAATTTCCTGGGTCGCAGCACCCAGCTCGTTGATGGCAGCGGCCACACTGTTGGTGCGGGCGCTCTGCTCGTCAAAGCCGACGATTGACGAGTTGGAAGAGTTGACCACTCGTTGCGACAGGTCATGCACCTGCAGCGTGGCAGAGGATACCTCGGCAATGGAGGCATGCACGCGCTCTACGAACTGGTTGAACGAGCCGCCCAGTTCGGCGAACTCATCCTTGCCCTGAATACTCAGGCGTCGGGTCAAGTCACCCTCGCCCTGGGCGATGTCCTGCATTGCCCGGCCCATGTCGGTCAGTGGGCGCATCAGTGCGCGAATCAGCAGGCTCAACAGCAACGCAATCACTGTCACGGCAATCAACACAGCGACCATCGCCGAGCTGCGGAACTGGCTCAACGGCGCGTAGGCCTTGTCTTTGTCGATCGACAAGCCGATGTACCAGTCAGCCGAGGGCAGGCCGGTGATCGGGGTGAACGACAACAGCCTTTGCTGGCCATTGAGGGTGACCTCACGCAAGCGCGCGTCCAGGCTGAGGGTCTGGCCGGGGTAGATATCCTTCAGGTTTTTCATGACCTGGTCTTTGTCCGGGCTGACGATGATCTGCCCGTCGCCACTGACCAGAAAGGCGTAACCGATACCGCCGAATTCGACCGAATTGATGATCTTGACCAGCGTGTCCAGGCTCAAGTCACCGCCCGCCACACCGCTCACCTGACCTGCGGTCCTGACCGGGCTGGCGATGGTTACCACCAGACCGCCGACAGAAGCCAGATACGGCGCACTGAGAATGGTTTTGCCGGCGTCGACCGTGGACTTGTACCAAGGCCGCTGGCGTGGGTCGTAACCCGCTGGCATATCGACATTGGGCCGCTGAGTGAACATGCCTTTGCTGTCACCAACGTAGGTGAACTGAAAGGTCGACACCAGTGAAGACTGCGATACCAGCCCGCTCAGGTCGGAATTCACGCCCTGAAACGCGACGTTCTGGGCGAGGTTTTCCAGCACCAGAATGCGTCCGCTCAGCCAGTTCTGCACACTGCTGGCGGTCAGTTGCCCTGCCTGCCCCACCGAGGACTCCAGGTTCTGGTTGATGGTGGTGCGTTGCAGGTAATCGTTGTACAGCGTGAACAGCGCGAACGCCAATACCACAACGCCGGACGCAGCCAGCAGGATTTTATGACGAAACTTTAAAGTCATTACGAGGCATCTCAACAGGGACAGAGGGGTTCGGCTGCCTGAGCAACTTGCTTACAAGAATGTCATTCCCTGTAAGCAATAAGCCCACAAAAAGAAGGTGTTCATTGCACGAACAGGGACAGCATTTTGACGTCTTTTTAATGACGACAATGCTCTGTTTCAATGTGCTCGGCGAGCATTTATAACCGTGACATGCCGTGATTGAAAGCCCGCCGGTATCTTTTACTATTCGCGCATTTTTTATTTTAGCTTGGCGAACGCTGGCCGATAGTGTCTGTATGAAATGCCTTGGCGGTCGCACAGTCACAACTTCCGCCAACCGCTTCACCTTTAAAATGACCACGCTCGGAGAATTCGATGAATAGCTGGTTCGCAAACATCAGCGTCAATATGAAGCTGGCCCTCGGGTTTGGTCTTGTACTTGTTTTTACTGCCATTCTTGCCCTGACCGGCTGGACCAGCATGACCAGTCTGATCAATCGCAGCAACTGGATGAGCGACATTACGTCACTTAATTCACAACTGACCAAACTGCGGGTTGCCCGCCTGCAGTACATGGTGGCTGACGGCGACGAGAAAGTCGCAGAGGCCGTTCAGGTCTCGCTGGATGGCTTCAAGAATTATCAGCAGAAGCTGCTGGCCACGTTCAAGAGCCCCGAGAACGTGAAAATGCTCGAACAATTGTCTGCGGTGATCGCTGACTATCAGAAATCGCTGAATAATATGCGCAGCGGGTACAAGGCCAGCACTGCGGCGCGTGATGAACTGACCATGCATGCCGGCAAAAGTATCGATGTGTTTGAGCTGCTTCAGGATGAAGTAAAAAAAATGGACCCTGCCGATGCCAATCGGTTTGAGCAATACCGGATCGTCACTGATGCAAAGGAAAACCTGAGGCTCGCGCGTTATGAAGTGCGTGGCTACACCACCAATGCCACGCCCGAAACCGAGCAGGCAGCCGTGGCAAAACTGGATCTGGCCATCAAGGATCTGGACACGCTGAAAACAACGTTCAGCAGCACCCAGGCCGATCAGCTCAGGCAACTGGAAACCTCGCTGATGGCCTACCGCACCACGCTGCAGAACTTCAAGGCCGCGACTGCTAACATCGCTCTGGCTCGCCAGGAAATGACGGTACAGGGCCAGGACATCGTCAAAATCAGCGAAGCCATGTATCAGTTGCAACTGAATCGCCGCGATCAGGAAAGCGCGCAGGCCCGCACCACGCAGATCACTTGCACGCTGCTGGCCATCATTTTGGGCATGATCGCAGCCGTGATCATCACCCGGCAGATTACCCGTCCATTGCAGGAAACCCTGGCAGTGGTCGATCGCATTGCTTCCGGCGACCTGACCCAGACCCTGGCGGCCACTCGTCGTGACGAGCTGGGTGTGTTGCAGCAAGGTATTCAGCGCATGGGCAGCACGCTGCGTGAGCTGATTGGCGGGATTCGCGACAGTGTCGTACAGATCGCCAGTGCCGCCGAAGAGCTGTCGGCCGTTACCGAACAGACCAGCGCCGGCGTCAACAGCCAGAAAGTCGAAACCGATCAGGTGGCCACGGCCATGCACGAGATGTCGGCCACGGTTGCAGAAGTGGCACGTAACGCCGAGCAGGCCTCGCAGGCAGCGTCCAACGCCGACCGCGAAGCACGCGATGGCGACAAGGTGGTGGGCGAAGCGATTGCCCAGATCGAGCGTCTGGCCAACGAAGTGGGTCGCTCTGCCGACGCCATGGGTCTGCTGGAGCAGGAAAGCGACAAGATCGGCAAGGTCATGGATGTGATCAAGGCGGTGGCCGAACAAACCAACCTGCTGGCCCTCAACGCCGCCATCGAGGCCGCGCGTGCCGGGGAAGCCGGGCGCGGTTTTGCCGTGGTTGCCGACGAAGTTCGTGGCCTGGCGCAGCGTACGCAGCAATCCACCGTCGAGATCGAGACGCTGGTTGCCGCCCTGCAAAGCGGCACGCGCCAAGTGTCCAGCATCATGCTGAGCAGCCGCGAACTGACCGTCAGCAGCGTACAGCTGAGCCGTCAGGCCGGTACGTCGCTGGGCAGTATCACCCAGACAGTCTCCAACATTCAGGCCATGAACCAGCAAATCGCCGCCGCTGCCGAGGAGCAGAGCGCCGTAGCCGAGGAAATCAGCCGCAGCATCGTCAACGTGCGCGATGTGTCCGAGCAGACCGCCTCGGCCAGCGAGGAAACCGCTGCCTCCAGCGTCGAGCTGGCGCGCCTGGGCGGACAATTGCAGACGATGGTCAGCCACTTCCGGATCTGATCATCCGCAGCAACCCTCAAGCCCGGTTTTCCGGGCTTGTTTGTTTCTGTCCTCCACAAAAAGGCACTCAAGCCTACAGACAGCGCTGCTGCAAAGCTTTTCGACTGTTCCACAAGACAAAAGACAGGCGTATAAACACATAAACACCTATCGAGGAAAAGGTATGAATACAACTCGCTGGAACATAGCCGTTTCTGTAGACACTGACCAATCGCTGCGCATGTTTCTGGCCAGCCAAGGCGGTGGTCGCAAAGGCGACCTCTCTCGCTTCATCGAAGAAGCAGTGCGGGCACATATTCTGGAATTGAGCGCTGAGCAGGCAAAAGCTTCCAATGCGCATTTAAGTGAGGCACAGCTGACCAACACGATTGATGAAGCTCTCGACTGGGCACGCAAACCCTGATGCGGGTCGTATTGGATACCAACATCCTGTTCAGCGCCCTGATCTCGCCACATGGTGCACCCGACACCATTTATCGTGCCTGGCGCACCGCCCGCTTCGAGATATTGACCTCACAGATGCAGCTGGATGAAATTCGTCGGGCCAGCCGCTACCCCAAGTTGCAGGCTATCCTGCAGCCCTCCAAAGTTGGCACCATGATCAATAACCTGCAGCGAGCTCTAGTGCTAGAGCTCCTGACAATTGAAGAAGAGGCCGATGATCCAAATGATTCATTTTTGCTGGCTATGGCGCTTGCAGGCGATGCGGACTATTTAGTCACTGGCGATCGCCGCGCCGGCCTTTTGCAGCGCGGGCACAGTGGGCGTACGCGAATCGTGACGCCTGCACTCTTCTGCGCTGAAGCACTTTAAAATGATCACAATCGACCACGTGGCGAGGTGGCAAAGGCGCAGCTAGCAACATCAAGCCTGCGGCGGCTGGCCGTTGGACGCTGACAATCCGCCATCCACCGGGAGGTTGACGCCAGTCACGAAGCGCGCGTCTTCACTGGCCAGAAAAGCGATGACATCGCCGACATCTTCAGCTTCGCCCGGACGCCCCAGCGGGATGCGTTCCATGAACTTTGCCATTAATGCTTCATCACCCAGCATGTCTTCAGTCAGTTCGCTGCGAGTCAGTGATGGGCAAACGGCATTGATTCGTACGCCATCTGCGCCATGGTCCAGGGCCAGCGCGCGGGTGAAATTGGTAATCGCGCCTTTGGCAGCATTGTAGAAGCTCATGCCCCAGTCGCCGCCCAGGCCGGACACCGACGATACGTTGATGATGTTGCCTTTGCTGGCGATCAACGCAGGCATGGCGGTACGGGTGCAATAAAAAACACCATCCAGATCCACTGACATCACTGCTTTCCAGTCTTCCACGCCCAGCTCCGTCACCTTGCCCGACTTGACGACACCTGCGTTGTTGACCAGTACATCCAAGCGACCGAAGCGTTCAGCCACTTCCTTGAACAGCGCCTCTACATCCGTCAGATCCGCCACATCGGTAGCCCTGATCAGATGCTCTGCACCTTTCAGTTGCGCGGCTACTTTGGCAAGCTTCTCCTGATTGCGACCGACCAGCACGACGCTCGCGCCTTCATGTGCGAAACGCTTGGCGGTCGCTTCGCCGATTCCAGAACCGGCTCCGGTGACAACAACGACTTTCTGGGTGAATCGATTCATGCGGCAGCTCCAAAAGAGAGAATGGGTTATGAGGTGGACTGCGCAGTCTTGCGTAGCGTTCAGTCCCATTCAGCCAGCGCTTTATGACCGGTTAAAAATCAGGTGAATCGGTAAACCTCGACTAACAGCGCGTTGACAAACAGAGGCCACGCTGTAAATATCGCCTTGGTTGTACGACAACCTATAACGCCAAAAATAAAAACAAGACTGGGCCAATCATGAAAACTCTCGTCTACACGTCCGCCCCACCGATTATTGAAGCCTTACCTGCTCTGGCTGCGTTGCAGTGCCTGACACCTTTTCAGATTCACAGTATTCGCTGATACACCGCGAACGGTACTCGGCCGTCTGTCGGTCGAGGCCATGCCTGGCAACAGGCATCACGTAATCCTCGAAGGTGTCGGTCGCCGCTGCGCGTGACCAGAAAAGGGGACGGTTTTGATAAACAAGGGAGCAAAACAATAATGACATCTCACACTTCCCGCTCGCGCATCCTGCTGGGTGTTGGCGGCATGACGCTGATTTTCCCGATGCTGAGCATGGCCGAAGGTTTCGTGGACGACACCAAAGCCACGCTGACCCTGCGTAATGCGTATTTCAATCGTAACTTCACCAACCCCGCATTTCCCAACAGCGCAGCGCCGCAGAACAAAGCTGAAGAATGGACACAAAACTTCATCCTCGATGCCAAGTCGGGCTTTACCCAGGGCGTGGTCGGTTTCGGGGTTGATGTGCTGGGCCTGTATTCGCTCAAGCTTGATGGCGGCAAAGGCACGGGAGGCACTCAGTTGTTGCCGATCCACAGTGACGGCCGCCCGGCGGATGATTTCGGGCGTCTGGGTGTGGCGGGCAAGGCTCGGGTTTCCAAGACCGAACTGAAAGTGGGCGAATGGATGCCGGTGCTGCCAATCCTGCGTTCCGATGACGGCCGCTCGTTGCCGCAAACCTTTCAGGGCGGACAGGTGACGTCCAGGGAAATCGACGGGCTGACGTTGTATGGCGGCCAGTTCCGGGGCAACAGCCCGCGTAACGACGCCAGTATGGAAGACATGTCGATGAACGGACGAGGCGCGTTTACTTCTGATCGCTTCAACTTCGGCGGCGGTGAGTACGTCTTCAACGACAAGCGCACTCAGGTCGGTGTCTGGTACTCGGAACTGCAGGACATCTACCAGCAGCAGTACTTCAACCTGTTGCACAGCCAGCCCATCGGCGACTGGACCCT
Organism: Pseudomonas sp. CFBP2511; assembly: GCF_030209255.1. NCBI lineage: Bacteria > Pseudomonadati > Pseudomonadota > Gammaproteobacteria > Pseudomonadales > Pseudomonadaceae > Pseudomonas > Pseudomonas sp. CFBP2511. The sequence continues at coordinate 65,504 of NZ_JARVSI010000010.1, read as the reverse complement.
GGGGGCCAACCTGGGTTTCTTCACCGGCAAGGAAGACGGCAACAAGCTCGCGGGCGATCTGGACAACAAGACCACCTACGCGCTGCTTTCAGCCCGCTACGGCGGCAGCACATTTTATGTCGGCCTGCAGAAACTCACCGGCGATACGGCGTGGATGCGCGTCAACGGCACCAGCGGCGGCACGCTGGCCAACGACAGTTACAACTCCAGCTACGATAACGCCAAAGAGAAATCCTGGCAGTTGCGCCACGACTACAACTTCGCAGTGCTCGGTGTACCCGGCCTGACCATGATGAACCGCTATATCAGCGGCGATAATGTGCACACCGGCACCATCACTGACGGCAAGGAATGGGGGCGCGAGTCGGAACTGGCGTACACCGTACAAAGCGGCGCACTGAAAAACCTCAACGTCAAATGGCGCAACGCAAGTATCCGCCGCGACTTCAGTGCCAATGAATTCGACGAAAACCGGGTGTTCATCAGCTACCCGATTTCGCTGCTCTGACCGTGAGGCAAAGCCTGCCTTCCGAGACCGGCTTTGCCTTGTCGCAGGTGTCTGTGCTGCAGTTCGCACAGGGACTTTTTTATACCTTGGCCGCGTTGACAATTCACGTAGGCGGTGCCGATAATCCGGCAAGTCATACGACAACAGATGACAAAAAATAACAATCGGGACTTTTCTCATGGCATCGGCTCATACCACTCAAACTCCCTTCAATCGCCTCCTGCTGACCGGTGCTGCAGGCGGCCTGGGCAAGGTATTGCGCGAGACACTGCGCCCTTACTCACACATTCTGCGACTCTCTGATATCGCCGAGATGGCACCCGCGGTCGACGACCGTGAAGAAGTGCAGGTCTGCGATCTGGCGGACAAAGACGCCGTACACCGTCTGGTCGAAGGCGTGGACGCCATTCTGCATTTTGGCGGCGTGTCGGTCGAACGGCCTTTCGAGGAAATCCTCGGCGCTAATATCTGCGGCGTGTTCCATATCTACGAAGCTGCCCGCCGGCATGGCGTGAAACGTGTGATCTTCGCCAGCTCCAACCATGTGATCGGTTTCTACAAGCAGAACGAAACCATCGACGCGCACTCCCCGCGCCGCCCGGACAGCTACTATGGTTTGTCCAAGTCCTACGGCGAAGACATGGCCAGCTTCTACTTTGATCGTTACGGCATCGAAACCGTCAGCATCCGCATCGGCTCATCGTTCCCTGAACCACAGAACCGCAGAATGATGAGCACCTGGCTGAGCTTCGATGACCTGACCCGGTTGCTCGAGCGCGCCCTGTACACGCCGGACGTCGGCCACACCGTGGTGTATGGCGTGTCGGACAACAAGACCGTGTGGTGGGACAACCGCTTTGCCAGCAAACTGGACTATGCCCCTAAAGACAGCTCGGAGGTCTTCCGCGCCAAGGTCGACGCCCAGCCAATGCCGGCGGACGACGACCCGGCAATGGTTTACCAGGGCGGTGCGTTTGTAGCGTCCGGACCGTTCGGCGATAAATAAGCGGCGCTCTCCTGGCGCAGAACTCTGGTTGCACAACTCTGGAGATACGAACCGTCATGGATGCCGAACTGATAGTCGATGCACAGAATGCAACAGGCGAAAGCCCGGTCTGGAGCGTGCGTGAACAAGCGTTGTACTGGGTGGATATTCCCAACGGCGAGCTGCATCGCTGGGATTCCAGTCAAGACCACACGCGCAGTTGGAAAGCACCGCAAATGCTGGCCTGTATCGCTGCCGACAGCCGTGGCGGCTGGATTGCCGGGATGGAGAACGGCCTCTATCACCTGCAGCCCTGCGACGACGGCAGCCTGATCAGTACCCTGCTGGCGAGCGTTGAACATGCTCAAACGGGCATGCGCTTCAATGATGGCCGTTGTGATCGCCAAGGGCGCTTCTGGGCGGGCACCATGCTGATGGACATGGCAGCGGGCGCAGTGGTTGGTGCACTGTATCGATACAGCGCCGGGCAAAAGACACTGGAGGCGCAACTTAAAGACCTGATCGTCCCCAACGGCCTGGCGTTCAGCCCGGACGGCAAAACCATGTACCTGTCCGATTCACACCCTGCTGTACAAAAGATCTGGGCTTTCGATTACGACACTGACAGCGGCACGCCACATGACCGCCGACTGTTCGTGGACATGAACAACTATCTGGGCCGCCCGGACGGCGCTGCAATCGACGCAGACGGCTGTTACTGGATCTGCGGCAACGATGCGGGTCTGGTCCATCGCTTTACCCCCAACGGCAAACTCGACCGCTCGCTGGTCGTGCCCGTGAAAAAACCTGCCATGTGTGCGTTTGGTGGCCCGAACCTGGACACCCTGTTCGTGACCTCCATTCGCCCAGGTGGCGATCTCAGCGACCAGCCGCTCGCCGGTGGTGTGTTCGCTTTGCGACCTGGCGTCAAAGGCCTGGAGGAACCCGTTTTTCAGGGCTGATTGCGCCTACCGAACAATCCTTAGCTCGACCAAAAATAACAACATTGGAGATATCCATGGATTTCAAACGCAAGCTTCTCATCGCGGCACTCCCGCTGGCCTTCTGCATGTCGGGCCTGGCCCAGGCAGACGTCAAAATCAAGTTCGCCGAGGTTCATCCCGCAGGCTATGCGCCGGTTGTGGCCGAACAGAACATGGGCAAGAAGCTCGAGGAGCAATCCAAGGGCGAGATCAGCTTCAAGATGTACGCCGGCGGCGTGCTTGGCTCCGAGAAGGAAGTGGTCGAGCAAGTGCAGAGCGGTGCCGTGCAGATGACCCGCGTCAGCCTCGGCATCGTCGGCCCGGTAGTGCCGGACGTCAACGTCTTCAACCTGCCGTTCGTGTTCCGCGATCAGGCACATATGCGCACGATTATCGACGGTGAGATCGGCCAGGAAATTCTCGACAAGATCACCAACTCGCAATTCAACATGGTCGCGCTGGCCTGGATGGATGGCGGCACCCGCAACCTGTACACCAAAAAACCGGTACGGCAGATTGCTGACCTCAAAGGCATGAAAATCCGCGTTCAAGGCAACCCGGTGTTCATCGAAACCATCAACGACATGGGCGGCAACGGCATCGCCATGGCTACCGGCGAGATCTTCAGCGCCCTGCAGACCGGCGTCATCGATGGCGCTGAAAACAACCCGCCCACCTACTTCCAGCACAACCACTACCAGAACGCCAAATTCTTCACGATGACCGAGCACTTGATCCTGCCTGAGCCGATCGTGATGTCGAAAGCCACCTGGGAAAAGCTCAAGCCCGAGCAACAGGCGCTGGTGAAAAAGCTCGCGCGTGAAGCGCAGATGGAAGAGCGCGTGTTGTGGGACAAGTCGTCAGCCGATGCCGAAGTCAAGCTCAAGGCCGCAGGCGTGGAATTCATCACGCTGACACCGGAGCAGAAGAAAGCGTTCTACGACGCTACCCAACCGGTACGTGACAAATTCGGCGCGCCCTACAAGGACTTGATCAGCCGCATCGAAGCGGTCCAGACCAATCCGGCGCTGGCTGCGGCCAGTTCCCAAGCGGCCCAATAAGCCTGTCCGATTAAGCTGCGGGGACGAGCGCAAGCTCGTTCGCCGCCGCAGTGGTGAGCCTCCATGAAAAATACGCTTTTGCGCATCAACGACACGCTCTATCGGGCCTGCATCGGTATCGCCGGTCTGTCGGTGCTGATCATGACCCTGATCATTCCCTGGGGCATCTTCGCCCGCTACATCCTGGGCAGCGGCTCCAGTTGGCCGGAACCTACCGCCATTCTGCTGATGGTGGTGTTTACCTTCTTCGGTGCCGCCGCCAGCTACCGCGCCGGGGCGCACATGGCGGTTTCGATGGCGGTAGACCGCATGCCGCAGCAGGTACGCCGCATCGCCTCTGTGCTGGTGCAGATCCTGATGGCGACAGTGGCCCTGTTCATGATCTTCAAGGGCTTCAAGCTGTGCGCCACCACCTGGAATCAGTTTGTCGGCGAACTGCCCTTTCTGCGCGTCGGGATCTCTTACCTGCCGATCCCCATCGGCGGCATCGTGACCCTGGTTTTCGTGCTGGAAAGGCTGTTTCTGGGTGACCAGAGTCATCGCGCAGTGATGCGCTTCGACGTCATTGAAGAAAGCGAAGGTGCCGCATAAATGGACGCTTTTATACTGTTGGGCAGCTTCATCGCACTGATTCTTCTCGGCATGCCGGTTGCCTACGCGCTGGGCCTGTCAGCCCTGATCGGTGCCTGGTGGATCGACATTCCGGCCGACGCCTTGATGATCCAGATCGCAGGCGGGGTGAACAAGTTCTCGCTGCTGGCGATCCCGTTCTTCGTGCTGGCCGGGGCAATCATGGCCGAAGGCGGGATGTCACGACGGCTGGTCGCGTTCGCCGCAGTACTGGTGGGCTTTGTGCGCGGCGGCCTGTCGCTGGTCAACATCGTGGCATCGACCTTCTTCGGCGCTATCTCGGGTTCTTCCGTGGCCGATACCGCGTCGGTAGGCTCGGTGCTGATACCGGAAATGGAACGCAACGGCTACCCTCGGGACTTCTCGACCGCCGTGACCGTCAGCGGCTCGGTTCAGGCTCTGCTTACGCCTCCCAGCCACAACTCGGTGCTTTATTCACTGGCCGCTGGCGGCACGGTATCGATCGCCTCGCTGTTCATGGCCGGGATCATGCCAGGGCTATTGCTCAGCGCGGTGATGATGGGCCTGTGCATGATTTTTGCGCGCCGACGCAATTACCCCAAGGGTGAAGTGATTCCGCTGCGCAAAGCGCTGAAAATTGCCGGTGAAGCACTCTGGGGCATGATGGCCATGGTCATCATTCTCGGTGGCATTCTGTCGGGGATCTTCACCGCCACCGAGTCGGCTGCCATTGCCGTGCTCTGGGCGTTCTTCGTCACCATGTTCATTTACCGCGACTACAAATGGCGCGATCTGCCCAAGCTGATGCACCGGGCCGCGCGGACCATCTCCATCGTGATGATCCTGATCGGTTTTGCCGCCAGCTTCGGTTACATCCTGACGCTGATGGAAATCCCGATGAAGATCACCACGGCGTTCCTGACCCTGTCAGACAACCGCTACGTGATCCTGATGTGCATCAACGTCATGTTGCTGCTGCTGGGCACTGTCATGGACATGGCCCCGCTGATCCTGATCCTCACCCCGATTCTGTTGCCGGTCATCGTCGGCGTCGGCGTGGACCCGGTGCACTTCGGCATGATCATGCTGGTCAATCTGGGGATCGGGCTGATCACACCGCCGGTGGGCGCAGTGCTGTTCGTCGGCGCGGCGGTGGGCAAAGTCACCATCGAAGCCACCGTGAAAGCCTTGCTGCCGTTCTACGTCGCGCTGTTTCTGGTGCTGATGCTGGTCACCTACATTCCTGCCATCTCGCTGTGGCTGCCGAGCGTCGTGCTCTAAGGTCTGTCGCTGCAACGCCACCGGGCTCTGCAAAGAGCGCCGGTGCGCACTCTCTGTTATCCAGCCAAGGAGGCTGGTTGCGTATGTCCGCCCCTGCCCTGTTCCCCCGTCACATTGCCGTGCTGATCCTCGCGCTGCTGGCCTGCTCGTTTGCCGGCAATCACATTGCCGCACGTATTGCCTTCGATCACGACACCGGTCTGCTGCTGGCCATCCTTTGTCGCTCTGGCGTGACCTTGCTGGTGCTCACCAGCCTGGTGCTGTGGCAACGTGAAACACTCAGTCTGCCGGCCAGCACTTGGCGCTGGCAGTTGTTGCTCGGGCTGCTGATCGCGACCCAAAGCTTTTGCATCTATTCGGCAGTGGCGCGCATTCCGGTCGCGCTGGCGTTACTGGTGGTCAATGTCTCGCCGATCCTGCTGGCGTTGCTGACCTGGGCGCTAGGCGGTGCCAGGCCGACACGCCATGCGGCAGGCCTGATGGCGCTGATTCTGTTTGGCCTGACACTGGCGCTGGACGTGCCGCAGCGGTTGTCGAACCCGGGCAGCAGCGAGCCGCAGTGGCTGGAGGGCATCGCCTATGCGGGCACCGCCGCGGTGGTATTCGCGTTCGCACTGTGGATAACCGATAACAAACTGGCGGGCATGCGCGGCAGCGTTCGCAGCATGCTGACCATGGCCGTGGTGTTTGTGGTAGCAGCCGTTGCAGGCAGCAGTGGCGTATTGCCCGGCGGCGTGGATCTCCCCTCCAGCCGAATCGGCTGGACCGCACTGGCGAGTCTGGTGCTGCTCTACGGGCTGGGTTTCTCGCTGCTGTTCATCTGTATGGCGCGTCTGGACATCAGCCGCAATGCTCCGGTGATGAACATCGAGCCGGTGGCGAGCCTGCTGTTCGGCTGGCTGATTCTCGATCAGTTGCTCAGCAGCGGCCAGATCCTCGGCGGGCTGATCGTGGTCAGCGGCATCGTGCTGCTGACCTGGCGCCGCGCCATTCCGCAAGCCCCCCAACCACCCGAAAAGGCCCTGCATCATGCCCGTGAACGTTCTGACCCTTGAAGACGGCATTACCCGCCTGAGGGTCGCTCCCGACATCGGCGGCAGTATTGTCAACTGGACCGTACTGGCCAGCGGACAACCTCTGCTGCGCCACAGTGACGAGGCAGCACTGGCTGCCGGCACTGCGAGGCGGCTGGCCTGCTACCCGCTGGCGCCCTGGTCGAACCGGATCGGCAGCGGCGGCTTCGACACGCCGGACGGCTGGCTGGCGTTAACACCGAACAGCGCCAACGACCCGCTGCCGATTCATGGCAGTGCGTGGCAGCAGCCATGGTCGGTCATCGAGCAGACGCCTCGGCGGGTCTGTCTGCAACTCGACAGCCAGAAGCCATTCGCCTACCGCGCGCACCTGCGCTACACCCTGCACGATGGCAAACTGAGTATCGAACTGACCACCACTCATCTGGACAGCCGCGCCATGTGGCACGGCCTGGGCTTGCACCCTTACCTGCCACGCACGCCCCACACACGCCTGCAGGCCAGGGCGGCGCAGGTCTGGCTGTGCGATGAGGCAGGTTTGCCGAGCGAGTTGCAGGATCTGCCCGCCGAATGGAACTTCCACCACAGCAACACACTGCCCGATGCACGGCTGGACAACGGCTTCACCGGCTGGGATGGCCACAGCCTGATCAGCCAGCCAGACCTGGGCTATGAGCTGCACTGCCACGCCACCGGCAGCGAGTACTTTCTGATGTTCTGCCCACCGGGGCTGGATTTCTTCTGTTTCGAGCCGGTCAGCCACCCGGTCAATGCCCATCATTTGCCAGGGCATCCGGGGTTGAAGCTGTTGCGGCAAGGGGAGTCGATGAGGTTGGGTGTCAGTATTCACTACAACGTAGTGGCGCGGACGTTATGAATACATCCTTGGCGCTCATTTCAGGTTACAAGGCAAGCCGGGATATCCCATTGACATATCCCTAAAAAAACCTACTCTTGCCTATCAGACAGACCCGCCAGGAGGAATGACTCATGGAACAATCCACAGTCTTCAAAAGCAATCGAAGTCAGGCTGTTCGACTTCCAAAAGCGGTGGCATTGCCCGACGACGTGAAACGGGTAGACGTCGTAGCAGTGGGCAGGACACGCATCATTTCCCCTGCTGGTGAAATGTGGAACAGTTGGTTCGATGGTGAAAGTGTCAGTGATGACTTCATGGCAGAGCGCGAGCAGCCAGTTGAACAACTGCGCGAATCACTCTGATGCTCAAATACATGCTCGACACCAATATCTGCATCTTCACTATCAAGAACAAGCCGGTGTCGGTACGTGAGGCCTTCAACCTTCATCACGGGCAGCTGTGTATCAGCGCGATCACGTTGATGGAGCTTGTCTACGGCGCAGAAAAGTCTTCCAGCCCCGAAAGAAATCTTGCTGTTGTAGAAGGTTTTGCAGCGCGTCTTGAATTGCTTCCCTATGATAGCGACGCCGCGGCTCACACCGGCATGATCAGAGCCGAGCTGGCCAGAGCGGGTACACCGATTGGCCCGTACGATCAAATGATTGCAGGACATGCCCGCTCTCTTGGCCTCGTGGTCATCACCAACAACCAGCGTGAATTTCAGCGCGTCGAGGGGCTGAGGGTAGAAGACTGGGTAAGCCAATGACCTCAACGCTATAACTGCAACGCCTCTTGGTTTTGAGCCGGTCAGCCACCCGGTCAATGCCCATCACTTGCCAGGGCATCCGGGGTTGAAGCTGTTGCGGCAAGGGGAGTCGATGAGGTTGGAATTCAGCCTGCAGTACAAAAAACCGTAACAGGCCTTATCCACGCGCTGACTGACTACTTCTCACGGGGTAATCACCAGTGTTGAAAGACCGCTGACGCTAGTAACGCCAGTGGCGGTGTCGCAGCTGTCGTTCAACGTTGACTGAAGATTGCCCAGTAAAAATGTACTGGTGGCATTGGCGCCTTTATAGCGGCCGTCCACAATTGTCCCAACACCGACAATGGTCGTGTTTAAAGTACCAATGTTATTGATCGTCGCGTTGAACGTGTAAGTGCTGGTGACGCCATCGCTCCAGCTAATGACCCATGTCCTGCTGGAGGTTGGCAGCAGCAACGACTGGCAGGAAAAAGTCGACTGGAAGCTTTCGCTGGACGAAGCGCTGGTAACCAGAGGGAATGAGAGCGAAACACACGGGCTCCAGTTGCTCGTCGTCGATACAACAATCGTCTGACTGGTGTTGGTCAATCCTGGCGACCAGTTTGTACTATGGGTTCCTGTACAGGTAACCAGATTTAAAGCCTCGGCTTGAGCTCGCTGAGGCGCAAAAAACCCCATACAAACGATGACCAGCAGTACACCGGCCAGCCTGGCCAGCGTAGATGAAGCACGTGCAACGCGAGTGTCCATAATGGTCTCCCTGACCTTGATAACATCCAGATCAAACATTAAACAGCCAGCGCTCACTGAGCTACTGTCAGAAATGACAGCGACGGCCTGCATGACCGGCCCGTGGTCATTGTCATGGCCGCACCTGTAAAATGCCTCCACACCGCTCGTCACATCCTGTGATCCACTCTTCATCCCGCTACGTAACACCTCTGCATCGCGAACCAAAACCAGACAATGGTGATCAGAAGGTGGATTATGCGCATTACTGCCAGTCTCAGGACCTTCTGTCACTTGTCCACCCCTCACAGCGACTCGACAACAAGCCGACTTTGGATTGATGAAGTCACCGCCGTGGCCCGCCAGAGGGACCGCGATAGCTTCATGCGCATCTACGATCACTTCGCCCCGCGTTTATTGCGTTACCTGACGGGGTTGAATGTGCCCGAGGGGCAGGCGGAAGAGTTGGTGCAGGAGGTGCTGCTCAAGCTGTGGCACAAGGCGGAATCCTTCGACCCGAGCAAGGCCAGCCTGGGCACCTGGCTGTTTCGTATCGCGCGCAATCTGTACATCGACAGCGTGCGCAAGGACCGCGGCTGGGTGCAGGTGCAAAATTCACTGGAACAACTTGAGCGTCTGGAGGCCCCTGTAGACAGAACGCTCGATTACAGCCAGCGCCAGGAGCAACAACTCAATAGTGCCATTCAGAACCTTCCCACTGATCAGGCCAAAGTGTTGCGAATGTCTTATTTCGAAGCGCTCAGCCATCGGGAAATTTCTGAACGTCTTGATATGCCACTGGGCACGGTGAAGTCGTGCCTGCGCCTGGCCTTTCAAAAATTGCGCTCGCGGATCGAGGAGTCATGATGGGCCCACTACATCATCCGGATGACGCAACCCTGATCAGCTACGCCGCAGGGGCGTTGTCGCAGGTCATCGCGGTAGTCACCGCTGCTCACCTGGAGCGCTGCGCCGAATGCCGGGCACGGCTGCGGCAGGCCGAACAGATCGGCGGCGTTTTGATGCAGCAGTCCATCAGCCATGTGGTGCCGCTCAAAAGCCGGATGGCCATGCTGGCGCGCCTGGACGAGCAGGAAACCAGCGTCGATTCGGTCATGCACGCCATGCCAGCGGCCAATCATGACCCTGACTTGCTGCCCCACTGCATGCACGCGCATTTCGGCCGGCACCTGAGCACATTGAAGTGGAAAACCCTGATCCCCGGTGTTCAGCGCGTCAGCGCTCAGGGGATCGAACAGGGCAACCTCATGCTGCTGAAAATCGCCCCCGGCGTCAGCATGCCGGTCCACAGCCATGAAAGCGGCGAAATGACCATGGTGCTCAAGGGCGCTTATCACGACGTGCAGGGTGAATTCGGACTCAACGATGTGGCCGATCTGGACAGCCACATCCAGCACCAGCCCATCGCCTACCCTGATCGGGAATGCATCTGTGTATTGGCGGCAGAGTCAAAGCTGCGCTTCCACGGCTGGATGGCGCGGATGATGCAGCCGTTTTTCGGGATTTAAAAAGCGGCTGCTACAGCAGCTATCAGCGCTGAACACTCACCCCCAGCGAAGCCAGCGCATCCCAGTAACCCGGGTAGGTCTTGGCGACGCAATCGGGATCCTGAATATGGATGCCTTTGATCTTCAAACCAGCCAGGGCAAAGCACATGGCGATGCGATGGTCGGAATGTGTGTCGATCAGTGCGTTGACTGTGGTCCCTGCCAGCGCCGGGTTGGCGTGCACGATCAGGTCGTCGCCCTCTTCAACCGCAAGGCCCGGTGCGATGGCGCACAGGCCGTTACACAGCGCTGAAATACGATCACACTCCTTGACCCGCAGGTTGGCGATGCCGACGAAGCGTACCGGCTGACGATTGAAGGCCGCGAGCACTGCGAGGGTCGGAATGGCGTCCTGCATTTGCGAACCGTCGATCACCGCCGGCATGTTCGGGAAGCTGTCGATGATCTGGCTGGCCAGCGCGTCAGGCTGAGTGAATGCATCACTGGCCACGCCCAGGTCGATGTTGCCTTCGGTCAGGGCTTGTGCGGCCCAGAGGTAGGTGGCTGCCGATGCATCCGGCTCGATGTGGAAATCCGTAGCGTGGTAGCCGGTGGCCGAGACTTTCCAGGCAGCGTCGCCGATGGCCTGAACTTCAGCGCCGAAGGCCTGCATCGCCGCCAGGGTCAGGTCGACATAGCCGCGTGCGCCGATCTCGCTACCGGTCAGGGCGACTTCAAGCGGGCCTTTGCCACACGCTCCGGCCATCAGCAGAGCCGATACGTACTGGCTGGACAGGTTGCCGTCGATTTCAATACGCCCGGCTTGCAGACCGCCCTTGCCCTTGATCGCCACGGGCGGGCAACCGCTGGGCGCGCTGATTTCCACGCCCATGCGCTGCAAGGCATCGACCAGCGGGCCGATCGGGCGTTTACGCATGTACTCGTCGCCATCCACCACGAAGTTGCCTTCAAAGTTGGCCAGCGCAGCGGTCAGAAAGCGCGTCGCGGTCCCGGCGTTGCCGAGAAACAGCGCTTGCTGCGGCGCTTGCCAGTGGCCGCTGCTGGTGACTACAAAGGTGCTGTCATCCGGCTCGTCGACCTGCACGCCCATCAGGCGCAGTGCTTCGGACATCACGCGGGTATCGTCACTCTTCAGCGCGCCGGTCAGGCGGCTGGTGCCTTTGGCAAGCCCCGCCAGCAGCAGTGCGCGGTTGGTGATCGACTTGGAGCCCGGCGGGCTGACGCGCCCGACCAGCGGGCGCTCGACAGGCATAACAGTGAGAGTGGCTTGAGGTCGCATGATGTCCCTGAGCGTCAGCGGAAAATCGCGATCCTAGCACGAGCGGGATCAAGCCCACAGGGCGGTTTTACTCACCCTGCGAGCCTGATGGCCGATTACTTTTGCTCGGCGCCGGACAATTGCTGCAGCTTGTCATTGGCTGCCTGCAATTGGTTGCGGTTGGCAGCCACGTCGGTGACGTCGTAGATCACCAGGCACACATGGCTGATCGCGCCGGTCGTCGAGCGCAGCGGGAATAGCGTGGTGTTCTGGTACATGAACTCTTCGTGACCGGTAATCGGCTGGTAATTCTTAAAGCGCACCAGGTATGGCCGCTGCTCCCAAATCGTAAATGCCGGTGTGCCGAGGGTAACGACGTTATCGATTTTCTTGCTCAGCCATTGCCGGTTCACCTCTGGAAACAGCTCGAAAAAGGTCTTGTCGATGGCCACATAGGGCACCACGCCGGAGCGGTTTTCCATGAAGGTGTTCCAGACCGTCACCCGGTAGTTCAGGTCCAGCACCACAATGCCCACGTCAATGTTCTGCGTGACGGCCAGCAACCAATGAAGCTCGTTGATTTCGATAGCGTTGCTCATGGGTCAGCTCATCATGTAGGCGAGTTTTTTGCTGAGCAGGTCGACCGAATCTTCGGTAAACAGCATCAGCAGATCGAAGTGAATGTTGTGGCCTTCCACGCTGTAACTGATTTCGACCGCCAGGGTCTTTTTCCAGCGCTGCTGATTGATACGAATCAACTCGTCGATGCCGCCCTGCGCGCCCAGTAACTGAGGGTGGCCTTGTGAGAACGCGATGTCGATCTGCTCGGCAATTCCGCTCAGGCAGGCACCGATGAGGATGGTGGAAAGGTCCAGCAGCATCTCCATGTTCGAGCTGTCGGAATTATCGTCGCCCATCAACTTCGATACGCCGGAGATTTCCGAGTCGTGGAAGATCAGCAGCGCTTCGCCGGCAATACCGCCACCGATGTAGCCCTGACACACCGCCGTCAGGTGCTGATCCGCGTGGGCATCGGCCAGCGCCATGTGCAATTCGCCGACTTCCAGCATGTTGACGTTGGGCACCGGCAATTGCACGAACACACCCAGCACCTTGGCCAGCAGCGCCGCGGCGCGGCCCATCGCAACGTTGATGGTTTCGCGGAAGGCATCCTGAAAGCTGATCACCCCGCCCGCGCTGTTCAGGGCCGGCAGCGCAACGGGAATAGCCGGCGGTTTGCCCAGCAGGCCGAGGCGTTCCAGTGTGCTTTTCAGTTCGTCCGGGTCGGCAGGCTTTTTCAGAAACGCCAGCGCGCCGAGTTCCATGACCCGACGCACCGCTTCGTCCTGCACGTCGCCTGACACCACGATGACTTTGGCGTCCAGATTTTCGGCACGAATCGCTGCCAGCGTCTGGTAGCCGTCCATCACCGGCATGGTCAGGTCGAGCAGGACGACCTGGCCCTGCCCCTTACGAATGGCTTCCAGACCTTCCTCGCCCTGGGTGGCCAGCGTGACCGCCACATCCCAATCGGCAGGCAGCGCACGCAGCAGCTGCTTGCGCGCCATGTTTGAGTCATCGCATATCAACAGTGCAAGCGTGGACATCGTGTAGTTCTCACTGCAAAAAAATCAGGCTGGCGACGGGGACAGCACGTACACGTTCGACGGCACTATCGAGATTGGGCACTATCGAGATCAATCTGACATTGAGCCTATAACGCTCGCTCAGCAACATTCAAACTAAACCTATAGCCTTAAGTCGGCGATGTTTGGCGTTTCTGTAATTTAAGTCACTTTTTGTTGCTGCAAATCACTACCGCGACCCGCTAAACGGGCTTACCATCAAGTGATAGATTTAATAGCAATCACTCGATAGCTCAGTCACGAGGTGTGTCATGTCTCTGCCCATCAGCGATTACCATCCCGCCCTGCCCCGGCAGGACGATTTCTGGCAGCACCTCGGTATTCCGGCGCGTGGCACCCGCTTGTACACAGCGCTGCACAGCGGCTTGCCCTATGAAGTGTTCGAGCGCCTGGCGCACTACACCGACCTGAACCGCTCGACGCTGGCTGAACATCTGGGTATCGCCCCGGCGACCTTGCAGCGGCGCCTCAAGGTGCGCCGCTTCAATGCCGAGGAAAGTGACCGTTTGTTTCGTCTGGCAGCCGTCTACAAGGCGGCACTGGACCTGTTTGAAGACGACACCGAAGCCACCCGTCTGTGGCTGGCCAATCCGGTCTATGGGCTGGGCAATCGCAGACCGCTGGAAATGCTCGCCACCTCAGCCGAAGCCCAGGCCGTGCTGGACCTGATCGGCCGGCTGGAACACGGAGTCGTGGCGTGATCGCAGTGTATCGCCTGGTCAAACGCAAATGGCTGGCTCAGGCGTTCGACGGCGAAGGCGCAAAGCTCTATGGCGGGCGCTGGAACAGCAAGGGCAATGCCTGCGTGTATTGCGCGGGCAGCGAGTCACTGGCGTTGCTGGAAATACTGGTTCACCTGAACAACAGCGGCGTGGCCCGGCATTACGCCATGCTGGAACTGCAGATAGCCGAAGCACATATCCTCAACGCCCGCCCCGACACCCTGCCCCCCGACTGGCGCGAAGAACCCGCGCCACAAGCCACCGCCTCATTCGGCGACGTCTGGCTGGCCTCCGGTCAAAGCCTGGCACTGGCCGTGCCCAGCGTGATCATCCCGCGCGAGTCCAACTACCTGCTCAACGTCCGGCACCCGGAATTTCAGGCTGTTGTGGCAAAGGCCCGGGAACTGGAGTTTGTGGTTGATGCGCGTTTGAAATGAGCTTGATACGGGGCAGCCAGTTGTTCCATAGCTTCAGGGGCGAACTCCACGGAATAAGCCATCATGATTTGCCAGTAGCACTCTCGTGTTCTGCCGACAACCGAGCTCGCACCTGATCTACACTCAGGGCACGCGAGCCGTCTGCTTTCAGGGCATCGTAGGCAGGGCCGACCTGACCTGTGAGCCAGCTTTCCAAGGCTCGGTCACGGGCCTGAAGGGCCCGCAATCCGTCACGAATCACTTCACTTTCGGTGGCATATTCACCCGCAGCCACTTTGGCTTTCACTAAGTCGGCCATTTGGTTAGGCAGAGTGATACTGAATTGTTGAGTACTGCGCATGATAATTCTCCCGGACTGGATAGGATTTAATCCTACTCCACTCTAAAAAGCATGCACATCACTTCTTGGCTATATCCACCAGGCGTCACGCAGTGTTATGGCTTCTTATTGCCCGCAACGCTGCCAGGCACATGCTCGATATTTTCAATCCTCACATAAACCGTCTGCAGATCCCGCTCCGGGATTTCCCAGATCAGCAGCTTCGGCGGGGTCTGGCGAAAGGCCGGGTTGTCGAAATAGACGTTGGCAGCGCCCGAGAACTCACCGCCGTCCTTGGCGAAGTTGCCGATCGGTGCGCCGAGTTCGCGCTGTAGAAACCCGACAAAACCCGAATTGCGCGAGAACGATGTGCCGATCAAGGCGACGTTGGGCAGGTTGCTGTCGCCGAACAGGTCGTCGAGGTTGTCGCCGCCTGCCGCCGCGTCGCTGGCAAGCTCGGTGATTTGCGTGGCGGCTACGCTCTGTGCGGCAGGCTGCAACGACAGCGGTAGCCAGTCGAGACCCGCTAAACGCACCAGATCGCCGGGGCGCTCGGCAATCGGGGCGATGCTGGTTTGAAACTGCCGTTGCGGAGTGGCCTGAAAGCCGGCTTTGCGCAGGTGCAGTGCCAGCGCTCTGGCGGCCGCGTTGGCACCGCATTCGCTCCAGTGCGTGTCGGTGCGCAGGTATGCCGTTTCACCCAGCGGTTGTAGGGTAGCGGTCAGGTCCAGCGCATCGACACCGGCGGCTTTCAGGCTGTTGGTCCATTGCGCAACTCGGGCCTGCTGCACGTCGGGGCGATACAGCCCGCACAGCTGGGCTGCAGCAATGCGGCTTTTGTCTGGCACCACGGCGACCAGCAGGTCGATACCGCGCTTTTTCAGGCTGCGTTGCACATCGATGACCGCCTGCGCCTTGTGTTGCGCATTGGCCAGCGGGTCGCGATTGAGCCTGAATTCATCGGTCAGGAACAGCCAGCCCGGACACCCCTGACGGACCCGCGGGCCGGTGTCGTGAAACAGCAACCAGCTTGCGCCACGCTCGATATCCGCTGCGCGCTGCGCCAGAAAAGTCCCTGACAGTTGCCTGGCCAGTTTGTGAGTCACCTCGCCATGCAGCGCTGCGTCGAGGGTCAGGGGTTTGGGCAGCAACTCGACCTTGCCGCTGGCCAGCAGCATGCACGAGGCCAGCAAGCCGACGCCGATGAAAACCGCCAGCGTGATGCCCGCCACGCCACAGGTGCGCACGGCCAGTTCGCTGGGTGGAGGCGGTACAGCAGACGGAGCAGTCATGGCCACCGACCTCAGAACTGGAAGTAAAGAAAAGGAACCGTCTCGCGGCTGGCAATCAGCGCGAACGACAGCAGAAAGCCGGCTATCGGCCACAGTGCGGCGCCCGCTATGAACAGGGGGCGGCTGGCGAAGCGCTGCTCAACGCGAACCTGCAACAACGGCGCGAGCACACAGGCCACGCCCAGCAGCGCCGCCATGCCATGCGCCGGGCGCAGGGTCACGGCAAGTGCATCGCCCAGCCCCAGGCCATGCAGACCGAACTGTCCGGCATACAGGGTCAGCGCAGTGGCAAAATCCGGGGCACGGAACAGCGTCCAGGCCAGGCACACAAACAGCAGCGTCAACACGTGCGCCAGTGGTTTGGGAATCGCGGGCAGGCTGGAGCGCGACCAGGCGCGATCCACGCACAGCGCCACCCCATGCGCAGCGCCCCACAACAGGTAGTTCCAGCTGTCGCCGCCATGCCACAGACCGGCGATGGCCATGGTCAGAAACAGGTTGCGGTAGGTGTTCCAGACGCCATGCCGGTTGCCGCCCAAGGCAATGTACAGGTAGTCGCGCAACCAACTGGACAGCGACAGGTGCCAGCGCCGCCAGAAGTCCTGAATGCTGCTGGCCAGGTACGGCCGGTTGAAGTTTTCGGGAAAGTGAAAGCCCAGCATCAGCCCAAGACCGATGGCCATGGCGCTGTAACCGGCAAAGTCGAAGAACAGTTGCAGCGAGTACGCCAGGCAGCCGATCCAGGCATCGGCCAGCGACGGCTCCGGCAAGTGAAACGCCACATCGACCAACGGTGACAACGTGTCGGCCACCAGCACTTTCATGCTCATACCAATCATGAAACGGCGTGCGCCCAGGGCGAAATTCTGGCGGTTGAAATGGCGCTGCACCAGCTCGCGGCGCACCCAGTCATAGCGAATGATCGGCCCGGCAATCGAGTGGCCGAACATCGAGATGTAGGTCGCGTAATTGATGAAACTGCGCTCGACCGGCACGGTGTGCCTATGCACATCCACCAGATAGGAAATCGCCTGCAGCACAATGAACGACAGCCCGGCCGGTAACGCCACGCGCTGCCATTGCAGCGGCATCGCTCCGTAGTACGTGATCAACTGATTCCAGCTACCGGCGACGATGTTGGCGTATTTGTACCAGCACAGCACGGCGGTGTTGAACACGATCAGTGCCACCAGCAGACGCACTCGCCCTGTTGAGCCTTGCCGCGACCGATCGACCAGCAAACCGCCGACCCAGGCCACGATCGTCAGCACGATGTGCAGGCTCAGAAACAGCGGGCTCAGCCAGCCGTAGAACAGCCAACTGCCGATCAACAGAACGACGTTGCGCCACGCCGCCGGGCTTGCGGCATAGGCCAGCAAAAAAGCCGGCAGGAACACCATCAGAAACTCGAGCGAGGCGAATACCATAACGACGACAGAACCCGATCAGTTGGACAGTGTGTCCGTGGCCGACAACAGGCGCGGGCCTGTGGCGGACGGCACCAGCAAGACGCTGTAGCGTTCACCGGCCTTGAGGTCACCCAGATTCAGCGGCGCGCCGACAGTGGCGTTGGCGCAGACCAACTGCACCGAAAGGCTCACTGGATTGATCGAACGGCGCTGCAACGTACCGGTCGGGATCGCCTTGAACACATCAGCCGTGCGACCGGCCGGACGCAGGCTTGCCTGCGCACAACCGGCATCCAGACTGAAAAACGCCAGCGAAGCCTTCAAACCGTTGAAATCATCAGGCTGCTCACGCACCGTCACCGGCACAAGGCTGCCATCGGGCTGGGTGGTCAGTACGACGGTGGCGAACTCGCCCGGCTCGATGCTGACGTCCATCGGCAGCTTTTTCTCGCCGCTGATCAATGTGCCTTTTATCGAGCTGCTGGCCTGCACCGGAAAAAACAGCGACACCGGTTTTGCCGCGTCCAGTTGCAACGGTGCCTGGCCTTCCTGGGCAACCACTTGCAGCGGCGCGGCAGTGGCATTAATGAAGCGGATGAACGCCGAATCCTGCGCAGGGCCTGTCGGGTACAGGGCGATGTCGGCCGCCTGCGCTTGAACACCGACCAACAGGGCCGCGACACTACCGGCCATCAGGCGCAGGGCGATCATTGCTTCGCTCCGGCTGCGCTGACGCTGGTGACCGGGAGTTTGCCCAAGGCACCGCCAATCGCGGTGCCCCAGGATTTATAACCGGCGACGGTAAAATGCTGGCCGTCGGTGGTGATCCATTGTCCCGGTTTGGAGAAGCTCAGCGAGTCGATGTACGTGCAGGGCGCCACGTTGCTGGCCAGAAATTGCGACATCAACTGAGTGCGCGCGTCGTTCTTCTGGTACATGCCGCCCACCTTGCCCCACGCAGGCCCGACCCAGGCGCACTTGGTGCCCGTGGCCGCAATCGCCTTGGTCAGGCCGGTGACGCTCTGCCATGCCCAGGCCTTGGGAAACGAAGGCTTGTCATAGGAAGCCATGGTGTCGCCGATCACGATCACCACCAGATCAGGCTTGTCGGCCGCGATCAGCTCGCCGATAGGCGTGGTCGTGGCGTCACGTCCCTTGATGACGATCTTGCCGTTGCCTTTTTGCTCGGCCCCGCAATCGACCTTTTTAGTGATCAGCCAGTCACCGGCACTCGCGCCACAGGCACCGATCGAATGCACGATAGCGCCCTGTCTGGTCAGGTTGTCATGCAGCGGTTCCATCAGATGATCGGCCAGACTCATGTGGCTTTCTCCCAGGACCAGAAGGGTCATACCGGCAAGAACGGAAGGCATCGAATTCTCCAGAAATCAGTTGGAATAAGGTGAACGGTAAGGGCTGACCGGCAGTGCCATCGGGCCGGTCATGTCCTCGAACATGTAACGCAGGTAAAGCGCGCCGCTGAACTGGCGATAGTCCCGGGCATTGTCCAGGCCCAGACTGGCCCCCATGAACAGGCTGGAATCGAGCTTGTACTCGCCTGCCGCGCTCAGGTTGTAGCCAATTCCGGTTTTGCTTTGCCCTGTGTAGCGCTGGGCGGAAGCGGCCTGTAGCGTGCTGTCGTCGGGGAAGAATTCGGCGCCGTCCTGCTTGAAGTGCTGGACCCCGACCGAGCTCTTGACCTGATAGCTGAAACGCTCGGTGCGCTGTGCCCACATCACCGGCACGCCGATGGCATAGAAGCTCTGCGGGCTGAAATAGCCACCGTGGCCATACGTGAAGTAGCTCTGGTCATTGTCATAGCTCATGCCCATCAGGCTCAGGCCTGCGGTCAGTTTGCTGTCCTCGGCATTGCGCAGGTACCAGTAAACGCCGCCACCCACTTCGCCTCGGGTGTTGGATTTCACGTTGTTGCCAACCAGTTTGTGCCACGAGCCGTAGCCATAACCGCCGATGGTCTGGTCGTCATAGCTGAGCTGACCGCGCCCGCCGTTGGCCGTGACGCCGCCCCAGGACAGGCCGCTGCGCTCGTCGGTGGAACCGGCAAACGAAGTCACGCTGTCCGTCACCGGACGCCGTGACACGTTGAGGCCGTAGCGCAGGTCCGGGTTGTCACCCAACGGCCGGTCGACACTCGCGCCGCCGGCAACCGTGGTGTATTTGAAACCCATCGGCGTGGTGCCGATATCGGCCTTGAGGCCTTCTTCGGGGCGCTCGAACGCCACCGCCAGACCGACACCCTTGTCGCTCTGCGAACCGGCAGCACCGCTGGTGCCAGCGCCAAAACGGGCACCTGCATCGGACTTCACGCTGCCAGCATTCAGCGACACCGGCGTGACGCGCACGGCCAGCCGGTTATCACCGGCAGGCAAGTTGACCTCTAGCGGGGTCTCGACCACGGTCAGTTTGCTCAGACCCGACTCGCTGTTATTGCTGCGCACGGTCAGGCCCTGACTGACGAAGCCACTGCGCTGCTCAAGAATGCGATTGAGCGCCTGCTGTGCGCTGCTGGCCTGATCGCGGTCGGTGGCTGCCATGAAAGGATTGCCGCGCACACTTTGCGTACGTGCGGCAGACAGCGGTTGTGGTGCGGCGATCTGGCCAGGGTAAGCGGTGTCACGCGGGGCAGATATTTCAGGCGCACTGTTTGCTTCAAGTGCTCTCCCACCGCTGAGCGACACCTGAGCCGGAGCCGGAATAGCCGAAGCAGCCGCCAGGCTACGTGAGCCGCCCGCCGCAAACGGGTTGGACGATGTGGTGCTGGTCGGCGCAGCCTGCACAGCCATCGCGCGCTGCTTTTCACTCTGTTCGATGGCCACGGCCTTGCGCAGCAACTCGGTGGCCGCGCCGGTCTGCCCCATGCTTTGGTAGATACGTGCGGCCTCCGTCAGGGTCTGCGGGTCGTTACGCTCCAGTTTGCGGAACTGGCTCAGGGCTTTTTCGGCAAAGCCATAATCATGCGCTTTGACCGCCGCATCGGCTGCGCCCAGCAACACTTGCGGGTCATTGGGCTGACGCTGCAACAAAGGCTTGTACAGCTCGAACGCTCGGGCGCTGTCGCCATTGGCGGTGTACATGCGGGCGAAGGCCGACACCGCCTGAATGTCGTCCGGGCGCTGCGCCAAAGCAGGTGCCAGCGTGTCGTACGCGCCCGCCAGATCACCGCCTTCACGCAGCAGATCGGCCTGGCGAATGCGGTAGCGGTACAAAAGGTCATCAAAACGTTTGCGGGTCTGCACGCTCATCGGCTGACCCTGCACGTTGCGCAAAATCGCATTGACCTGCACGTCATCGCCCGCTGCGAGCAGCAGACCGGCGTATTGCAGCATCAGGTCGGCCGACGGCAAAGGGGCCTGAGCGATGGCCGCACGGGCCATTTCCCGACCGCGCGCGGGCTCGCCCGCATCGATGTAAGCGCTGGCCAGCGTGAGTTGACGCTCCGGGCTGCCGCTGGCGACCGGTTGCAAGCGATCGAGCAGCGCCAACGCTTCCTGGCGCTGACCGCGCCGGGCGATGCCGATGGCCAGATTGATCTGCACCGTCATGGTGACTTCGTCAGCAAGCGCTTTCATGTCCGGCGTGCGCTGATCAACCGGGATGCGCGTAAACGTGGTCTGCGCGTCCTGCCACTGGCCCATTTCCACTGACAGCAGCGCGCTGGTGTAGAGCGCATCGATATTGTTGGGCTGAGCCTTGAGCAGCTCGTCGATCAGCGCGCGGGCCTTGGGCGCTTCGTCGGTCTTGAGGTACAGGCGCGCCAGGTCAAAACGCGTCCAGACATTGTCCGGGTCGTTCTTCACCGCGTCTTTCAAGGCCGCCTGGGCAGCGCGAACATCGCCACGCTGCTCGGCCAGCCGCGCCACCTGGGTGGAGCGCAGCGCCTTGAAGCGACCGCTGTCGCCCAGTTTGGACTGTTCGCCTGGCGACAATGTGTCGAGCAGGCGCAACGCTTCATCAGCCTGACCACGCTGGGCCAGCACGTTGATCAGCCCGCGTATTGCCTGCGGATTGCCGCGCTGGGTCGCCAGTACCTGACGATAGCCCGCTTGCGCGGCGTCCAGTTGCCCGGCCTGCACCTGCACGTCGGCCAAGGTCAAACGCACGTCGATATTGTCAGGGTTTTGCCGCTGCGCCTGCGCCAGCAACGCTTGAGCCTGGCTGGTCTGCCCTTTGGCCTGCAGGTCACGGGCCTCTTGCAGCGAGGTCCAGAGCTGTACGTTTTCCAGCGCGTTTTTCCAGCGCGCACCGCCCGGCTGGCGCGTGGCGCGGGTCAGCAATTGTTCGGCTTCAGGCAACCGGTTCTGCTGCTGACGCACCACGCCCAAGCCGCCCAGCGCGTCGGCATCGTCCGCCTTGATTTTCAGGCGGGCGGCAAAGGCTTCTTCGGCCGCCGCATGATCATTTTTTTCCAGCGCCTTCAAGCCGCGCGCCACCAGCGGGTCTTGCTGCCAGCCTGAGGCAGTACCGCTGGCATGCTGCTGGCGCCCCTTGTTCAACTGGTCGCGGATTTCCTGATCGTCGGGATGAACCTTGAGAAACGCGTCGAACAGTGGCACTTGCGCAGTCGCAGGCGGGCCGATCCAGACCAGCGCCATGCGCCAGCTCTGATCGGCATCGCCGGCGATGTCCGGATGAGTGCTCAGGCGCGCCAGAGCGGCGATGCCTTCGGCGCGGCTGTCTTCGCGGCGGGCCAGGTGCTTGGCAAAGAACAGCGCCAGAATCGAGTCGTCCGGGTTCTGCCGCATCAGGCGTTCAAAACCCTTGCGCGCCTCGGGCCAGTCCGCATTGTTGAAGCCCAGGTTGGTGTAGTACTCGCGGCCGACAGTGCCTTGAGGCAAACGGCCGTTGAACAACTGGCGAAACACCCCGGTCGCCTTGTCACGCTCACCGGCGTCGGCCAGGCGTCGGGCATCATCCAGCAGCGCCTGATTTTGCGGCTGGCCGAGGGCAATGTCCTGCTCCAGCTGCACCGCCTGCCAGGGCACTGGTGACAGCGCTTGCAGGCGCGTCAGGTAGGTCTGCGCCTGTTGCGGTTTGTTCTGTTTGACGCCGATCAGGCCCATGCCATACAGCGCTTGCACCTGATTGGCGTCGATCAACAGGACTTTCTGCCAGATTTCGGCAGCGCGCACTGCGTTCGAGCGCGCCTGCCAATACTGGCCCTGCTCGATCAGTTGCGCCTCCACTGTGGCGCCCTGGGCATGAGAAACGCTGGCTGCAATCGCGGCAACCAACCCGATGACTAACGTGTGGCGGCGCGCGGGCATGACGTCTCCCATGACAACTTGAGGGTCCCGTCTTCACGGAACTGATAGCGTTTTTCGACCCAGCCCAAGGCAAACAGGCTGAGCATGAGGTTGTAATAGGCAGGTTCGGTACGGTCTGTCGGGTCGCGGGCCAGCGCCGTGCTGACACCGGCTTCGACCCTGCGCTGCTGCTGTTCAGCCAGCCACGTCTGGCCCTTGGCCCGGAAGTACGGCAGCAACGCCGCCGAATAACCAAACGGCGCCTGGCCCTGGCTCGCGCCACTCATCACCTGGACTTTTTCCGGGGGCATGCCGCTGGAGGCCGTGCTGACCGCCATGCCGTCGAGACGCGCCAGCAAGCGTGCGGCCAACGGGTCGGACGCAGGCGTCATGCCCGCCCAGAGGTAGACGCGAATCGCGTCATAGCTGCCCAGCTCGCCGGAGACCGGATCGACCACGAACAGCCCGGTTTTCGGTGATGTGCCGCGATAACCCACCCAGTCGGCGATAAAGCCTTTCGGGCTGGATGCGTCGATCAGTTTTGCCGTGTTGTCGGCGATTTCCTTCCATGGCCCAGCCGGCTCTTCCCTGGCCAGACGCCGTAACAGCGGCACCGGCAGGTAACTGGCGTTCAAACGCCATAAGTGGTCGGGCTGCACGAAACCTTCCGGGCCGGGCAGGAGCATCTTGCCCAGCCCCGGCAGGTTGACCACCAGCCGCGCTTCAACGGTCTTGAGCAGTGCCAGCGCATCGTTTCGATACGCCGGGTGCTGCCAGATGCGGGCGGCTTCCAGCAGCGCATAGATGATCCACAGGTCGGCGTCGGACGCAGAGTTGGCGTCCTGCAGTTTCCAGCTGCCATCTTCGCCCTGCCCCCACAACCAGCCGGGCAGGCGTGTCCTGGGGTCGGCGCCGGTCATGTTTTCGGCAGTCCACGTCCACAGCGTGTCGAAGCGCGCGCGATCATTGGCCACCAAGGCGAAGAGCATGCCGTAGGACTGGCCTTCGGAGGTGCTGTGGTTGGCTTTCAGGCTGGATTCGAGCATGCGCCCGTCGGCCTGCACGTAGCGTGTGGCGTAGTCCTGCCAGAACGGCCAGGCCGGGCCGTCGCAGGTGCTGGCCGCAAGAACCGGGGTCAGCGTCGCCGACGCCAGCACACCGGTCATCCAGCCAACAGCGCGGCGCAAATTGATTACCATGGTCGGCATGACTTATTCATGCTCCAGTCGGCGTTTGGCAAGCGAACGCAGGGTCAGGTAAGCCACCCCGGTGACCAGCACCACACCCACGACGACCACCAGCAACAGCCACAGCACGTTGCGCGACATCAGCCACTGCACGTATTTGATCGGCCCAAGATCACCGACGTAGTAATTCTGTTCGGCAACCAGTGCTTCGACGGAATCGCCGCGCACCACCACCAGACTGCCCTGCACCTTGTCGCTGTTGCTCAGCGCACGAGCCACGTCGCTCATGCCGCCGGGTTGGCCACTGGAGATCAGCACCACGCTGCGGCCTTTGTGCAGCGGCGATTCGAAGCCGGTCAGAAAGGTGCTGCGCGCATCGCTGGAGAACGCCATCGCCACCCGCGCCCGACGCAGGTTTTCATCCGGGTCCGGGCTCATCCAGTCACGCAGGCGGAACGCCAGATCGGAAAGCTCGAAGCCCTGCTGCTGACCGTTGCCGGAGGTCGGCAGGCGGTTGGCCCACAGGTTGAGCAACGGCTGATCGGGCCCCGAAGACATGACCAGAATGTCTTTATCGGCGGCGCTGGCGATCTGTGCGGCCTGCATCACTGTGACGCCGGTCGCCGGGTAACCGGTGGACTCACCAAAACGGCCCAGCACGTTCAGGTACGCGCTGACGTCTTCGGTATTCGGCTTGTCAGCCAGCACCACCGCCGTTTGCGACAGGTCAGCCAGACGCGTGAACGGGAAACCCGAGTCCTTGAACACGCCCAGGTTGGGCATTGCCATAAAGTGGTCGTAACCGCTGAAATCCAGCGTCGATTCCGGGTCGATGCTGCCGCGCATGTTGTCGATGATGATGTCGCCACATTCGCCCTGCTTGAGGTAATCGAACATGTAACGCAGTTGCAGACGCGATTGCAGCGCCACCGAATTGAGCGGCAGGTACACGTGCGCTTCACGGCTGACTGTGTCGTTGCCGCCGGTCAACCGGGCCAGGATCGAATTGCTCAGGTTATCGATCGAAGGCAGTGGCTCGGCCTTGATCAGGGTGTCGTTGAGGCTGACCATGATCGACGAATTGTTGGAGCGCTCCTGCGGCGTGTAGCGGTATTTGAGGTTCAGCGGCACACCGTCTTCGCGCCAGCTGAACAGGTCTGGCGGCAGGTTCAGCGGCACAGTGATGTCACCCGGATCGTAACCGGACACATTCAGTTTGTTGGCAGGCATCAGCTCGCCAAGCTTGATCGGCCGATCACTCGGCAGCCAGTTCGGCGCGTCATACGGCTTACGCGGCGCAAGCATGTCGACCCGTTCGATCAGCGCACTGCTGCCGACCAGGCTCTGCCCGCCGACCACCAGCGCGTTGACCGCTTTTTTCAGCTCGGCGGAATTACGTCCCGTGATCACCAGCAACTTGCCGTTCGGGTCGTTGGGGTGCGTCACCATCGTCAGGGTCGGGCCTTTTGGCGCAGGCATGGTCAAAGCGCCCAGTTGCAGCGGACCTTCGCCCTTGAGCAACACCAGCGCGTTGCCCTTGGCTGGCAGCTCGCTGAAGTGCGCCGGGAAGCTGGCCATTCGCGAGCGGGTCTTGGCCGCACCGATCCACGACGCCAGCGCACCGGCGGCTTCCAGCGTGGCGTTGTCGGGTGCCGCGCCCATCACCACCGGCAGGTTTACGTCACGGTCATCGCGACGGTCGAAGAACGGCAGCGGCAAAATGGCCAGATCGTTGGGCAGCGCAAACGGCGTCACGCGGATGTCCAGACGCGTGTCGTTGTTGATCCGCGCCCACAGGCTGGAATGCTTGGGGTCTTCGCAGCTCATTGTGTAGTGGCCGATAAACTGCAGGTTCAGGCGGTTGAACTCGGTGATCATCTGCGGCGGAATTTCGATTACCTGAACCTGCGGCTTGCCAGCGCCCTCTTTGGGCAACGGCAGGGTCGCTGCGACTTCGTCGTTGATCATGACGTTGATCTGCGACAGATCGGCCAGCAAAGCCGGTGAGTAGCTGTAACTCAAGGTCAGGCTCGCGCCAGTGACCACCTGATCGGCACGCACGTTGAAGTTGACGCTGTCTGTGGCGTCCACGCCGCGCAGGCTCATGGGGTAATTACGCCCCAACTGTTTCAGCGTCACGCTGTAACCCTGGTCTGCAGCGGCTGTTTCGGCCGCAGTTGCGACACCCCCCGTAGAGAGCACGGACAACGCACAGGCCAACAAAGCCCATGAGCGGCGAACGGCGAACCGTTCGGCACCGATAAAATACCGTTTAGTCATGACTACTCAATCCATCAGTTTGCGGGAGGTGGGGAGGTTTTTTTACGTGTGGGTAACAGGCGGCCGAAATCCTTGCGGGTGGCCTTGAGCAGCTCGACAACGCCACGAACGCCGACATGGCTGACTTCGCGCAGCGCGGCCAGCGGTGTATCCGGTTTGCCATGCCCCCAGGTCGATGCCCAGGTGTCGGCCCGCCCAAACGTCAGGCGTACCAGTTCACTCTGCTGGCGCAGTGACAGATCATCGAAACGGGTGCCCAGATAGCCATCACGGCAGAACATCACCGTGGCGGGAAAATGGCTGGTCTGCGCGCCGCGATACAGTGACACCGTGATGCTGTCGCCACTGTCGATACCGGCATCGGCAGGCAGGACAAGCCCCAGGCCGGTCTGCGAAAAGTCCTGCGTCACAGCGTTGAACACCACGCCATCGGCGCGGGTGACGCGAATCGGCAGTCTGGCCTGCACCCGCGGTTCAGTGCGCACCTGGCGGATCTCGCTGGCCACCGCAATCGCGGCGCTGGTGATGATGATGTTGTAGATCGTCCAGGCCATATTGATGATGATGGTCAGGGTGATCGCATCGTTGTTCCAGCCCAGTTGATACAGGCTGTAGATACCGAGCGCGAAAACCACGGCATTGAGCGTCAGCAGCACGATATAGGGCCGCGCCAGCGTCCAGTCAAAGAACTTCTCCTCGACCACGCCGCCTTTGTCGGTGACGTTGAAGCCCCCGAATTTCGGGTTGATCAGGGCCATCAATACCGGGCCCATGATGTACCAGGCCAGCACGGCCTCGTAGACCTCGTTCCAGAACGAATGGCGGAAACGCCCCTGAATCCTGGAGTTGGTCAGGCTGGCGTGCGCCAGGTGCGGCAATACGTAAGCGGTGATCATCAGCGCCGAGGCGTGCATGACCTCGGCACCGAACAGCAGGTAGGCCAGTGGCGCAGTGAGAAATACCAGACGCGGCAAGCCATAGAAGAAGTGCAGCATGGAGTTGGCGTAGCACAGCCGCTGGCCGATCGACAGGCCCTTGCCCAGCAACGGATTGTCGGTGCGAAAGATCTGCGCCATGCCACGCGCCCAGCGAATGCGCTGGGCCACATGACGCGACAGGCTTTCAGTCGCCAGCCCCGCCGCTTGCGGAATCGCCAGGTACGCCGTGTTGTAACCGGCGCGGTTGAGCTTCAGCGCGGTGTGCGCATCTTCGGTCACGGTCTCGGTGGCCACGCCGCCGATTTCCAGCAGCGACGAACGCCGCAGCACCGCACACGAGCCACAGAAGAAGGTTGCGTTCCACAGGTCGTTGCCGTCCTGCAACAGGCCGTAAAACAGCTCGCCTTCGTTGGGCACACTGCGGAAGGTGTCGAGGTTCTTTTCGAACGGGTCTGGCGAGAAAAAAAAGTGCGGCGTCTGCAACATCGCAAGCTTTGAGTCCTTGAGGAACCAGCCCATGGCGACCTGCAGAAACGAGCGGGTCGGCACGTGATCGGCATCGAACATGGCAATGTATTCGCCATCGGTGGACTTGAGCGCTTCGTTCAGGTTACCGGCCTTGGCGTGATAATTGTTTTCACGGGTCAGGTAGCCAACACCGACCTGCTCGCAGAACTCGCGAAAGTCTTCCCGGCGGCCGTCATCGAGCACGTAAACACGCAGTTTGTCTCGCGGCCAATCGATGGACTGCGCAGCAAAAATGGTCAGTTTGACGATACTCAGCGCTTCGTTGTACGAAGGGATAAAGACATCCACAGTCGGCCACTGGCTGGAATCGCTCGGCATGATCACAGGCTTGCGGTGCAGCGGCCAGGCCGTCTGCACGTAACCCAGCACGATGACGATCAGCGTGTAGAACTCGGCGACGATCAGCCCGTAGCCCAGCAGGCTGTCCAGCCAATTATCGAAATCCAGAGTCGAGGTCAGCCGCCAGTACATGTACCGCAACGACGCCAGCAACGACAGCGTCACCAGCGCCAGCACCGAAATGCGCCCTGGTATCTTGCGAATCACCAGCATCGCGGCAAAACATGCCAAGGCAAAAAAGCACTGCGCGTAGAGATCCAGAGGCACCGTGACGACCAGTGCCATCAGCAGCAGGCCTACAACAATGGCCACGGTTTTCAGTGCGCGGCGCAGGGTTCTGGACTGCTGGCCGAACCTTTCCGACAAAGCATTCAGCCACAGCGATGAGCGCGTCCGGGATGGGGACGCGTCGAGCGACAGGTTAGTCATGACAATCGGGTCTCTTCTACGTCCTGAGTCAGCAGTTTGGTGATCAGCAAGTGACTCAGCACGCGCAGGTCCTGAGTGCCTGGGGAGGCGCTCGGAACCTCTACTGCGTTGTGTCCGTAAGCCAGCGCTTCTGCGAGCGCGTTATCCTTGTGCACGATGCCCAGCAAACGCCCGCCAAGACGCTTTGCCATGACATCGCGCATGTCGCGACTGAACGTGCGCGATGCATCGAACTGATTGATGACGTAATGACAGACCGGCGGCTGCGGACCGGCCAGCACGGGCTCAAGCCAGCCCTGCATCTGGTCCAGCGTCAGGTAGCACGCCGCATCGGCGGTGAGCACGACCAGCACTTGGCTGGCGGCATTGAGTGCCTGTTCCAGCATGAGTAAATCACCGCACGGCACGTCGAGAATCACCACGTCGCGCGCACTCAATTGCATTCGCGCAATCTGCCGGACCAGCCAGTGCGCGTCACTTTCCTGAAAACGCTCCAGAGAACGACGCTCATCAAGCTGCAGCGAGCCATACGCCAACAACTGCGTGTCGGCAGACCCGTTCAACAACAGGGCACGCCAGTTCTCGCCGCTGAGGCTGGCCCCCCCCAGGCCTGCCACATCCGGGCTGGCGTTGAGATGGTGCTGCAAGGCGTCCTGCGGGTCGAGGTCGATGGCCAGCGTCTGCCCGCCAGGCACTTTGACCAGGCTGGTCAGCGCCGCGCTCAAGGTGCTTTTACCCACCCCGCCTTTGGCTGACACCACCGCAATGACGTGTGCCGGGGTTCTGGAAAGTTGCTCTTTGCCCATCGACTGAGCCAATGCTTCGTTGTTACGCGCCTGCGCCTCGGCCTGCCGCGCCTGAACAGCCTCGGCGAGCAGTTTCGCCAATGTGTCAGCGGCTATGCGCCTGGTTTTATCGGGCGTTATCGAATCAGGTGCCGGCGCGTTGTTTTGCGCCGATTGCTCTGCGCATGGTTGCTCGATAGACGGCTGAGAGGTCGCGCGTTGCAGTGCAACAGACGGGGTGCTGGAAACGGAAGATTCCTGATAATCCAGGCTGTTGTCCGTCTCCAGATAAACGTCCGAGCTCGCGCCAAAACGTTGAAACAGATTGGCCACATCGTCAGCACGACTCATTCTGTAAGACCTCAATTGGGGCCACCAGGCACAACCCCAGTGGAAAAGCATTAATACTAATGTGTAATGTCATTGTGATAGTGTCAAGAAACCGATATATGGCGTCCACAATTTACCGATGAGCGGTAAATTACTCGTTTTTCGACATTTTATTGGCGTTACAAAATTGTAGATCTGGAGATAATCGGGGGCAAACGGGGCTGATTCGAGGGTTTTACGCACTTGCGGCTATATATCCTATGGATCGGATATATAGCCGCTCAAGGGGAGGATTGAATTAAATCAGTGGCTGGCGGGCGCAGGTGCTGCATCGACAGTCTGCGGCAATGCCATACCCTTGGGCCACAGCAACCAGATATTGCCTTTCTGTTTCATTTCACCTGCCAGCTTCTCGGCCTCATCGCCAGTGCCCCAGAACAGATCAGCGCGGACTTCACCCGCAATCGCACCGCCAGTGTCCTGCGCAGCAACCGGGCGCACCACGCTGCTGCCATCCGGTCGCGTGGTAGACAACCAGAGCAGGCTGCCCAGCGGAATCACCTTGCGGTCGATGGCTACGCTGTAACCCGGCGTCAGTGGCACGTTGAGCGAGCCACGCGGGCCTTCGTTGCTGTCCGGGTTACGGCCGAAAAACACGTAGCTGGGGTTACTGGCCAGCAACTCGCTGATACGCTCCGGATGCGCCTTGGCCCAGGCAGCGATGCTGCCCATCGTCACGTCTTCCTTCTTCAACTCGCCCTGCTCCACCAGCCAACGGCCGATGGCGCGATAAGGACGACCGTTCTGATCGGCGTAGCCCAGACGCAACTGTGAGCCGTCTTCCAGACTGACCCGCCCGGAGCCCTGAATCTGCAGGAACTGCACGTCCATCGGATCGGTCAGCCAGGCGATCACCGGCGCATTCAAACCTTGCGCGTTGATGGTCGCGGCATCGTCGTAAGGCTTGAGCACCCGCCCCTCAAGCCGGCCGCGCAGACGCTTGCCTTTAAGCTCAGGGTAAATGCTGTCCAGATTGACCACGATCAGGTCATCGGGAATGCCATATACCGGCACATTGGCCGTCTCTGTCCGGGTCAGGCTGCCAGGGTAAACAGGCTCGTAATAGCCGGTAATCAGGCCATCCGCACTGCCACCGTCGGCACGCAAGCTGTAAATCTGCAACTGGCCCTGCAAAAACGTACGAATCTGCGTCGCATCCGGCGCCGCCGCAACGCTCGCCGCTGCCGCACACGTCGGCCCCCAGACCGCATCGGCCTTCAAACGAACACACGCGCTGCGCCATGCGGCGAAACCGGCTTGCAAATCGGCATCGGAAACCGCTGGCAGCGCTTCCCAAGAGGCCTGAGTGTACGTGGTGTGCGGCGCAGCCGGTGGCGTTACCGGTTTATCGGACTTGTCACACGCCGCCAGCAAAACGGCCAATGGCAAAGCCAGCGCCAGGCCCCGCGACCACGGTTTGAGGGAGAACATCATCAACAGCACCAATCCGTTTACAGCCTGCAGCAGGCTGGTGGGTAAAGGGCGTCATTGTGGCGGAATGAGGCGTGGGGGCCTAGTGGGGAGCTGCATTCAAACTTCCCGGATGCGGTTGCGGGTAGTCGCGATTGATGTCGATGGGCTTGGCATACGGCCCCTCCCAGAGCTGTGCATGCAACTGGCCGATGCGCCTGGCCATCGTGCTGTCGTGCATCACCACTTCCAGGTTGCGCGAGTTGTCGAGGTAGCCGCCGAGCCAGTTGCTGGTGCCGACCCAGGCGACCTGGTCATCAATCGCCATGGTTTTGCTGTGGATCACCCGTGCATAGGGGATGAAGCCCTGAGCGGCCATTGGCAGCGTCACGATGCGCACCTGTACGTTGGGCACAAGGGCCAGACTTTTCAGATAGGCAACCCCGGGCATGCCGGTGTTCCAGTCTGAAACCATGAGTTTGACCGACACGCCACGGGCGGCGGCGCTGCGCAGGGCGTTGTCGATGACCGCGTAATACGGCCGGGTTTTATCAGGCCCATAGGACAGCGGCGCGTAGTCCAGCAACTGGACACGAACCTCGCTTTTGGCTTGCGCCAGCAAACGCGGCAGTTCGGTCTCGGAGTCGCGCACGCCCGACGGGTTATAGCGCTGTGGGCTGGCGACCAGATAATTGCCACCGGGCGATGCGCCACTGGCAGGCGGCGCACCAGAAACAGGAAGCGGCACAGGTTTGCCGTCGGCAATGGCCGCCTGGGCAAGCCAGTCCTGATCGAACACAGCCTGCGTCTGGCGCACGACCGTGGGCTCGTCAATACGCAAACCGGTTTCGTGAATGTGTTCCAGTGAACGCCAATCGAAGTTCTGACTGCCGATAAATGCCTGCTTGCCATCCACCACGAAAAACTTGGCGTGGATGATGCCACTGCCGGTCAGCCTGGCGTAAGGCAGCACCCGCAAGGTGAGGTTGGGGATCGCCCGCAACCGTGCAAGGGTTTCTGGATCGGAAAGCTTCAAGCCTTTCTCTTCCAGCAGAAAACGGATGTTTACCCCGCGCTGCCCCGCTGCGGTCAGGCTTTCAAGCACCTTGCCCATCACCGAGCCTGGCTGATCTGCCACATAAAACTGTTCGATATCGATACGCTCGCGAGCCCCATCGAACAGCTCGCGCCAGACATCGCCAGGCGCTCGCAGGTCCGGGGTTTGCAGGTCGGTCCCGACGGGCACGGTGTGCACCAGTTCGAAACCGGGAATGGCGAAATCTGCATAGGCAACCGGACTGCTGAGCAGCAATGCGGCAATCAGGCTGCGGTAGCGTATGGACGTCGAGCGAAACCAGATAGAGAAGTGCATGGCAGTCTCATGGCCAGAACAGGCGAAAGCGGCACACGTCAGAGACCTGCGCCGATGTGTTGATCATGCCGTCCGGAAACCGGGCTGGGGAATGGCGACCGGATGCGGCATTTCACCCTGCACCCGCGCGCCGCTGGCGGCACGGATCAGGAGGATCTTGAGTTGATTGTTGATGCGCTCGAGGCTGTCCTGAAAGTAGTTGTGAAAGACCACGCAGAACAACGCAATCGCAATACCCAGACCTGTCGCGAACAACGCCGTACCGATACCGGCAGAAATCTGCCCGGGGTCGGACACCCCGGCGCTGGCCAGGGCTTTGAAGGTATCGATGATGCCCAGAATCGTCCCCAGCAACCCCAGCAAGGGCGCTGCGGTGGTGATGGTTTCGATCAGCCAGAGGCTGCGGGACAGCGGCGCGCGAGTGCTCAGGTACTGGGTTTCAATGACGTCATCCAGGTCCCGGCGTGAACCGTGAGCGTTTTTCTGCGCCAGTACCGGCAACACCATTTCCAGCGGCAGGCTGGTGCGGCGGGTCAGCGTCTCCGGCAGGTCTTTTTCACTGTGCACTGACGCGCTGAGTGCCGTTTGCAGTGCCCGCGACTGGCGACGCACGTAGGCAAAGTAGATGCCGCGTTCAATCGCGACGAAGATCGCAATCGCGATGGCGGCGTACATCACATAGAAGGTGATGTCGTGGAGCTGATTCATGTCCATGGCGCAGACCTCTGGTCAATGAAGGGTTAGAAATTGGCTTCCAGGGAAACCGTGACGGTACGCTCGACGCCGACGATGTAGGCCGGGTCGCCATCGCGGAAACCGCTGTAACTGGCGGCGTTGGTCTTGGTGGTGTAAACGCCGTCCAGGTAGTCCTTGTCGAACAGGTTGTCGACGTTCAGGCGCAAAGTGGCGTCCTTGACGATTTTCTTGTCCACAGGCAAATAGATACCCGCGCCCAGATTGAAAATGGTGCGCCCCGGAATGCTTTCGTCGTTGGTCAGGTCGCCGTAGAGCTTGCTGGTGACCTTGCCGCCAAACGTGCCGTAATAACTGCCGTCGTCGTAACCGATATTGGCCGCCAGCATGTTCTTGGGTACGTTGGCGAACTGCTTGCCGCTGGTCGGCAATTCGATGGCAGCGCCGTTGTTGAAGACGGTCAGGTCATCTTTCTGTTTGGCGCGGGTGTAGGTGTACGAGGTGTAGTAGTTGAAATGGTGGGGCAACAGGCCGCTCCACTCCAGTTCCAGGCCGCTGTTGTCCACTGCACCGGCGTTGATGTCGGCAAAGTCACCGTTGATATCGCGGGATGAGACCTGGCGATCCTTGAACTGCATATAGAACAGGGTGGCCGCCAGCGTCGTGTCCTGGTCGGTAAAGCGCCAGCCCAGCTCGTGGTTCCAGCTGGTTTCCGGTTTGCTGTTGATAGAACCGGCACCCTGGTCATACAGTACGTAGTTCTGTGGCACGCGCATGTTGCGCGACAGGCTGTAGAACAGTTGATCACGTTCATCCAGTTGGTATTTCAGACCTACATTGGGCAGCAACTTGTTATACGTCTGGTCACGCTCTTCCGGGCGCTCGGTCAGGCTGCCGTGGTTGGTGCCTTCGCGCTTCACATTCATGTAAGCCAGGCCGCCAATCAACGTCCAGTCCGGGGCGAAATACCAGGTGTCCTGAGCCCAGACTTTCTGTGCGGGCGTTACGGTATAGCGGTCCCGACCCTGGATCTCATTGCCGTTGGCATCGACCATGTAATCGGAATCTGGCCAGATGCTTTGCGGCTTGCCGTTGCTCTTCAGACGGATGAACGGCTGGGTCTGCAACTGGCGCGCACGCTCATACCAGTAGCCGACTTGCACGCTGTGCTCGTCGTTGACATCCCAGTTCAGTTTGGTGGTGATGCCCGGACGCCAAGTCTGGGTACGGGAAGGCCGATAGTAAACGCCAGTGGTCGATGAACCGTCAGCGTTGTAGGCCGCGGCCGTCGGCAGGTTGCTCAGGTCGAATACGCCGTTCTGATTCGAGCCACGGTTGAGCGCGTAAGAAGAGCTGTTGACACCGCTGCCGTTACCCCAGAAGTAATAAGGGACGACGGAAAGGGCCAGATTGTCGGCCAGTTTGAATTGGGTATTGAGCACCCCGGTAAAGGTCTGGAACGGATTCTGTGCCAGCTCATAATAACTGGACAGCTTGCCGTTGCTACCCAGCGCAGGCGTCGAAGGATAAGGGTCAAACTTGCGCCCGCCCTGCTGGAACTGGCTCTTGGTGAGCTGGCTGTAACTGTTGTTGTCCTGTTCGTGATACTTGAGAATCAGGTTGGCCGTATTGCCCGAACCCATGTCGAAAAAGCTGTTCCATTCCACCTTGTCAGCGCGCACCGCCCCATCACCGCGCCATTTCTGGCCTTCGGTGTGGGACATCGACAGCCAGTTGCTCAGCCCGTTGATTTCGCCGGTGTTGAGCCGTGCAAAGGTCTTGTAAGTGCCGTTGCTGCCCGCCACCTGCTTGACGAACGCGCCGGTTTCCTTGGTGGGCCGAATGGTCACAATGCCGATGTTGCCGCCGCTGGAACCGATATGCGGGCCATCGCTTTCGGCAGAGCCTTGGGTGACGAATATCTGATCGATGTTCTCCG
The DNA here is from genome assembly GCF_030209255.1 of Pseudomonas sp. CFBP2511. Classification (NCBI taxonomy): domain Bacteria; kingdom Pseudomonadati; phylum Pseudomonadota; class Gammaproteobacteria; order Pseudomonadales; family Pseudomonadaceae; genus Pseudomonas; species Pseudomonas sp. CFBP2511. The sequence continues at coordinate 30,541 of NZ_JARVSI010000010.1, read as the reverse complement.
GGTCACCCAACAAGTTGGAATACAGCGCGTAGTTGCCGGAGTCATTGATCGGCATGCCGTCTACCGACATGCCGACCTGATCGGAGTTGAGCCCGCGCATGGTAAAACGGAAGCCCGAAAGACCGGTGGCGTCTTCACTGGAGATATTCAGGCCCGGGGTGTACTTGAGCTTGTCGATCGCGTTACCGGTGGCAGCCTGTTTGTCGAGCGCCTCCTTGGTCACGGTGGAACGCGCCTTGATGCTTTCCTCCTGAACCATGTAACCGCCACCGACAGTCGCTTTGCCCTGCACGCCAATGGTGCCGACATCACTCACACTCTGGTCAGCCATGACCATGCCGTGGCTCATGCCAGCGGCGACCAACGCAAGGTGAATCCTGGAAAACTTCATCACTTTGTTCCTTGTCAGTGCTATTGCACGCTGTAGTTGAAGGTGGCGGTAAAGCGCTGTTCGTTGCGCCCGCCGAAGGCTTGCTCGGGAAACGGTTTGACTTGCTTGATGCGTCGCAGGCTGTTGGTCGCGGCCCGATTGAGCAGCATGCTGGAGGCCTGAGTCTGAATGCCGGAATCCAGCACGCGACCCTGCCGATCGACCAACAACCACACCACCACTTCGCCACTCGGGCGCTCCAGTGATGCCTGACGTCCGGTGGGATACTGTTTGTAACCGTCCAGATCGTTGCGCAGCCCTTTGAGGTAGCCGCCCTCGATACCTTGAGTGTCCACTTTCGGCGGCGCGGGCGGCGCAGGCGGTGACGGCGGTGACGGCGGTGAAACCGGGGCGCTGGCTATCGGCTTGCTGGCGGCCTGAACCGGTTCGACGGGTTTGGCCACTGCCGGCTTGGGCAACGGTTTGGGGCGCGGTTCTGGTTTGGGCGCATGCTTGGGTTCTGGCTTGGAAACAGGCTTTGGAGGCGGTGGCGGCGGCGCAGGCTCGGCCTCTTCGCTGTCGATGACGGGCGGCGCAGGCGGCGGCTCTTCGGGCTGTACCGGAGGCGGCTCGGGCTGTGCCAAAGGCTGTGGCGCAGGCGATTCGGGCTCGACCAGTGCCAATTCCACGGCAGACTCATCGTAGACCGGCTCCATTTTCAGAGGCCGGGTTTGCACGCCGATCACAATTGCAATGAGCGCCACCAGCGCAGGCAAGCCGCCCAGCCACTGACGCATCCGAAACAGGGCATACATCAGGATTTACGCGTTGCGATGGAAACGGACGTGAAACCACCCAGACGCAACGTGTCCATGATCTCGACCAGCCGTGCAACTTCAACGCCCTTGTCGCTGTTCACGATGATGGTCGTTTTGGTGTCAGGTTTTTCCAGCGCCTTCAAGGCAGGCACCAGCGCATCAACGGTGGTTGCCTTGCCATCAAGCTGCAATTCGCCGTTGAGCCCGAGGGTCAGGATCGATTTGTTCTGCGGCTTCAGTTGCTGAGAACTGCTGGCACTGGGTAACTGGGTCTTCATGCCCAGCGCCGGAATCACGTTCAGGCTGACCAGCACGAAAAACACCAACAGGAACATCATCACGTCGATCATCGGGATCAGTTCGATGTGCGCCTTACGCTTCTTGGGTTCATCCCACGTTCTCATGCCGGCTTCTCCCTCTTGTTAGAGGCCGAGAATCTAGCAACCGAACATGACTGATCGGTTAGTTTTACAAGAACGATACATGACTGTTACATGGCCTTTATTCGCATATTGCGTGGCACTTAAATGTTTCTTGCACCTGTCACGCAAACGCCATCGCAACGCGGCAGCGTTTGAGCATTTATCTCGACGGAAAACACCGATGTGCCTCGAGCTGCCCCGTATCCGAACCTCACGCCTTCTGCTTGCCGCCTTGCAGCCGGAACAGGCATCAACCTTGTCGCGGCTGGCTGACGAGCCCACGATTGCGGCCATGACCTCTGCGCTCCCCAGCCCCTACACGCTTGAGCATGCGCAGGCATTCATCGCCCAGGCCCACGAGCAATTCGCTACGGGTCAGACACTGGGCCTTGGGGTTCACGTCACAGAAACCGGGGAGTTGGCCGGGGTCGTCTCGTTCCGCTTTTCGACATTGCATCAGCGCGCAAACCTGGGCTACTGGATGGGTGTTGACTACCGAAACAACGGCTACACCCGTGAGGCGGTGCGGGGATTGATGACGTATGGCTTCACGCACATGAACTTCAACCGCATCGCAGGTCAGTGCTTCAGCGACAACCTGGCCAGCGCCAGGGTGCTGGAGAGGTGCGGGTTGTTGTACGAGGGCTGCATGAAAGGGGTATTTCTGAAAAACGGCGTCTTTAAGGACATGTCGCTGTTCGGGCTGTTGCGCGCGCAGTACGAAGCGTCGGAGGCCCTGTCATGAGCGATTTCAATCCGGACCGCCGCCGCATCATTACCGGCGTGGCCGGGGCCACACTGCTGTCGATCCTCAGCCCGTTTGCCCGCAGTGCAGGTGTCGATTATCCGTTCACACTGGGCGTGTCGTCAGGCGATCCGTTGCCGGACGGCTTCGTGATCTGGACACGTCTTGCCTCCCAGGTAATCACCCCGACAGGCGACGGCGGCTTGAGCAAACCCGTCGAGGTGCGCTGGAAAATCGCCAGCGACGCCGCCATGACGCGCATCGTGCGGGCGGGCCAAGCCACCGCCCAGTCACGCTTTGCGCATTCGGTGCACGTTGAAGTGAGCGGCTTGCAACCGGGGCGGCCCTATTGGTATCAGTTCGAAAGCCTGGGCGCACAAAGCCCGGTGGGGCAGGCCTGCACGGCCCCGCCCGCGACGGCCATGGCTGCGGCGAGGTTCGGCTTTGTATCGTGCTCGCATTGGGAAGCCGGGTATTTCAGCGCCTATCGGCACCTGGCTGCGGAGCGACCGGATCTGGTGTTCTTTCTCGGTGACTATATCTATGAAGCAAATGTTTCTCCCGCGAATACACAGTTCCCACGCCGCCACGCCACATCAGACCCGATGGATCTGGCTGGCTATCGCAACCGATACGCGCAATACAAGACCGACCCGGACCTACAAGCCCTGCATGCCTGCGCGCCAAGCGTTGTCACCTGGGACGATCACGAAGTGCAGAATGACTATGCCGCGCAGTGGTCCCAGGATCCGGGCGTTCCGGTAGAGAGCTTTCTGCGTCGCAGAGCCGCCGCTTATCAGGCGTTTTACGAGCACATGCCGTTGCGCGCCAGCAGTTTGCCCAAAGGTCCCGACATGCGTATTTACCGGAACCTGGACTATGGCCGCCTGGCACGCTTTCATGTGCTGGACGGTCGGCAGTATCGTTCCGAACAGGCGTGCATCCAGGCCAACGGTAGCCGTCGAGGCTACGTAGCGCCCAGCGATTGCACGGATCTGAGTGACCAGAAACGCACCATGCTGGGCTGGGAACAGGAAGCCTGGCTGGACCGCAGCTTCGCTGAGTCACCTGGACAATGGAATGTCATTGCCCAAGACTTGCTGGTCGCTCCGCTGGAACAGCGCAATCTCAAAACGCAGGCGCTGGGCCACTGGACCGACGGCTGGGACGGCTACGCGGCGACCCGCGAGCGCATGCTGGCATCCCTGCAACGCCACCAGACCCGCAACCCGGTGTTCTGGGGTGGCGACATCCATTCGTTCTGGACCACCGACCTGCACGCCGATGCGGGCAATCCGGATTCAGCCGTCGTCGCCACTGAATTCGTCGGCACCTCAGTGACATCCGGCGGACCGCCATTCGAGGCCTTCAACAGCATTCTCGGTCTAAACCCCCATGTGAAGTTTTTTGACAGCCGCCAGCGTGGCTATGTGGCGGTGGACCTCAGCGAGCAACAGATGCTGACCCGCTTTCAGGTGGTGTCGGATGTGCTCGACCCCGCTGCCAGCGTGTCGACGCTCAAGCGATTTGCGGTGGAGGCTGGCAAAACCGGGGCCGTTCCTGTGTAGGTGATTCTTTGGATAGGTAGGACTTGGGACAGTATTGTCCACTGTGGGGGGACAGTAAAACCCGCCTCAGGCGCTTTTTCCCTTTCCGGTGAACTACTAATCTGAGCCCATGTTGCACGCCAGACCTCACCTACCCAACCGAAAGGACTTGACCATGACCAACACCCCCTACAGCCGCCTGAACAAAGATGACGCGATCGTTCTGCTGATCGACCACCAGACAGGCCTGATCTCGCTGGTGCAGGACTTCTCGCCGAACGAGTTCAAGAACAATGTTCTGGCGCTGGCTGACCTGGCGCGGTTTTTCAAACTGCCGACCATCCTCACCACCAGTTTCGAACAAGGCCCCAACGGCCCGCTGGTTCCGGAACTCAAGGCCATGTTTCCCGATGCGCCGTACATTGCGCGTCCGGGTCAGATCAATGCCTGGGATAACGAAGACTTTGTAAAGGCGATCAAGGCGACCGGCCGCAAGCAACTGATCATTGCCGGGGTAGTGACCGATGTGTGCGTGACCTTTCCGACCCTGTCGGCACTGGCTGAAGGGTTTGAAGTGTTCGTGGTCACCGATGCATCCGGCACCTTCAACACCACGGTTCAACAAGCCGCGTGGTCGCGCATGACCCAGGCGGGTGCACAACTGATGAACTGGTTCTCGGTGGCCTGTGAGCTGCAGGGTGACTGGCGCAACGACATCGAAGGTTTGGGTAACCTGCTTTCCGAGCGCATCCCGAACTACCGCAACCTGATGAACAGCTATTCGGCACTGACCGCTCGGTAGAGGCTGTTGCTAAATGGGATTCGAGGTGGATGTGCCATGTCGAATCCACGGCACGACAGTTGAGATTATCGTTCCTAACGCTCCAGCGTAGGAATGCAGTTCTTGACGCTCTGCGTCCGATTTTGATTGCGCGACACGGCGCAGAGGTGTGACGCGGAGCGTTGGAACGATAATGATTGTGAGCAGATGACACACGTGAGGAACAATAGGTGTCCGGGAGAACACTATCGTGCCCATGCTCCGCGTGGGCATGCAGTTCTTGACGCTCTGCGTCCGCTTTTGATTGCGCGACACCGCGCAGAGGTGTGACGCGGAGCGTTGGAGCGATAATGATCATGGGCAGGTAACATCACAAGCGATCCGGCAACGTGGTGGCTTTGGTCAGCCTGGGCTCATCCAGCAGTCTGGCTTTGTAAGCCATGAGTTCATCCTCTCAGACAAACGCGCGCCATTTTGAACGAAATAACTGTAGGAAAATTCGCGACTTTGAACGAAAAAAGGCTTTTCCGCTTAATCGCGAAAAAGCCTTTTTCGTCTATTCAATACGCAATATCTAAAGCAAAACCTCGGAAAGCAGAGAACACTACTTCAGTTGATTGGCAAACCGCCCGACCGCACCGACCACCTGTTTGGCGCCTTCCTGAATCTCGACGATCACCGCGCCGGCTTCGTTGGCCAGTGCCAGACCCTGTTCCGCCTGGGTGCGGCTGTTGGCCATGCCGCGTACGGCTTCGTCGGCCAGTGCCCTGTTCTGCTGCACAACGTTGACGATTTCTTCGGTTGCCGCGCTGGTGCGACCGGCCAGTTGCCGAACTTCGTCAGCCACCACAGCAAAGCCTCTGCCCTGCTCACCGGCACGAGCGGCTTCGATGGCGGCGTTGAGGGCCAGCAGGTTGGTCTGCTGGGCAATGCCACCGATGGTCTGCACGATGGAGCTGATCAACAACGATTGCTTGCCCAGCGCTTCAATGCCTGAGGACGCTGACTGCATCTCTTCGGAGATCTTGCGCATGGTCTGCACGGTGTTCTGCACCACGTCCGCACCACGCTGGGCACTGACGTCGGTCTGCTGGGAGATTTCGAACGCCACGCTGGCCGCCTGACTGACTTCGTCTTCGCGAGCCACCTGATCGGTTACCAGCGTGGCGAACTTGACGATCTTGTAGAGCTTGCCCTGAGCGTCGTGGACCGGGTTATAGGTGGCCTCCAGCCAGACCTCGCGCCCGCTGCTGTCGATACGCTTGAAGCGCCCGGCAACGAACTCGCCCCGGTTGAGCATCGCCCAGAACTCGCGGTACGGTGCCAGTGAGGTTTCTGCCGGATCACAGAACAGGCTGTGGTGCTTGCCCTTGATCTGCGCCAGGTTGTAACCCATGCCCCGCAGAAACTGGTCATTGGCCGTCAACACGTGGCCGCTAAGGTCGAACTCGATCACGGCGGTAGAGCGCAGCAAGGCCTGGATGAAGGCAGAGTTCTCGGCGGCGGTCTCGACGGTCTGGGTGATGTCCGACCCGTAACACTGCAGCGTCACCAGCTTGCCCTGTTCATCCAGAACCGGCTGCCACATGGCGCGAACCCACACCAGGCTGCCGTCGGCATGCAGAAAACGGTAGTTGTCGATCACCGACTCGCCCTTCTGCACCGCCAGTTTGAGGTTGCGGTAGCAATCGAGCTGTTTGACGTAGGTCGGCACCATCTGATCAAGCTCCCTCCCCAGCAACTGCTCGGCTGTGTAGCCAAGCGCTCTGAGGAAGTTGTCATTGGCGTGGGCAATACGATTGCTGGCGTCCAGACTCAACGACACCATTCGCGCGTCCATTCCTTGCTGCATCTGCCGGTACATGGATAACTCGGCCTGTTGTGCCTGTAATTCCTTTTTCAAGCGAGTATTGAACATGGCTGCACCGTTTGTGAGGTTGTACGATGATATCGGCACAAGCGTAGACCGGATTAAGGCATTTCGTCTGACCATGAAAAATTCCATGAGGATTTTTTCTTGACGAGTGTGGCTTGCAAACTGAAAACCCCGGCCTGATCCAGCGTGATTTACAAACAGCGCACACCGCCTGCCTGATCAGCCACGTCTGTTAAGCTCCATTACCTGACACAGTCAATGAGAGGCCCGACGATGCGACGCATTCTGATCACTGGTGCAAACGGTTTTGTGGGTCAGATCCTGTGCAGCATGCTGCGCCAGGCGGGTCATCATGTCATCGCGCTGGTCGGTGCCGAGTCAGCTCTGTCATCGCATGCTGACGAATCAGTGCGTTGTGACATCCGCGATGCCAGTGGCCTGGAGCAAGCACTGTGTCGGGCCGCGCCCACTCATGTCGTGCATCTGGCCGCGATAACTCATGTGCCCACCAGCTTCAACAACCCTGTCCTGACCTGGCAAACCAACGTCATGGGCAGCGTAAACCTGCTTCAAGCACTGCAGCGAAGCGCCCCGGAGGCATTTGTGCTGTTTGTGAGTTCGTCGGAGGTGTACGGCGAGACCTTCAAGCAAGGTACTGCGCTGGGCGAAGACAGTGCCTGCAAACCCATGAATCCCTATGCAGCCAGCAAGCTTGCCGCCGAGGCAGCGTTCAATGAGTATTTCCGCCAGGGCCGGAAAGGTATCGTCGTTCGCCCTTTCAATCATATCGGCGCCAGGCAATCACCTGACTTCGCGACGGCTTCATTTGCCCGGCAGATCGCCTTGATTGAAGCCGGGAAACAGGCCCCTCAGTTGAAGGTTGGCAATCTACAGGCGGCGCGGGACTTTCTCGACGTGCACGATGTGTGCGATGCCTACGTCGCGCTGTTGCAGCTCGCCGACGAGCAGGAGCGTTACCCAGGGTGCCTGAACATCTGCCGCGGTGAGCCGACAAGCCTGCAGACGCTACTCACGCAGCTGATGGCACTGAGTTCAAGCGTCATCGAGGTGACAATCGATCCGGACCGGATGCGTCCTTCAGACATACCCAGCGCTTTCGGCAATAACTCCGCCATGCGCTGTGCCACCGGCTGGAAGCCCAAGACGAAGCTGGACGATACACTCGAAGCGTTGTTGAACTACTGGCGTCACGAGGTGATTTCGGCGGTTTGATCAGTCAGGGCTTTCAATGAGGGCGTCATAATCGATGACGCCCTGACGACCCCCTCAGGTTGAAGGCCGACCGCCAATCAGAACGAGGTGCCGTTCTTGTTGCGCCTCAGGTCAGCCTCAACCATCAATCGACAAAGCTCCTCAAGGCCGGTTTTGGCCTCCCACCCGAGCACGTTTCTGGCTTTTTCAGGATTGCCGATCAGCAACTCGACTTCAGAGGGGCGATAGAACTTCGGATTGATCTGCACAAGGGACTTGCCTGTACTCACGTCAATGCCCCGCTCATTTTCCGCGCTGCCCACCCACTCAAGGTTAATGTCGACAGCCTTGAAAGCCATGGATACAAAGTCACGAACCGTTTCGGATCGGTTGGTTGCCAGAACGAAGGAGTCGGGCTCTTCGGCTTGCAGCATGCGCCACATACCTTCGACATACTCTTTGGCAAACCCCCAGTCACGCCGTGCGTCCAGATTACCCAACTCCAGAACGTGCGGCAGGCCCAGTGAGATTCGAGCAGCTGCGTCGGTGATCTTGCGGGTGACAAACTCTTTACCGCGCAGAGGCGACTCGTGATTGAACAGAATGCCGCTGGCGCCAAAAATACCGTAGGACTCCCGATAATTGATGGTCATCCAGTGCGCATACAACTTGGCGACACCGTATGGGCTACGCGGATAGAACGAAGTCGTTTCAACCTGAGGAACCTCCTGCACCTTGCCGAACATTTCAGAGGTGGAGGCCTGATAAAAGCGTATTTTCGGATTCACGATCCGTATCGCTTCAAGCAGGTTGACGGCGCCCAGCCCTGTGATTTCAGCAGTTGTTATGGGCTGATCGAAGGAAACACCGACAAAGCTCAATGCGGCCAGGTTGTAAATCTGAGTGGGTTCGGCTTTCTGCAACAAGCGAATGCTGGCGCTCAAATCCGTCAGATCATGCTCAACCAGATGCAAATTCGGGTGTCTGGCGACGCCGAGTTCTTCAAGACGCCAGAAGTTGACCGAGCTGGTACGACGGAACGTCCCGTAAACCTTGTAGCCCTTTTCCAGCAGCAACTGAGTAAGGTACGCGCCATCCTGGCCCGTGATACCAGTGATAATTACCGATTCTTGCGGTGCACTCATAATAGGATTCCGTTCTGGGGCTGGCTCGGCTAACGTTAATTGTGCCGCGATACAATCACGAATTGCAGCACGCTCGCTTCGAAGGCACCCACAGAGCTTGAGTCGAAGCACCTGATCACTATAGATCCGGAACTTGAAGTGCAAGCGGTCAATTTCAAATAACCTGCGCTTGAGACTGGACGGCGGCGATCAGAAATCCGGGCCCGGCCGCGCACCTGAATTCTTTCAGCCAATCCCCCACAGACCGCCGGTCGCTATTTGAAATTAGCATGCTGCAGTTTGATGGCACTAAGACATCATGCGTACTGTCCCAAGTCTCTCGATGTCAAAGTCCCGGTGCAACATGCTCGCTTCAACACTTGATCGTCCCAGCCCTGAAGATTCGCAAACCCTTGCCGAGGTCGAGCGAACCATTACTTCAGGGGTCGGAGCGCTGTGCTTCAGCCGTGGCCTTGAGCGACGTTATCAAACGGAAACCCGACTGCAACGGCGTGAGTTTCTGACTGCGATGGGTATCGGCGGCAGCCTGATCTATAACCTGTTTCTGATCACCGACTGGTTGATTCTGCGCGATGTTTTTGTCTACGTGGCGATAGGCCGTCTGTGCCTGATCACGCCGATGTTCATCATCATGCTGATCCTGGCTCGGCGCCTTGCTTCTCGTCGGGCGATGGAGACCACTGCTGCGGTCGCCACGGTGCTGTGCTCGCTCATGCCAATGGTGGTGATGACTTACAGCGAGAGCCCGTATCAGATCTTTTATCAGTTGGGCATGCTGCTGATCATGGTCTATTGCACCATGATCCAGCAGTTGCCGCTGCGCCATGCCGCCGCCGCGTTGTCCTGCATGCTGATCATTCAACTGGTGACAACCTACATTGCAGACTTCGCGGATTTCGTCATCTGGCAGGCCAATGCCCTGCTGTTCGTCTCGACGGTCATGCTGCTGTTGATGGCTTCCTATTTTCTGGAGCGGGCAAGCCGTCTGAGTTATCTGTTTGCACTGCGCGGACGCTTGCTGCAAGTGCAGTTGCTGGAGTTTGCACGCACCGATGCACTGACGCGTCTGTTCAATCGACGTTATCAGGATGAAGTGCTGACGTCGGTCTGGGAACGTGCCCGTAAAAAGCAGGCAAACGTGGCGATCATTTTGCTGGACATCGACCACTTCAAATCCTACAACGACAACTACGGCCATCCACAGGGTGATGTCTGCCTTAAGTTGCTCTGCAAGGCAATCCAGCAAAGCGCAAATGACGGCGGTGCAGTGGCCTTCCGGTTCGGTGGTGAAGAGGTACTGGTATTGATGAATGCCGATGCCGACCAGGCCACGAAGATGGCCGAGACCCTGAAAGCCACGGTGGCCGCCCTCAAGCTGCCGCACCCGGCGCTGGGCGAAGACGCGCATGTCACAATCAGTCTTGGCGTTGCATCGGGGATTGCCCCGCTGATCACTTACGATACGCTGATCAGCGCTGCCGATAACGCGCTGTACGCCGCCAAGCACGCCGGGCGCAACTGTGTGTTTTGCCAGCCATAATGCCTTCTGGCACCTTTACCCCGCCCTCCTCCGGCCTTAATCTCGACGCGCAATCATTTGGCTGGGAGCCACCGCATGAGCGTGCACATCGACATCAATACAAACCCCACGGAAGAAGATCGTCTGGCGATTCTGGAGCCGTTGAAGCGTTTCAATGCCGAGCAGGCGGGTGACGGGAAGTCAGAGAAGGTGGCGATGTTTATTCGCGATGATCAGACCCGGGAAGTTCTCGGTGGCCTGCACGCGCGCATTTTTTATCAGTGGTTGTTTATCGAGTTGCTGGTCGTGCCGCAACAAACCCGGGGCCAGGGCATGGGCTCACGCCTGATGCAGATGGCCGAGGATCTGGCCGTCGAGAAGGGCTGTGTCGGGATCTGGCTGGACACCTTCGACTTCCAGGCACCGGATTTCTACCGCCGTCACGGTTACACCGAGTTCGGCCAGATCGATGACTATCCGCCCGGCAGCAAGCGCTTCTTTTTCCAGAAGCGCCTGCAGGGCGAACAGTCCTGAGGACTGCGTCAGACCTTGAATCGGCCTACCAGGTCGTTGAAGGAAATTGCCAGGCGAGACAACTCCTGACTTGAAGCGCTGGTCTGGTGAGCGCCAGCCGCGGTCTGGGTGGAGAGGTCCTGGATGTTGACCAGATTGCGGTCCACCTCGCGAGCGACATGGGATTGTTCTTCGGATGCGGTCGCAATCAGCATGTTGCGATCGTTGATCTCGGCAATGCTCTTGGCGATGCGCTCCAGCGACTGGCCGGTGGCCTGGGCCAGCGACTGGGTGTTGCTCGCCAGCGTGCGGCTGTTGCCCATAGCGCGTACGGCCTGATCAGCGCTGGCCTGGACGCTGCCAATCATGGTTTCGATTTCGCCAGTGGACGCCTGAGTGCGGGCCGCCAAGGCGCGTACTTCGTCTGCTACCACGGCAAAACCACGCCCTTGCTCGCCCGCACGGGCAGCCTCGATGGCCGCGTTGAGCGCCAACAGGTTAGTCTGCTCGGCAATACCGCGAATCACATCCAGCACCTTGCCGATCTCGCGAACACGTCCGGCGAGTTCTTCAACCATCGTGGTCGAACTGCTGATCTCGTCGCTGACCGTGTTGATCGCATTTACCGCATCACGGGCCTGATCACGGCCAGTGGCCGCTTCAGTGCTGGTCTGCTTCGACGCGTCGGAGGTGGACATGGCGTTGCGCGCCACTTCTTCAACCGCTGCGGTCATCTCGTTGACGGCGGTAGCGGCCTGCTGGATTTCATCATTCTGGCGCGTCAGGCCACGACTGCTTTCTTCGGTCACGGCGTTAAGTTCTTCTGCAGCCGAGGCCAATTGGTCGGCGGCACTGGATATCTGCCCGATGGTGTTCTTGAGGCTGGTCTGCATGTCGCCAAGGGCTGTGAGCATCAAGCCCGCTTCATCGCGGTGAGTGCTGACAATCGGCTGAGTCAGATCGCCACCGGCAATACGCTGCGCACTGAACAGTGCGGAGGCGATGGGCGAACTGATCACGCGGCTGATAAACAGTGCCAGAACAAAGGCGGCCACGAAGGCCACGCCGATACCGATGTACAGATTGAGGTTGGCTGTCGACTCTGTCTTCCCGGCAGCGATAGCGCCTTCGCCGATCTGACGATTGTTGGAGCCCACCATGATGCTCAGCTCGTCCATGACCTTGAGGTAGGCCGTGCGGACCTCGCCATCGACCAGCGCCCTTGCCGCCCCAATATCACCGGAACTTATGATGCCCAGCGCCCGATCGACCAGCGCCTGATACACAGGCCAGTCCTTGTCCATCTGATCGCCCGCAGCGCGCTCGTCATCTTCGAGTGGGGTAGCACGATAGGTCGAGTACGCCTTTTCTGCTTCGGCGCGGTTTTTTTGCAGGCTGGCGATGACATCATCCTTTGCACCTTGCGACGCATTGGCAGCCACGACCGTGATGAGGCGGTACAGGTCACGATTCTGTTCGACCACATTGGTCATCGTCTCGTTGGTTTTGGACACTGATACCAGGTTGTTGGAGAACACGAGTTTGAGATTGCTCGCCAGTTCGGCAATACCTCGACTGGCAACCATCCCCACACCGAGGGTAATCAGCGCACATAATGCGAATGAGATGAACAGCTTGGTAGACAGCTTGGCGTTGTAAAACCAGTTCATAATCGGAATTCTCGCGTTAGCATTGGCGGAGACTGCGCGGTCTTGCAGGGGATACCGGCAATTTTCGAACGTTGTGTAAAAGTGTCTATCGGCAACGCTACGCATCACTGAAGCCGCATAGCCATGCGTTTCATCCGGTTAAGTGATCGCGGCTCATATTTCCTCGCTGCAATGCCTTGAAACAGGCTGAGCCTGGCGAGCCAGCTGTGTAACAAGAACTTTCCACGCCTGCTGCGTTACTATTCCGTGCCTACGGTCCATCAGAGCCTTGAATCAGGATGTCCTCTTCGTCCGCCGAACACTGCGCGTCACTGCCGTCCATCCTTGCAGGCCCACTGTTACGCCGTCAGGAAGCTGGCCGTCTGGTGCTGTGGCTGGTGGGTTCGCGCCCACTGAACCTGACGTTGAGTCTGCGTCATGGCGCTGCTGATGCTGCATCAAGCGGCTTTATCGATTACCCGCTTACCGGCCAGCAATGTCAGGTCGTTGCTGTGGGACGCCATGCGTTCATTCACCTGATCGACCTGCAACTGGAGGCCGACCTGCCCCTGGACGCATGGGTCGATTACGACCTGCGGGTCGAGGGCGAACCGGGCGGTATCGCAGAATGGGCGCCGCACTTGCTGTACGAAGGTGCCGTTTATCCGGACTTTGTCGTGCGCAGCAGCATCGACCATCTGCTGCATGGCTCTTGCCGCAAGCCACACCATTGCGCCGCAGAGGGCCTGCTTTGTGTGGACCGCTTGCTGGCCGACACCCAAGACCCGCTGCAACGCCCTGCCCTGTTGATGATGAGCGGCGACCAGATCTACGCCGATGATGTGGCAGGCCCGATGCTGCGCGCCATTCATGCGCTGATCGAACGGTTGGGGCTGTTCGATGAGCACCTCGACGGTGCGGTGGTCGATGACAGCGCCAGCCTTTATCAGCATCCGGCCAGTTATTACCAGCGTGCCGACCTGCTGCCTGCGCTGAAAAGCAACGACACGCTACGCGAGCGTTTCTTCGGTGGCGCAAGCAAGCCGGTGTTCACCAGCAGCACCGCCGACAATCACTTGGTGACCCTGGCAGAAGTCATGGCGATGTACCTGCTGGTCTGGTCGCCTACGCCCTGGACGTTAATCGAGCCGGACATGCCGCAACTCGACGCCGAGGAGCTGGAGCGTTACGCCAACGAACAGCAACTGATCGATGGTTTCGTTGCCGGGCTGGGCGGCGTGGCGCGGGCGATGGCGCATGTGCCGTGCATGATGATCTTCGATGACCATGACATCACCGATGACTGGAACCTCTCGGCGAACTGGGAAGAAACGGCCTACGGCCACCCGTTTTCGAAGCGCATCATCGGCAACGCCTTGCTTGCCTACTTGCTCTGTCAGGGCTGGGGCAACAACCCTGACGCGCTCAATGAGCTCGTCGGGCGGGCGCAGGACCTCAGTGGCCAGGCTGTGCGCAACAATCACTGGCTGGACAGCACTTCCCAGAACACCCTGATCGATCAGTTGCTGAAATTTCAGCAGTGGCACTACGTGCTGCCGACCCACCCGGCGCTGGTGGTACTGGACACCCGGACCCGACGCTGGCGCAGCGAATCGAACTTCAACCATCCCTCAGGCCTGCTGGACTGGGAAGCACTCTGCGAACTGCAACAGGAACTGATCGATCATGAATCAGCGATTATCGTGTCGCCTGCCCCGGTGTTTGGCGTCAAGCTGATCGAGGCGATTCAGCGGGTTTTCAGCTGGTGTGGCTACCCGTTGCTGGTGGACGCAGAAAACTGGATGGCCCACCGCGGCGCAGCCAATGTCATTCTGAACATCTTTCGCCACTCCAGAACACCGGGCAATTACGTGATTCTGTCAGGCGATGTGCACTACTCGTTCGTCTACGAAATTCTGATTCGCCACCGCAGCGGCAGCCCGCATATCTGGCAGATCACCAGCAGCGGTATCAAAAATGAATTCCCCCGACGCTTGCTGGATACTTTTGATCGGCTGAATCGCTGGTTATACTCACCCCGCTCACCATTGAACTGGTTCACCAAGCGACGCCTGATGAAGGTCATCCCGCGCACGCCCGAGCACAGCAAGGCCGGTGAACGCTTATGGAATTCGGCAGGTATCGGTCAGGTATTTTTCAATGACCAAGGCCAGCCGACACGGATCAACCAGCTCAATGCCAATGGTGACTCGCCCACTCGTTTCGTCGAACCGGAGGAATACAGAGACGAACGGTCCGGTAACGATCGCGGTTTTCTGGAAAACAACCGGGAAACAAGGGATAGTCACCGCTAAACTTATCGGCGATTGCCGGGTCGATAGTTGCTACCAGTCAGGGTTGCGGCACGCCCTGGCAGTATTATTTCCTGGAGAGCGCCCCCGTGATTACCAATCAACGCATAGCCAGACTCAACGCCTGGGGCGCGCATGGCTTCACCGCCACCGGCGTCGTCCTTGCGTTTCTGGCAACTATTGCCCTGTTCAATAATGAACCCAAAGCCTGCCTGCTGTGGCTCGGTGCCGCTCTGATTGTCGACGGAGTGGACGGCTCGCTGGCTCGCAAGGTCAACACGACCTCGGTACTGCCGCACTTTGATGGCTCGGTACTGGACCTGGTCATCGACTACCTGACCTACGTGTTCATCCCGGCCCTGTTCATCTACCGCTACATTCCGGTGCCGGACTACACGTTGCTGTTGAGCGTGTCGGTCATTCTGGTTTCGTCGCTGTTTTGCTTCTGCAATGTCGATATGAAGAGCAAGGACAACTACTTTCAGGGCTTCCCCGCCGCCTGGAACGTCGTTG
This sequence comes from Pseudomonas sp. CFBP2511, assembly GCF_030209255.1. Lineage (NCBI taxonomy): Bacteria > Pseudomonadati > Pseudomonadota > Gammaproteobacteria > Pseudomonadales > Pseudomonadaceae > Pseudomonas > Pseudomonas sp. CFBP2511. The sequence continues at coordinate 15,119 of NZ_JARVSI010000010.1, read as the reverse complement.
CGCTGTGCCTTTATATTCTGTCACCCGCACCGTGGCTGACGTTAATTACCATCATCGCCCTGGCGTTGCTGACCATGACCCGCATGAAGTTTCTTCACCCGTTCCGCGTGCGTCGTTTCATGCCGCTCAACATCGCAGTCACCACTGTATGGCTGCTGGCCAGCGCGCTGCTGATCATCAACCATCCGCACAATGGCCCGCTCGTCATGGGCTTGTGGCTGGCGATGTCGGCGTATTTTCTGGGGATTTGTATCTGGAGAACGTCGCTGGAATGGCTGGGCCGGCTCAAGGCCTGAACCAAAAGCCTTGACCTGCTTGCTCGCTGACTGCCTTGCGCAGTCAGCGAGTGTTGTACGGATCAGTGTTTAGCGTCAGCCTGCATCTCTGCATGGGGCTGCGTCTTGCCGAATAGAAACGTCGTATAGCAAATCAGCCCCAACCCGCCAAGGGCCAACAGGCCGCCTACAATGCCGACATTCGCCACGCCCAGGTGGCTGCTGACGACGCTGCCCAGCAGGGCACCGCCGCCAATGCCGATGTTGAATATCCCGGAAAACAGCGCCATCGCCACGTCGGTCGCATCCGGTGCCAGCGACAGCACGCGCGCCTGCAGCAACAGCCCGAAGCACATGATCGCCATCCCCCAGACCACGGTCAGCGTGCCGAGCATTGTTGCGTCGCCAGACAGTGGCAACAGCATCAGCAGGCAGACCGCCAGGGTGCCAATGGCAGTGATCAACAGACCGTTTGGAAACCGGTCGCTGAACAGGCTGAACACAATCGAGCCCATGATTCCGGCACCGCCGAAGACCAGCAGCAAGATGGTGGTCATTTCACCGCTGAGGCGCGATACAGTTTGCGTGAACGGCTCGATGTAGCTGTAGGCGGTGAAGTGCGCAGTCACCACGATGGCAGTCAACAGGTAGATGGCCATCAGGCGCGGGCGTTTGAACAGGATAGGCAGGCTGCGCAGCGAGCCGGAGTTCTGGCTCGGCAGCAACGGCAGCGCGCGCGCCAGCAGAAAGACCACCAGCGCAGCGACCCCGGCGATACCGAGGAATGTGGTGCGCCAACCCAGGGCTTCACCCAGCACACGTCCCAGCGGAATACCCAGAACCATCGCCAGCGAAGTGCCGGTCGCCAGTAAACCAAGGGCTTGAACCTGCTTGCCCGGCGGTGCGATGCGCACGGCAAGGGAGGCCGTGACCGACCAGAACACCGCATGCGCAAACGCAATGCCGACACGGCTCACCAGCAGAATCGCGAAGCTGGACGCCATCGCAGAGATGACGTGGCTGACCACAAACAGGCCGAACACAAACATCAACAGTTTGCGGCGCTCAATGTTGCGCGTCGCCAGCATCATGGGCAGCGACATCAGCGAGACGACCCAGGCGTAGATCGTCAGCATCAAACCGACTTGTGCCGGCGTCATGTCGAAGCTCTGGCCGATGTTGCTCAGCAAGCCGATCGGCACAAATTCGGTGGTGTTGAAAATGAAGGCCGCCAGGGCCAGCGCGAAAACGCCCAGCCAGCTGCCGGTGTGCTCACCGGTTTGTTCATTGGGAGGTGAAGTGATCAAGAATCTACAGCTCTCTAAAAATGTTCCGACCTGATGGCCGACCGCCACGCCTTGAAAGCACGCATGGCACCTGTACCGAAAACCACGGCTCGCCCCACCGAAAAACCAACGCGAAAACGCTCCGCTCGACAGTCATGATCGAGCGCAGTGTGCAAAGTGGATTATTGTGAATATGGGGGATACAGCCAGAATGTGAATTCTACGGACCGCTCAAGTGGATCACAACCCGTCCATACGTCTGAGACTTTACAAGTGACCGCCGGTAGGCCGTTGCCTTAAAACGCGAACGCCGCGCCGGTCGAGTGACCGGCGCGGCGTGCGGGCTGAAGAGATCGCCCGTCTGAATCAGACTTTGCGGACGAACTCGGACTTCAGTTTCATGGCGCCGATGCCATCAATCTTGCAATCGATATCGTGGTCGCCATCGACCAGACGGATATTCTTGACCTTGGTGCCGACCTTGACCACCAGCGATGAGCCTTTGACTTTCAGGTCCTTGATCACAGTGATGGTATCGCCGTCCTGTAGCACGTTGCCCGTGGAGTCCTTGATGACCTTCACGTCGTCGGAAGCATCGGCGCTGCCGGCGTCAGCGGACCATTCGTGGGCGCATTCCGGGCAGATCAGCAGGCTGCCGTCTTCGTAAGTGTATTCGGAATTGCATTTCGGGCAGGACGGTAAGCTCACAATGGTTCTCACATCAAGGGGGGTAAAAACCATGAATTATAAAGGGCTTTTCCTGTTTAAGGTTAAAGACCGGTTTTTTACCCCTCCCTGCCGGCCTCGACGATTGGACAGATGCCAATACCTGAGCTAGAAAATACAGGCATCCTGCTGATCTCTTCCCCCTTCGAATAACCACGCCCTGCGCCTCGCGTTGGCGGTAGCCATTGCAGTCCCCGCCTTTATTTGCCTCTTGTATCCAGAGACCACACCTCATGGGCATTCCTCATAACCCTGCGCTCGGCTATCGCCCCGAGATCGACGGCCTGCGCGCGTTGGCGGTGGTTCCCGTCATTCTGTTTCATGCCGGCCTGCCGCTGTTCAGCGGTGGATTCGTCGGGGTCGATATCTTTTTTGTGATTTCGGGCTATCTGATCACCTCAATCATTCTCGTGGAAAAGATCAACGGGAAGTTCTCGCTGATCAATTTCTATGAGCGACGTGCAAGGCGCATCCTGCCAGCGCTGTTCGTGGTCATGCTGGTGTGCGTGCCGGTCGCCTGGTTGACGCTTGACCCACCAGACCTCAAGTACTTCGCCAAGAGCCTGGTGGCCGTGCCGATGTTTTCGTCAAACGTGCTGTTCTGGCTCGAAAGCGGCTATTTCGATGCGACGGCTGAACTCAAACCACTGCTGCACACTTGGACGCTTGCGGTGGAGGAACAGTACTACCTGTTCTTTCCGCTGCTGCTGATGCTCGGCTGGCGCATGGGCCGCACTAGACTGGTGATATTGCTGACCCTTATCGCGCTGGGCAGCCTGACGCTTTCGCAACTGGGTGCACGTAACGACGCCAGCAGCAGTTTTTACCTGCTGCACGCACGCGCATGGGAATTACTGACCGGCTCGTTTATCGCGTTCTACTGTGTCTGGCGACCGCGCCACGCGCCCAGCGTCAGCCTTCTCGATCAGGCGGCTGCGGCGCTGGGCGTGTTATTGATTGGCTACGCCGTCGTGCAGTTCGACGGCAGCACGCCGTTCCCTGGCCTCAATGCGCTGGTGCCGGTGCTCGGTGCAGCGCTGATCATCGTCTTTGCGCACGGCAAGACCTGGGTTGGTCGAGCGCTGAGTTCACCGGCGCTGGTGCTCATCGGCATGATCAGCTACAGCGCGTACCTGTGGCACCAGCCACTTTTCGCCTTTGCTCGTCAGCGCAGCCTCAATGAGCCCGGCCTGCCGTTGATGCTGAGCCTGACCCTGCTGTCGCTGATAGTGGCCTGGCTGAGTTGGCGCTATGTCGAGCAGCCTTTTCGCAAACAGGGCGCATTCAATCGCCAACAGGTGTTCACCTCGGCAGGCTTCGCGTCGGCGCTGTTTATCGCGCTGGGGCTGACCGGTTACCTCAACAACGGCTTCAGCCAACGCTTCAACGTCGATCCGGCCATTTATGAGGAATTTGCCGACCCGCAGATTCGTGACAAATGCACTCAGACCACCGTCGACTTTTGCCTGTTCGGCGCAGCCAGACCAGACGCCACACCGGCCTTGTCGGTATTTGGCGATAGCCACTCGGAAGCCCTGTTATCAACCTTCGATAGCGTCGCCCGCCATCAGGGCAAAACCATTGTTCATATTGGGCTGGGGGGCTGTCTGCCGTTGTTGGGCGTGGACGTCGCCAGCGGCAATTACGGCCCCGGCGTCTGCGAGGCGCTGGCCAGCCGCGAGTTTGAGTACGTGAAAAAGCACCGCATTGCAAAAGTGGTGCTGGTCGCGCGCTGGACGCTTTATACCGACGGCGATTACGGTAAAAAACCGATGAGCAAGTATTTCCTGATTTCCGCCGACAGTCAGGAAAGAAGCCGTGCAGCCTCACGCGCCGTGTTCAAGCAGGCGCTCGAAGCCACCGTTCGGGCGTACCGCGACATCGGCAGCGAAGTGGTCATCATTGCGCAGGTGCCGCAGCAGTTGATCAACCCGGAAAACCTTTATTACCGGCTGGCTCGCGACACATCGGACAGCCAGACGCAGAAGTTGCAGCGGATCAGCGAATTGTCAGTGCCGGTCGCAACGCATGAACATTTGCAGCGCTTCACGCGCGAAGTGTTCGGGCAGGCCAGCGAGTCGAAGCAGATCGGGCTGATCACACCGGATGCAGCGTTCTGCAAGGACAGCCAGTGCCTGATAGGCGACATGAACTCGTACTACAAGGACTTCAACCACCTCAACGCCAAAGGCGCCGGGCTGCTTGCCGGTCAGATCAGCCAAATTGTTGCGCAGTGACAGGAGGCGACAGACGGTGTGTTTCAAAGCGTTTTCTGCAATGCTTGCGCCAGCGCACTGTTCAAGGACAACCGCATGGCTGCCGCAAGCTTCGCCCCGTTTCAGGATCTCGCCAACCTGCTGATCCCTTACACGCATGCCGAGAAGATCGACGGCTCGCACGACGTCTCACATTTGCTGCGGGTGTGGAAGAACGTCTGCGCCATACGTGACCGTGAAGGCGGCGATGCACGTGTGCTGATGGCCGCCACGCTGCTGCACGATTGCGTATCGGTCGAAAAAGACTCGCCGTTTCGCGCCGGTGCCTCGCGACTGGCGGCGGCAAGGGCCCGCGAACTGCTGGGCGACATGGGCTGGGATGAGGAAAGCATCGCCTCGGTTGCCCACGCTGTCGAGGCGCACAGTTTCTCGGCGGCGATAACCCCGGTATCGCTGGAAGCAAAAATACTGCAAGACGCCGACAGGCTGGATTCACTGGGCATGATTGGTGTGGCGCGAACCTTTTATGTCTCCGGCCGGATGGGCAAATACCTGTACGAGCCCAATGATCCGCATGCCAGCCAGCGCCCGTATGACGACAAGCGCTTTGCCGTCGATCACTTTCATACCAAGCTGCTGCACCTTGCCGACGGCTTTCAGACCCGCACAGGCACGCAGATGGCGAAGGTCAGGCACGACCGGTTAAAACGCTTTCTGGATGAATTGATGGAAGAAATCGACGCGTCCCGGCCCTGAGCGGTTGCTGGTTTTCACCTTAAACGCAGGATGTCATAAAGACATCACATAACTGCCCTATAAACGGCTCTTCGAGAAGGTCCGTGTGTTTATAGGGGTTGTGTGCCGTGAAGAAGTTTCTGCCTCGTTTTCTACGTCGGCGAACGACAACAACCGTGTTGCGCCGCTTCAAGATCACCCCGCGCCTGGTGATCTGCTTTGGAATCACCTCTCTGCTGACGGTCGCACTGGGCGCATTTTGCCTGCTGCAGATGCAGGAAATCCGCAATCAGAGCGAAACGGTCGAAAGCGGTGCGCTGCCGAGTATTGCTATGGCCGACGCCATCGCCATCGGCCTGGTCAAACTGCGCAGCGAAACCACCCGCCTGATCGCCAACGCCGATGATCCGGGGTCGGTCATCAACAGCAAGATAAACGTCGAACAGCTCAGAAACGAGGTCGAGAAAGGTTTCTCGGAATACCTCGCACGTGTGCAATCAGGCACCGAACATGATTCGATCATCGCGCTACAGGACGCTTATAAAGCCTTTATGCCGGGCTTGCAGGAGGAGATTGCGCTGATTGAACAGAACAAACTGGATGAGGCCAGAATGCTGGCCAACACCATGCTCACGCTGCAGGGCGACCTGATGGATATGCAGGTGCAGTTGCTGCGAGAGCTGAACAAGCAGAGTGCCGCCAGCGCTGTAGACGCGGCCGGAGCCAGTTACGCACAAGCGCGAATTATCGCCCTGAGCGCCATCGCCGTCGTATTGACGCTAACCCTGCTGCTGGCGTGGCGCCTGAGCGTCAGCATCATTCATCCAGTGCGCCAGGCGTTGCACATCGCCAGCACCATCGCCGATGGCGACCTGACTGAACACCAGATTGCCGACGGCAAGGACGAAACCGCGCAATTACTGATCACCCTCGGGCGCATGCGGACCAACCTGCACGGTACGATCGAACAAATTTATGCGGCGGCCACCCAGTTGTCGCAGTCGGTGCAGGAGATGGGCACCATCGCCGAGGTCAGCGCGCTCAATCTGCAATTACAGAACACCGAAATCGAACAGGCTGCGGTCGCCGTCAACCAGATGAGCCAGGCGGCCGTCGAGGTGGCGGGCAATGCCAGCAATACTGTGACTGAATCCGAGGCCTCGACCCAGGCCGCGGCGCAGGGTCAGAACAAGCTCTCGGCAACCATCAGTTCGATCAAGGAGCTGACCGAAAACGTGCTGGACTCTTCGCATCAAGCCGAAGGGCTGGCCGAACGCACGCAAAGCATCAGCAGCATCCTCGATGTGATTCGCGCGATTGCCAACCAGACCAATCTGCTCGCCCTGAATGCCGCGATTGAAGCCGCACGTGCAGGCGAAGCCGGGCGCGGGTTTGCCGTGGTGGCCGATGAAGTACGCTCGCTGGCGCAACGCACCAGTGCGTCTACCGCAGAAATCGAAGGGTTGATCAGCGGCGTGCAACAAAGTACCCAGCAAACTGCCAGTTCACTGCGCCACACGGCAACCCAGGCAAACCTGACGCTCGAACAGGCTGCATCGACCGGCGCAGCGTTGACAGTGATCATCAATGCGACTGCCACGATCAATGATCGCAACCTGTTGATCGCCAGCGCCGCCGAGCAGCAGGCGCAAGTTGCGGGCGAAGTGGACCGTAACCTGAGCAGCATTCGCGATCTTTCCAGTCAGACGGCTTCAGGCGCACAGCAAACCACCGTCGCGAGCAACGCACTGTCGATGCTGGCGACGGACCTGAACCTGATGGTTCAGCGGTTTGTGCTTTGATGCGCGGGTCGGTCAGTCCTGCGGACGCAAACGGTACTGCGGCGGCAGTTGCTCGAAACCGCTGATGGTCACGTCGAGGCTTTTCCAGCGGCCATCCTTGATGCCGTAGATGCAACCATGCACGGACAGGCTCTGCCCGCGATGCCAGGCGTTCTGCACAATGCTGGTGTGGCCAACGTTGGCCACTTGCTGAATCACGTTCAGCTCGCACAGACGGTCGACACGCTCTTCTTCGGTCGGCAGCTTGGCCAGCACATCGCGGTTTTCGTAGTACAGATCACGAATCGTGCGCAGCCAGCCGTCGATCAGGCCGAACTGACGGTCCTGCATGGAAGCGCGTACGCCGCCGCAGCCGTAGTGGCCGGTCACCAGGATGTGTTTGACCTTCAACACGTCCACGGCGTACTGGATCACTGACAGGCAGTTCAGATCCGTGTGCAGCACGACGTTGGCCACGTTGCGGTGCACGAACAGGTCACCAGGCAACATGCCGACGATCTCGTTGGCCGGCACGCGCGCGTCCGAACAGCCGATCCACAGAAACTCAGGTGTTTGCTGGCGGGCCAGTTTGGCGAAGAATTCAGGATCTTCCTGATTGATCGCGTCGGCCCAGCGTGCATTGTTATCAATCAGGTCTTGTAGCTCGTTCATGCTTTGACGCCTCGATAGTGATGCCCAGCCCTGGACTGGTAGTCCGATCCTTCACGTCACGCCTTGATGCCAAACTTGGACTGGTGTCCAGCGCTTCAAGTCACGTCGTTGTGCCACTACGTGCAACGTACGCCTGGCAGACGACTGTCCGTAGACGACTGCCCGCAAACAACTGCCCTTAAACAAAAAGGAATCTTCAAAGTCATGGCCGGTCAACTTTTTACGACCACCTGAAATGAGGATTTGTCATGAACGATTCACGCCGTCCATTCGGTGCCACCGAGCCAGAACCCATCGATGACAACGAAGACCGCATGGGCTCTATGGAAACACTCGATTTCGATGAGGAAGATCCTGCCCGCATCGGCGATCTTATCCCTGAAGACCAACTGCAACATGAAATTCCGGATCAGCGTGTGCGTGAGGCGGGCCTGACCGGCGCGTCGACGGACGACCACCATTCGACCGATGACGACCTGTCTCCGGAAATCCTGATTCGCGAAGACGGTGCCCGCTCCGCCTCCGAACAAGGCGAGGACGACCCTGCCGACCTGGACCTGACCGTAGTCGATGAAGATGATATTGGCGCAGGCAACGGGCTCGACGAGGAGGAACTGGCGGTTGTTGATCCGCTGGACGGCAATACTCAGCGCTGACCGCCAGCGTCAGTCGAACAGCGTGCAGGCCATGACCACTGCGTCTTCACGGCCGCCGTCGGGTGCCGGATAGTAATCACGACGCCGGCCTATCTCGTTGAAACCGTAGTTTTCATACAGACGATAAGCCGGCCGGTTACTGTCGCGCAGCTCCAGAAAGCATTCCCGGCCGTTGAGCTGCCAGGCACGCTTCATCAGGTGCTCCAGCAGCAACAGGCCAAGACCACGCCCCTGATTCTCGGGTTTGACGGTGATGTTGAGCAGATGCGCTTCATCGATGATGACCTGAATCACGCCGTGCCCGACCTGCTGCGCGCCCTCGAACATCAGCCAGATTTCGTAGGATTTGAGCCCGTCGAGAAAGATCCCGCGCGTCCACGGATGAGTGAACGCTGCGTATTCGATTTTAAGCACCGCGTCCATGTCGGCTTCGGTCATGCGGCGGAAGGTTACGGCATCACTCATCGATCGATTTCCAGCGCGTCATCAGCCGACGCATGGCTTTCCAGACATCCGCCTTGCGCTCAGGCTCGTCCATCAATAATTCAAGACCTGGCAGCGCCCAGGCAGCGCCCAGGCCTTCGACCTGAAGTTCACGGTTGTAGGATTGGGCATCCGCTTCGCCGGCGAACTTGACTGACGGCAGGCCGATCAGCCACAGGCAGGTGCAGGGCTCGTCCTCAAGCCGTGCGCCGACAAAACCCTGCACGAAATCCCGCGCCGCTTCTGGCCCCTGGTCCATCTGGCCACGCACCAGCAACGGCCAGCGCACCGGCTCACCGATAATCTGCGGGCTGTCAGGCAGGCCGGCAGCGCGCAGCATGTCCTTGAGCAAGAGGTAAGAAGGGTCGCGACTCTGAAACGGCTGGCCGGTGGTCAGCTCTACCAACAGCATGCAGCGCCCGGCGCGCAGCAGTTGCAGAGCGAAGCGTGGCGGCGGCACGACCGGGGCCTTGGGGGGCGCAGGCGCGGCTTCTTCTACAGGTGCAACGGTACGCGTGCTGGCCAGCGACGGGCGCGGCACTTCGATTTTCGGTCGCTCGGGCTGGCGTGCAATCGGCACAACGTTCGCCGCTTGCGCAGGTGCATCGTGTGCGGACGGCGCTGAGGCAGGCGCAATGCTCTGCACCTCGACCGGCGGTGGCAACGGCGCAAGCAGCTCCGGACGCGACGGTGCGGCGAATGGCAGTTCTGTGCGCGGCAGCCAGTTGACCACCTGCATGGCGGTCAAATAAGCGCGGCGACGGGACTCGTTGAGCAAGGGTCAGCCACCTGTGGATAAGTTGAGCGCGCAATTCTAGCGTTGTTCGCCTTTTCGCGCTGCAGCATATCGCCTTGAGGTGAAATATCAGGCGACTGATGCAGTACAATTGCCGCTTTTCACTTGCCAACAAGCCGGCCTAACGATGATCGAACCCAAGCGCGTCCTGCGCGCCCTTGCCGAGCAATGGGCGTTACTTGAGCCTTTATGCGAACATTTCGACCAGGGTACTTTGAGCCTGAGCGAGCTGCGCCTGCAACTGGCGGCCCAGCAACAGGACAGTACCCCGCAGGACATCACCAACCTGCTGGACGTGTGGATCCGCCTGGACATTCTGGTCCCCGTCGCGAAAAGCCCGAACCGCTTTGAACTCAATGCGCAGATCCACGACTTTCTGTCCTACCTGCGCCGCGAACACCGGCTGGGCCTGTGCCTGGAGATCGAAGCTTATCTGCGTCACCTTGAGCGACTGGCCGGTTACATTCAGGACGCCTTCGATGTTCGCGATGCCAACGATCTGGCCAGACAGCTGCGGCTGCTGGACATGCGGGTGCGCGACGTCCTCAAAAAGCTGGCCAACGACGAACAGGCGCTGGTCGCGGTGGCTGATCGAGCCAAGACCAGCGACCGGCAGATCCCGTTGCGTCAGCGCTATGCAGAAGTGCTGGCCACGTGGGATGAATACGTCGAGCCGATGATTCAACTGGTCAACGCCGATGGCGCCTTCGAACAGGGCGTGCGCAAGGTCGAAGTCGTTCTGTTGCGCCTACTGAGCGAGCAGCAGCGGCTTGGCCACTTGGTCGACGACGACATGCTGCTGCGCACCCATGCGCGCATCCTCGAAATGCAGACCAGTGCCCAGCTGACTTTGCGTCATGCGCGCGAGCTGCTGTTGCCGTTGCGCGAAGAGGCTCGCCGTCATAATGCCGTGACCCGAGGCGCGGCGCTGGCTTTGTCAGCTATCCGGCGCAAAGGTCTGGACGCGGTGCCGCAAGCGGCCATGCCGATGTTCACCCGTCCGCAAAGTACCTTTCTGGGCAGCGCGAGCCAGGTTGAAGCTTATGTCTATGCTTTGGCGCGCTTTGAACCCAAACCGGCGAAATTCCCCAAGGCCAGCGGCACCCGCAAGGGCGACGCGCCCCGTGCACCGCGCACGGTCAAAGAGATGCTCGAGCGCTGCGAAGACGCCCTGCCAATGCCCGACCTGATGGTCTGGTTGCTGGAACAGGAGCCCACCGGCGAAACCGACGAGCTGTTGTACTGGTTCTCGCGGTTGTCGCGTGACAAGCGCTTCGCCCGCGAACGCCTCGAGCGCCGCGAATATTTTACCCGGGAGCACCGCGTCAGCCTGCGCTCCTTTGCCCTGCTCGCTGCGCAAGACGAGCAGCCAGAGAATTCCGAGAGCCCTGTTCATGCATCTTGATCTATCCGAAATGTCCCAGCTCGCGCCGATCTTTCGCGAGCTGTTCAAGGGCTATCACATCAGCCGCCGCGACCCGGAGCTGTACGCCCAGTTGTCCAATTGCCAGGATCAATACCGCACGCTGTTCAAGGCACTGGGCTACGAGCTGGTCTGCGACACTCGCGGCTTCTATTACTTCGTGCCGGAACTGGCTGCAGCCCAGGTCAACAAGACCGCTCAGCGCCTGGCGCTGTTCACCTTCATCCTCGTCGAGCACTTGGCTGATCAGGGCCGCGACCCGATGGCCGTGCTGGACGGCGGCAGCCTGGGCCGCGACGAGCTGCCTTCGATGCTGGAAAAGTACCGCGACCTGTTTCTCCAGGCCGAGGTGCAGACCCAGGAAGAGCTGGAAGAGAAGATCATGCGCCGCATGACGCAACTGGGCTTTGCCAGCGAAGAAGTCGGCATCTACCGTTTCCTGCCGCCCATGCACCGTTTTCTCGACGTCTGCCTGTCGGTGCAACAGGACCGCGACCTGGCAGCCAGCCTGCACAGCGCGCTGCCACTGCCGACGCCGGTGCTCATCGATGACGACAGCGACGAGAAACTGCTGGAAACCGATGACCCGCTGGACCTTGCTGAATTCGCTGAAGAAACCGAGGAAGACGCGCTGGCCCGGGCAATCGCCGATGAGCAACGACAGGAGATGGACACATGAGCCAGGAACGTTATGGCATCCGCCGTTTTGCTCTGCTGAATACCGCAGGTTACAGCCTCGGCCTGTTCCCGCTGGAAAACCCGCTGTCGGTGTATGGCGCGAACAACCTGGGCAAAAGCGCCTCGATCAACGCCCTGCAGTTCCCGATTCTGGCGCGCATGTCGGACATGAGCTTCGGTAAGTACAGCCTGGAGCAATCGCGACGCTTCTACTTTGCCTCCGACACCAGCTACATCCTGGTGGAAGTTTCCCTGCCCCACGGCCCGCATGTGATTGGCGTTGTGGGTCGCGGTCCGGGTGGCGGTTTCGGCCATCAGTTCTTCGCTTATGCCGGTGAGCTGGATCTGGGTCATTACCAGAAGAACGACACGTGCCTGCGTCAGAAAGAGCTGTTCAGCAATCTGGAAAGTCAGGGCCTCAAAGCCTACGAACTCAAGCCCGATGAGCTGCGCCGCTTGCTGGTCGGCGGTCATACCTCCATTCCGCTGGACCTGACACTGATCCCGCTGCGCTCCACCAGCGAACAGAGCCTGAAGACCTTTCGCGCACTGTTCATCAACCTGCTGCACATGCGCGAAATCACAGCGGCCAAACTCAAACAGCTGTTTCTGGATGCTTTCGAGCACAGCCTGCGCTCGGGCAGCGTCGACTACATCGCGGCCTGCGAAGAAGCTTTCCGCGACGTGCGACGCATGGAGCAGGATTACAACTCGCTGGTGCTGGCTGGCCCGCTGGTCGAGGCGCTGGCTGCCGGTGTCAAGCAACGCGACCTGTTGCGTGGCAAGCTGCATCGTCTGTCACCGGTGCTCGATTCGCTGCTGGGCACCTGGTCGGATTACTCGGGTGCGCGCAAGGAAGAACTGGTCATCCAGGCCGAGCACTATCGCGCGCAGCAGGATGAAATGCAGAACGACCAGCGCAGCAGCACGCAGGAGCTGATGCGCCTGGAGCGTGAGATCAGCGGTATTCAGCGCTGGGTGGGCGAGCTGTCAGTGCTCAAGAATCGTTTCGCACTCGTCGATAATGCCAAGGTGCTGGAGCAACAGCTGCTGGCGGCCAAAGACGCACACGATGAACTGGCCGGTGCACTGGCCCAGTCTCGGCAGTTCAGCGCCGAAGACCTGGACGAGCGCCTGCGAGACCTGGAAAAACGCCTCAAGTCGGTGAAGCAGCAGCTCGATCACGCCGACAACAACAGCTATGCCCGACTGCGCGAAGAGTTCTCTCAGCCGGATGTAGAGCGCTTGATGCGCCTGTTCAACAGCGCCCTGTTCAGCCTGCCACTGGGTGAACAAGGCATCGCGCTGGACGATGGCGATGCGTGGGTCAAATCGCTGGAAACCATTCTGGATGGCTTCAAGGGCGACCAGTTTGCAGTGCCGGGCCTGACAATCAATCTGTCGAGCATTGAGCCACCCGCTCTGCAAGCGCTGGCTGATCGCGCGGCACTGCGCGATCAGAAAGAACGCCTGGAAAAAGAACTCAAGCAGCTTAAAACCCAGCAGGCTGTGGCTGCCGACCGCTCGGCGAGCAAGGTGCAGACCGAAGCGCTGTATCAACAGGTGCTAGATGCCCAGAAAGCACTGGAAGACTTCCGTCGCTGCCAGACCCTGAGTGCCGAAGAGTCCGCCAAGCTGGAAGAGCTGGCGCAGATGGAGGCGGCTCAGGACGAACTGAAACGCTCCAGCGACGCCTTCACCGAGCGCGTCCAGCAGTTGTCGGCCAAGCTGCAACTGATCGCGCGTCAGATCGGCGATATGGAATCCAAGCAACGCACACTGGATGACGCACTGCGTCGCCGACAGCTGTTGCCAGCGGACCTGCCGTTCGGTACGCCATTCATGGACCCGATTGACGATTCGATGGATAACCTGCTGCCGTTGCTCAACGATTATCAGGACAGCTGGCAAGGCCTGCTGCGTAGCGATGGGCAGATCGAGGCGCTTTATGCTCAGGTTCGCCTCAAGGGCGTAGCGAAGTTCGACAGCGAGGATGACATGGAGCGTCGTCTGCAACTGCTGATCAACGCCTATGCCCACCGCACCGAGGAAGCGCTGACACTGGGCAAGGCTCGCCGCGCTGCGGTGACCGACATCGCCCGTACGCTGCGCAACATCCGCAGCGACTACGACAGCCTTGAGCATCAACTGGCGCTGTTCAACCGGGAGATCAACAAGCGTCAGGTGTCGAACCTGGCAAGCTTCCGCATCGTGCTCGCCCCGAACAAGGAAGCGCTCAAGCACATCGACCAGATTATCCACAGCGCCGGGCAGTACGAAGAAGGCGAAACACTGTCGGTCTTCGACCTGAGCCAGAGCGTCGAGCAGGATAACAAGAACGAAGAAGCCAAGGAGTACCTGGCACGACTGGTGGCTGCCAACCATAACCAGTTGGGCTTGAAGGACCTTTTTGAGCTGGCGTTCGAGATCACCAAGGTCAATGGCCAGCCGGTTATCCACACCGACATCGACGGCGCGGCCTCCAACGGCACGACCATGACCATCAAGGCGCTGACCAATATGTATCTGTTACTGCACTTGATGGATCGTGATCAGGCTGGGCGGGTTCGCCTGCCTTACTACCTGGACGAGGCAGCCGACATCGACGAGAAGAATCAGGCTGCACTGCTGGAAACAAGCCTGCAGCTGGGCTTCGTTCCGATTCTGGCGAGCGTGAAGCCTCAGGTATCGGCCCATGTGGCTATCGACCTGGAAGGCGGCAGCGGACCTAATGGCATCTACATCGACGAGGCGGACTGGAAGTACATTCAGCGTCGCGATGAAGTGAAGCCAGCGGTTCCAGAAGTAGCGTCATAAAGACTGTCAGTTGTAACCGGAAGGCCGCATGAGAATGCGGCCTTTTTTTGTATGTGATTCAGACCTTCATTCCGTACAACCGATAATTGACGCGGGTATGGTCGAAGAAAGCCGAATCAACATCATCGCCATACCAGTCGAGCATGTTGTGGTGCTCGGGGTCATTGAGCTTTGTGATTGATGCGAGAAACTCCGCGTAGCCCCAACTGCCACCGACCATGCACCTGACCGTCCTGTCATGCTGGAAGCGATGTGAAATATCAAACGCCACAAAAACAAAAACCCTCAACGCGTAAGCGATGAGGGTTTTTGGAATTTAATCTTGACGATGACCTACTCTCACATGGGGAAACCCCACACTACCATCGGCGATACATCGTTTCACTGCTGAGTTCGGGATGGGATCAGGTGGTTCCAATGTTCTATGGTCGTCAAGAAATTCGGGTACCGAATCGTGCCCTGCGGCGCGCTTCAGCAAATCGGGTATGTGATAGCAAGCTGTTGCAGGTGTCGTTCGTGACGCAAACCTTCGGTTCGTGTCATCTCCACAGTCACCGCAATCTGGTCATTCGACT